>JAGNQV010000051.1 GCA_017988885.1 Opitutaceae bacterium | reverse complement strand
CAGAGCCCGCGGTAAATCACACCGCGTCGCCATCACCGCCGTCATGCGTAAACTCCTCGTCCACCTCAACCAACTCATGCGCCCCTCTCAACTTTCCCTTGCTTCTCAACACAGCTAATCCGTGGTTCAATTAGTAGGTGGCCCGGCACGTCCCTGTGCCCGTCAGAGCACGCAGCGGGACCTACGCGCCCACCTCAACATCTGCTTCACAGTTCCTCCGGCGCCACGGTGAGCAAGCGCGCCTGCTCGCAGCGCTTTTTCGATTTTTCCACGCCGAGTGCATCGAGCCCGAGGACATTGGCCACGGCCAGCACGGTGCCCACCCCGCAGAAGGGATCGAAAATTGTCATTGCACCTGCTTGGTCCCGCGCAAAGCGCACCGCATGGGCCGCGGCGCGGATGCCCATCGCTCGCACCCAAGGCTGGCGGCCGGCGTCGGTGATGATGTCCGGCAGCGACAACACTTCCGGACAACGCAGCGCCCGCGAGACCGCGATGAGATGCGTGTAACCCGGCCGGCCATAGGTGAGCATACCAGGCGGCCGGCGGCAGACTATCTTGTGAAACAACACGCGGGCACCGGCATCCTCCGCCGCACGGATGACCATCGCACCCTTGTCGATCCACGCGCCATCGCGCTTGATATCCGATTGGAAGAACAGCGCCGCGCTCTCGTCCGGCACACTCGCGATAACGAGCTGCACCGCGTTCAAAAACCACTCGCGCCACGCCGCCAGCGAGAGATTAACCTCGGAAACATCCGGCAGCGAGGTCACGGCGCACACACCTGCCATCCGGCCCCGCGCCTGCATCCAGGGAATGGCGTCGGCGCATTGCACGTCACGCACAGGCACTGGAGCGTCCGCGTTCACGCGCACCGGTTAGAGTTCGACGTTGACCAACCCGCGGTCGGCCGCCTCCTGCGCCACGAGCGCCGCGCGACTCGCCCGAAAAATCTCCGCCGACGTCAGGCCGCCCACCGCCACGCCGCGCATCTCCTGCAGGAACGCCGCAAGGTAACCGCCCGGGTTCGCCGGCCCCACCGGCACCCCACGGCCAGTCTTCTCGCCCTCCTTGAACAGCCGGATCTCCGGCGCGTTCAGGGTCGTTTCCAGCACGCCGAGACTGCCCCACAGCGTGAGCCGCCAATACATCGGCAGCGTGTAGCCCTGGCTGCTCGGCGAAATGTAGGAAACATCACCCATGATGCCCGCGCCGTTTTCCAGCTCGACCATGAACTGGCCCGCGTTCTGGAAATGCGAATCCGCCGGCACGCCCGCCGCCCACACCCGCGCCGCCGTCACGCGCCGCACGCGGAGGCCGGTGAGCCACACGACGAGGTCGAGGCCGTGGATCGCGAGATCGTTGACCGTGCCGCCGTGCTTGCCCGCCTCGTGATACCAAGCCGCGCGCACCCCGGGCAGCAGCGGATGCTGGCCTTCGAGCGATGCCGCCCGCACTTCACCCACTTCGCCGCCACGCACGAGGTCGCGGACTTTCCGAAACACGCCCGAGTCGCGCATATCAAGCATCATGCCAACGGTGAGTTTTTTCGCCGTGGCGAGGCGCACGATCTCGTCATGCTCGGCGAGCGTCGTGCACATCGGCTTGTCGGCCAGCACGTGGCGCCCGGCCGCGAGACAGTCGAGGACCACGCGGCCGCGTTTGCCGAACCACTCGCCCACGACGACCGCATCGCACGCCACCTCGGCCAGCATCGCCCGGTAGTCTGTGTGTGTGAGCCGCACCCGCTGGTCGCCTGCGAGTTTTTCACGCATCGCCGCGTCCTCCTCGCACATCGCCACCACCTCGATCTCAGGGTGTGCGGCCGCACGTGCGACGAGATCCCAGATGTGCGGATGTTGAAAACCAATGAAGGCAAAACGTGTTTTCATGATGGGTGCTGTATCGTTTTGGAATCAGACATGCGAGACTGGCTGGCGTAAAACGTCGGCCCAGACTCATTGCGGCGAGAGCTTGCGGATGAAGCCGTCCACCAACGCGTCCACTTGCAAGGCGCGGCGCTCGCCGCGCGCAGGCGGCTGGTCCGCCGGCGCCGTTTTCTGTCGTGCGGCAAAGGCGGCGTCACTTTGGGCGAAAACTTCCGTCAGGAACGCCTCCTTCGCGTCGTGCATGGCACCGCTGGCCGTAAATTCCTGCGCGGTGCCCGGCCGGCCGACAAAAACCGGCGCCAGCGCATCGCCAATCCAGACCCGCCAGTCATCCTCGTCGGCAAAATAGACCGCGAGCACTCCGTGGTCGAGCGTGCCGCGTTGGGCCGAGAGTGTCCGCATATACACGCCGGGTTTGTCATCCTCGTCTGCCGGCGGAGATTTCTCGTGAAACTCCAGCAGGAATTTGATCCCGACCGTATGCTCAAAAGTCGCCAGCTTTGCTTCGACGCCTTGCGCCCAGTCCGGCTCCGCCGGCAACCATTTGCCGGAATCAGTGAGGTGCGCTGGCGCCGGCTCGGCCGCCGAAAGCGACAGCGCGGAAACCGACCAGATTAGCGTTAGGATTCCAAGCAGGGTGCGCGGGCGTTGCATGAGGGCGACTTTGGCCAGTCCCTTGCCGGCGCGCAAGATTCCAACGCTGAAAGAATGATGCAGCCGGAGGCGACTTGAGAGGAAAGAACCGCTTGGCCCAAATTCCGCAGCAGGCATGGCCGCAAAAGGCACCCGCCACACCAAAGCAAAAAAAGCCACGGTTTGATATCAGCACCCCTGCTTTTGGACTATTCACCAAACCTTAGGTTTCGCACGGATTTCACGGATGAGCGCAGAGGGATGGAATTGAATCCGTGCCGATTCGTGCGATCCGTGGTTAAAGCCTGAAAGCTTGGGATCATTGGTGTGATGACAAACCAAGCGTTCACCTCTTGGGTGCATCAGAAATCCAGACGAACCGATTGGTTTGCACTCTGCGCACTCCGAGAACTCCGCGTTTCAACGCATTTTTTAAGCTTGGGTCAGGTGGACGGGCACGTCCCTGTGCCCGTCAGGGCGAGCCGCGGAACTTGCGTGCCCACCGAAATCCATAACTCCGGGCCGACCGCAGGGCTGACTCACGATCCCGAGGGCACGGAGTAAATCTGCCGGACGCCCGAGCAGTCCGAGGTGAACAGCACTTCCTTCTGGTCGGGCGTGGGCACGGGGTGCGGGTGGTTGTCCTGCGTGTGCCACGAGGTGTTGCTCTCGCACAGCGGCACGACCTCCATGGTGCCGTTATCCCAGTCCATGTTGAGCCGCGAGATGAGGTTACCCTTGCGCTGCGCGAGACCTTTTTCATTGGCCACCGCATCCGTGATCACGAAGTCGCCGGCGCGGCTCGGGATAAAATGTCCGTAGAACGACGGGCGGTCGCGCGGGATGGAAATTTCCTGCAACGGCAGATTGCCGTCCACCGGTGCACGGCCGACGAACTGCTCGGGATGGCCCGGCGCGTCCCAGCGCACGCCGTGATAGATGACGGCCTCGCCGTTTTCCTGCCAAACCTCGTGCGCCACGTCGTCGAGCGCGAGGTCGGGTGAAACACGAAACTGGATCGGCCGGCCCGGGCGACGCACCTTCACGCTCGGCTGGCCATCCGCTTTCAGCCAGATGCGTTCGACGCCCAGCGGCCAGGTCCACTCATGGTTATAGAGCACGATGTCGCGGCGGGTCGGATGATATTGCACGTGCGTCACCCAAGCGGGCTCTTCCCAGCGCACCGTGAGTTTGCCGGTCGCGACTTCCACCTCGGCGAGCTGCGTGGTCAGTCCGTATTTCGCATAGTTTTCCGACATCTCCTGATTATTTTTTCGCACCTCGCCGAAACCAAGGATGCGACTGTCCATCAAACTCAGTAGCACATGTTCTCCCTTCGCATCCAAGTGCGTGTAACCCACGCAACGCTCGGGCGGAATTTCCAGCAAGGTGCGCCGCCGGCCGTCGCGGAGATTCACGCAGTCGAGCACACCCCAACCATCTTCGCGCCCCCACACGAAAAACAGATTGCCGGTCGCGGGATGTAAACACGGGCTGGATTTATTGAGGCCATGTTTCGCCACCGTGCCGTTGTAGAGGTAATCCTCGGCAGGATTATCCGAAGCCGGCCGCGCAAAATACGGATACGCCTGCATCGCGGGTCCGGGGAAGATCGCGAGCGGCTCCATCGCCCCAGTCGCGCGGTCAATCCGCGCCAGACTCGCACCTTCAGGGTGATCCGAATAGGCATTGGTGATCGCGGCGAGCACCTGCGCATCCTCGGTCACGCTGTAAGTCGTGAAATAGAGCAGTTGGCAGTGGGCGCTGGACGGAGATTCCGGACGGGGCGTTTGCATGAACGGGACGTTTTTGCCGTGTGCACAGTGGCGGTGGATGGACACCGCGCCAGCCGAAATACGCTAAAATTTTGCCCTCGTCATTGGCCAGTTCGCCCTGAACGTGCCGCTGCACCACACGCGAAAAGGGAACATCCCCGCCGCGGCAAATCAGTCCACGGCTTTCTGGCCATGAATCCCGCGGCCACGAAATACCGCAACTCCATGGATACCCGTCACCCGCTGGCAGACGATGGCGAGGCCAACGCCACGCTCTAACCGGACCCGCCAGGAATTTTGCCGCACCCCTGCTGCTCAATGCGGCCGACCACCGTATTCTCGACAGATTTCCGCTACGAGTTTGATGCGCTCCCACTTTGTCGTGATCGCCGTCTGGCAGGCGGCCGCGAACACGAAGCTG
Organism: Opitutaceae bacterium; assembly: GCA_017988885.1. GTDB lineage: Bacteria > Verrucomicrobiota > Verrucomicrobiia > Opitutales > Opitutaceae > UBA2377. Next base: position 13,226 of record JAGNQV010000051.1, on the reverse strand, counting down.
TCGAGCCGCTGGATCCGCGGGAAAAAATCCGCATAGAACCACCGCACCTCGTCGTCGGACATGAGCACCTGCTCCCGGGCGGAAAACCCGCCGTCGTAAATAAAACCTTTGGGCATCGCGCACGCGTCTTCCACGGTCCAGTCCCCGAAGGGCGGATGCGCCATGCCATCAAGCCCATCAAGGCCCGCCGCAATGAAGGCGGGGATCAACCGGTGCAGCTTGCCGCAGGCATGCACGAGCACGCGCGTGCCGTGGCGGTGGAACAGGTCCGTCGCCGCGCGGATATATTTCACCCAGTAGCGGTCAATGATCTCGCCCGGTGGATAAAACGGCGCATCCACATTGTCCGCGCCGAAGCAGACGACCTCGACCCGCGGATCCGCCGCTAGCTCGCAGAGCACGGGCCACAAGCGGCTCCAGTAAAGATCGCAGATTTCCTGCGCCTCGTCGGGGTGGTCCATGATAAACAGGCACGCACCCTCGAGTCCGAAGTCCACGTGCAGGCGTTTAAGCGGAGTGTGCGGCAGCGACGCCATCACCACGCCGTCGTCCCCGATCGTGCGGCGCGTCTGCTCAAACCCGCTTTGATCCCAAGCGTAGGTCAGATGCTCCAACAGCCAGCGATAGGCCTTGCCGTCCTGCGCCCAGTCCTTGACGAGATCCTCCACCGCGTAGCTCGCCGTGTATTGCGTCTGCTCCTCGGACCGGCGGCTGAGCGAACCGTGCGGCGTGCGCAGCGTGTCCGTGATGCACGGCCCGAGCGCGCCTGTTTCCGTCACGGTCTGCCACACCGCTCCCTCGAGATGGTCGAGCACTCCCGCTTGGTTACGGGTGAAAAGATCGCAGCCCAGATGTTTCATCACGTCGGTTTGATTCTGCGTGTGCGCCAGCTCCGGCGGCAGCGTGCCGAAGTTGCGATGATGGAGCTGCCACTGTCCGACGTTGAGCGCGCACGGCACCCAAGCCGGCCGCTGCCCGTGCAGCAGGCGCAGAAGATTTTCGCGTTTGGTCATGACGGGGATGTGCGTGGAACCGGAGCGAATCAAAGGCGCACCGCCGCGATGAGCGCGGCCACGTTGGCGAATGGGGTTTCCACCGCGAGGGTGCAACCAGTCCCGAGCACGAAGCGACGGTGGCCTTTCGCCGCGGCGAGCGCCTGCCGGGCCGCCAGGGCCACGTCGTGAGCCGAGCCCTGCGCCAGCACGGCGACCGGATCGAGGTTGCCCCAAAGCGCGATCTCCGGCCCGACCGTGCGGCACGCGAGCGCGAGATCAGTGCGGTAATCAATCTCCAGCAAATCCGCTCCGCTGTCCGCCATGTCAGCGAGGATCGGCGCGGCGTTGCCACAGATGTGCAGCGCCACGGGTTTGCCGGTCGCAACCTTGAGTGCGGCAATCAGCTGCCGCTCAAACGGCAGCGCGATCTCCCGGTAGCGCTGCGGGCCGATCAAGCCCGCCGGCGAATCGCCGCCGGTCAACACATCCGCCCCCGCCGCCGCGAGCGCCTGACCGTAGGCGAGCGCATAGTCGTGACAGCGTGCCATCAACGCCCGCACGAGGGCCGGATCGTCGTTCAGCGCGAGCATCAGCTCGTTGATGCCCATCAGCGCCGCTGCGAGGGAAAATGGAAATTGGTCGAAGCACGCCACCACCGCCACCTCGCCGCCGACCGCCGCCACCACCCGGCGAAGCGCGTCGAGCATGAGCGGGTAGCGCCCCTGTGTCGCGACCTCGGGCAGCGGCAACGCCCGCACGTCGGCGAGGTTTCGCACCCGCGGCTCCCCTCGCCCGCCCCACGGTTGATCCTCCGCCAACGGTCCGACCGTCGCCCCCATCGCCTGCGCGCTCACCCACGTGTCGGCCGATACCACGATGGCATCGGGCCGAAACCGATCGTAATACCGCAGGACCGCCTCGGCGAGCGCCGCCGCGTCACTTGAATAGCGATGCAAGGATACCCCGGTCACGCGCGCACAAAAGTGCACCGCCAGCGGTGCCACCGGCACGCGCGGCGTCGGTTCACCGCGGAGCGCAGAGAAAAAAATCCGTTTCGGCGTCATGACCGCGCATAACGCTCGGGCCGTTCCCGCGCGTGGCGGTCAAGCCCATCCATGATCGCGCGGCAACTGTCCGCCCAACGCTCGGACGGCATGTTCTCGGTGATCCCCACCAGCAGGCCGTCCACGGGGCAGGCTTCATTGAGCAAATCCACCGCGGTCTGCTCGACTGCCGCATCGGGTTGCAGATGCACCGAAGAGGGAAAGTTGATCCACAGCACCTTGTCCGGCCACGCCGCGCGCGCTTCGGCCAGGGTCATGTCGGTGTCGGGCGCAGGCGTGAAGGCCTCGATGTAGTCGAGCGGCGTGCGGGCGATCGCGTCGGCGATGATCTTGTTGTTGGCGTCGAAGTGGCAGCCGATGAGTTTGCCGTGGCGGTGCAACATCTCGGCGGCTTCGTGATAGTGCGGCAGGTAATATTCCTCGAACACCTTCGGCCCGATGATCTCGGGCGTGACGTTGCCGCCATAGTTCGAGTGCCCGGCGGGCGACTGTGCGACGAGCGGATAAATCCGCCGACGGTTCTCCACTAGAATTTCGTAGAGGGACAGCACCTCGTCGCGCCGCTCCATCCACTCCTCGCAAAACTGCTCCATTTTCATCACTCCGCCGGAGATGAGCTCCTGCAACGGCTCGAGTCCGATGACGCCCCGGCAAATCCCGTCATCGCCCAGCTCCTGCGCGGCGCGGGCAAACGTGGCATAGTCCGGCTCATAGACCTCGTCCCGCAGCAAAAAGCGGATCGTCGCGTAGTCCTCCGGTCGCTTGAACAGCAGTTCGTGCCTCCACGCGGTGAATCCGCCGTCTTCGGCCAGCGTCGTGAGTTCGCCGACCGGCGTCTCGTAAAGGGTGCGCGTCAGTTTTTGTTCACCGACCCAGTAGGTGTGCTGGGTGACGCGGACATTGGGCCGGAGTGTCTTGAACACCGGCAGCCGGTTGACGATGCACAGGCCGCGGTTGCGCAACTGCCTTTCGGCGGCACATGGCTGCACAAAGGCTTCGTAAAACGTAAACGGCACGCGATCGGCGCGACCGCCGCGCAGGGCGCATTCGACTCGGGCGCGCGGCGTCATGGGGCGTGCGTCCGCGCGTAGTCGCAGAGCGCGCGCAGATTTTCCTCGGGCGTGTCGCCGGGGACCTCGCAACCCGCGCTCACAATATAGCGCGGTCCGGCGTCCTGGTGGCACGCGGCCACCGCCGCGGTGATCGCGGCGGGTGTGCTGTCGCGCAGCGCGGCCACGGGATTGAGGTTGCCGAGGAGCACCTGTGCCGGGCCCATCTGCGCCCGGGCTTCCGTGAGCGGGACCATTGAGTCAAGGTCCACGATGGCGCAGCCCAGACGGCCGATCGCGCCGAGATGTGCCCGCGTGTTGCCGCAGATGTGCAGCCGCACCGGGGCGCCGATCGCCCGGATGCCGTCCACGAGTTTTCTTTCCTGCGGCCAGACAAATTTCTGGTAAAGCTCCGGCCCGATGAGTGACGCCGCGGCGTCACCGAGGCCGATCAGATCCGCCCCGGCCGCAAATTGCTCCCGCGCAAACCGCAGCTCCAGCTCCACCACAAACGCGAAGAGGTCGTGCACAAAGGCGGGGTCGTCATAAAAATCCAGCATCAACGAGTTGAGTCCGCGTAGCGCCGCTGCGCCCGCCATCGGTCCTTCGATCCAACCTTCGACCAGCAGATCGCGGCCCACCCTCTCCCGCAGGAGCGCGACCGCAGCAATGCCATTGTGCATGCGCCCGCCGCCGAGCGGATCGGGCTGGCGCAGACCTTTCAACTGCACCTTGTCCGCGAGGCGTGCCTGTTCTTCGACGAGGGCCACAGGCTGGTTCTCGAAATACTGCACCCGCGCGCCGCAGTCGGCCGCTTCCCGTGCGGGATCTGACATGGTGTTGACGTAGTCGAAGCCGAATTTCTCCGCCGTGCGCAACTGCCCCTCGGCCAGCACGCGATGGTCGGTGCAATAGTCGAAGTAACGTGCCCCGGTCTGCCGCGCCGCGAACATCATCGTAATCGGCATGAGGGGCAGCCGGTCAACCGGCCGGCCGGCGAGATGGGCGAGGATGCGGGTGCGGCCGTTCATGGGCGGGTCACGGATAATTTCCTTCCCGCCGCCACACTTCGAGCATGCGCTCGTAACTGGCCAAGGGCATCCCGGTATAGATGCAGTTGCTCGTGGAAAAGATGTAGCCGCCGCCGGGCATGCCTTGCGTCAAGGCGGAGCGGGCCGCCGCCTCCACCTCCGCGAGCGAGCCGGTATCCATCATGCCGCAATGCACATTCCCGATGAGGCAAACCTCGTGCCCGTAACGCCGCTTGACCTCCGCGAGGTTCACCCCGCCCTGCGGATCGAGCGAATGCAACGCATGCGGCTGCGTTTGCACGAGCTGATCGATGATCGGCATGATGTTTCCATCCGTATGCTTGATCACGTAATAGCCGAGGTCGCGGTAGCCGCGTGTCAGCTCCGCCAGGTAGGGCGTGACGAACTCGCCAAACTTCGCCGGGCTGAGGAACGGCCCGGTGTTGAAACAATAATCCGAACACAACGCGAAGCCATCGAGCCCGCCGGGCTGGCGCAGCTTCGCCGCGACTTCCAGGGCTTGCCGCACCTTGTCGGCGGCCTGCGCCTTGAGCTTCTCCGGCTCCTCGACCATCTGGCAGGCGAATGCTTCCATCTCGGTGCCGTTGGGCACGGCATACGTCGCGTCGCCGTGGGTCAGCAGAAAATAACGGTCGCCGGTGCGCTCGCGGATGAGCGTTATGATTTGCTCCAATTCCTCCGGCGTCCACGGATTCGGATGAATAAAAATAGCGCTGTGCTCGTAGCGCTCGGCGATCGCGATGTAGAGGTCGGCCATGTCGCGCCGGTGTAGCGCACGCTCCCGCTCTTCCATCTGCACCCACTGGTCATAGTTGCGATGCAAGGGATGCACGCGGCCGAAGGCCTCCATCGTCAGGTAAAAAACCAATTCGAAATGCGGCACCCGGCCGGTCAGCGGACGGCGTTCAAGGGCGGCAATGAAACGTTCACGCGGGGTCATGCGGTTAGCGGGGTTGCCGTCATGCTGGGCAAAAGCGGCTGCCTGCAAACGGCAAATGCTGCGCGTTTCTTGGCATTCGCGCCGCGCGGTTCAAAGCGGTTGGGACTCGCCGCCGCCCGGTATGACCGCATCATTCAACCATGCGGCTGCCGCTGAAATTCGCGCCCGGCTTCGCCCTCGCCCTCCTGCTCGCCACCCTCGCGACGGGCTTGGCCCAGGAAGTGCAGTCCCACGGGCTCGTGTTTGAAAAATGGGTGCGCGACACGTTCTTCGACGGCTACGTGCCGCCGGACTACACGCAAAAATGGGACATCCCCGCCGCCGCCAACCAGGCCCACGGCCATCTGCCGGTGAATCCGAAGGCCACGAAATATCGCACGCCCGTGGATCTCGGCGATGCGTTGCGGCAGTTCGATATCAACGAATCCTTCATCCTCGTCATCGGCTACTGGCGGCAGGAGGGCGGCACCAAGCGCTTCCTCAACCTCGTCGCCGCCACGATAACCCCGGAGCAGTGGCGGAAACTCTGGGGGCCGCTCACCCGCGCCGATCTGGAGAAACTCGACGCCATCATCAAGAACCGGAGCCTCGATTATCGCGAGGCGCGCCAACAGGCGCAGGCCTTGAAAAAATCGCCGCCCTACAACCAGTCGGTCATCGTGCTCAACCCTAAGATCGACGCCCGGGGCCAGCGCCGCCTGCAGTGCAGCCTGCGCTTCGCGGATGTGTTCAAATACCTCGCGCCCGACGCCGACCGCGGCGCGCAGGACCGGCCCCTGCTCTGGGGGGTGGAGTTTCCGGCGGCCGTGCCCTCGGCCCCGCGGCAGTTCGCGCCCAAACCAGCTCCGGCGTTGACAGGCCGGTGACGGCGGAGAGAGAAGCATCTGTTTCCGAAAGCCGATGAAATCCCGCCCTCCCCTTTGGTTCATGGCTGCGCTGGCGATCTGCGGCAGTTGCGCCGCACTGCGGGCGCAGGTTTTCATCCCGCTGGATCTTTCGGCCGTGGTCAACGAGCCGTGGACCGACGTGACCGCGGGGCACGCCTACCCGAAAGGCGCCCAGACCCTCGGCGGCGTGCCGTTCGACATCGCGAATACCGGAACCGGGCTCAATTTCTGGGGCAGCCTTGGCAGCACCAGCGGCATCCTTGAGCTGCCGGTTGACGTGTTCGGCGTCCAGCGCGTCTATTTCCTGCTGAACACCGCGTGGGGCATCGGCGGCGCCAACACCGCGGAAATCACCTTCACCGGCAGCGCCGGCGCCAGCTACAGCGTCACGCTCGTGGGCAACGTCGACATCCGCGACCATTTCAACGGCGGTTTTACCGGTTCGCTCGGCGGGATCATCGCGACCAATGTTTTCTCCGACCCCGCGGGCGTGCGGCTCGATCGACAGCAGATTACGCTGCCCGGCGAGTTCACCTCGCAGACGCTCACCTCGATCCGGATCACGGACCTGATTCATTCCAGCGGGGCCTCGGCCCTGATTTTCAGTGGTGCGACCGTGGAAGCGGTGCCCGAGCCGGGCACCTTCGCGTTGCTGGCCACCGGGTTGCTGGCACTGGTCTGGTGCCGGCGGCGGGGCTGAACCGGGCGGCCGGTTGTGCACGGATGGGGTTCCATCGGGCCAAGCCAGGTTTGTCCCGGCGCCACCAACTGTGCTTGCTTCCCGCCTCTGCCTCGCCATTCCGGTTCCTAACCCCACACCCATGCCCCTCGCCCCCATCACTGATACCGATCGCCAGCGCTACCGTGAGACCGGCTATCACATCCTGCGCCAGGTGATTCCCGCCAGCCTGCTGCGCGACCTGCGGCGCGAGGCGGCCAAGGCCCATGACATCGCCGTGCGGCTGCACGGACCGCAGACACAACGGCTCGCCCCGCTCAAAAATCATGCCGCTGAGCTCGACCTGCGCCCCTTTCGCGACTTCGACCAGATCGATGGCCTAGTCGAAGCCATCAAGTCGCTGTTGACCCCTGAACACTACCTGAAGCCCATCGATGACGCCTGCATTCTGTTCGGTCCGCGCGAACGGCCGTGGTCCACGGAATGGCATCGCGACTGGCGGGACCATGTCCTGGAGGATGAATTTCAAGCCGAGATCGGCGACGCGCGCTGGCAGGAAATCGCGACGGATTTCCGCCTCTGGAACCAAGTCAACTGCCCGCTCTATGAGGATATCTCGACCTGGTATGTGCCGGGCAGTTTCAAACGCGTGCACAACACGGCAGAGGAAATGCGGGTCTATGCCTCGACGAACCAGCAGGAGCTGTGGGACGAGGACCGGCGCCGCACCGACGAGGAGCTTGAGATGTTCTGCCTCGGATACTGCCAGGCGATGCCGGGGGCCGTGCAACTTATCCTCAATCCCGGTGATTTCTGCATCTACCGCAACGTCGGCTGGCACATCGGCAATTACGTGCCCTACCGCCGCCGCGCGACAATCAGCACGAATTGCTTCACCCCGGCCTACGCCAAGTTTGCCAAGGACTACGCCCACATGCTGAAAGCCGTGCCCGCCGGTGTCGCCCGCCACGCTCGGCTGGCGGCGCAGGGCCAGCGGTGAGTCGTCCGGAGATTTTTCCCGGGTTGGGTCTGCCCCAGCCGTTCACGCGATCTGCGTCTTCGTCGCCGCGCCGCCGAAGAGCTCGCGCAGCACGCTCCACGCCTTGCGCAGACCCGCCGCCTTTACGCCGCGCAGCCCGTAAACCTGCACCAACGCTTCCTCATGGCCGCGATAGCGCGGCGGCAGCAGAAAATAGGTTTCGCCGCCTTCGGTCAGCACGCTGGAGAAAAAGAGCCCCTTGCCCACATGCAGCGCATTGTTCGCCACGACCGCGGTGCGCTCCGGCATCACCAGCCAGGGCCGGTAAACGAATTCCATGCCCGTCTCGGTCTTGCGCAGGCGACCGTAGGTGCGCACCGGCACTTCCGGCAGGTTGCCACCGGCGAAGAGTTTATTTTCCACCGGCTTCAGCTTGAAGCGGGCCCGGCGCAGCGTGAAGAAATCCCAACAGAAAATACTGCCGAAGGTCGTGAGGCGGAAGGCCCAGCCGGCCACGAAATACGCGACGATCAGCAACACGATCGACAGCGCCGCGCCCATCCACGGATTCATCGTCGCCGTGAGCGTGAGGACGCCGAGCAACGCCGTGCGCGCACCTTTCAGCGCCGCGTCGATTGCGCCCCACGGACTGAGGAGAATGAGCACGTTGATCGCGTGCGACGCCATCCAGACGAGTGCGAACATCGCGATGCCGAACGGCACCGTCAGGATGTTAAGTAACCAGCTCAAATCGATCGTGCCAAAATGCAGCATCGCCAGTCCGCCGGTCGAGAGAGCATGGCCCGTGTCCGCCGGCGCGTTGGCGACAATCATCTTGCTCAGCGAGTCCATCGTGAATGGCACGATGGCGCCGGCGGCCACAAGACCCGTGGCCTTGTTTTCCACCGTTTCCAGCACATCGAGCGGCTTTTTCCAACCGGGCGGCAGGACCGCACCGAGCGAATCCTTCGCCGCGCAGGCCCCCACGAGCAGCAGCGCCGGCGCGAAGAAAGTCCACTGCGCATACCACGGCAACGCCGCCCGCGCCGTCTCGTCCTTGGCCGAGGCCCACTGGTAGGCACCATAGGCCCCCGCGCCCAGCAGCGGTGAAATCGCCATGCCCGTGACCGTGGTGATGGACGCCGCCACCGCGGCGCCCGGTGCCTTGCTCGTCGCCGCCGGTTTATCTGCCGTGGCCGCCCACAGCGGCGTGACGACAACTGCGATCAACAAAGCAAACAGGACCAGCGGGGTGAATCGTTTCATGATGGGTAAGATGGCCCCAAAGTGAGTCCGCGCGCCAAAGGTGACAACAGGAATCCCCGGGCGCCAGTTGGCGGCGAAGGACCCAAACCTGCCCACGGTGGAATGTTTTTGAAGTCAGGTCCGGTTTGTCCCTGATCATCCGGACGGCTTCACGCCTGCCCGGCAATCGTCCCATGCAGCACCTCGAAATTCATCTATCGCCCGCCGCCAATTTGCGCAAAGCGGAGGCGGCGATGGCGGCGGCGATCGATGCGGCTGGCCTGAAGATATCCTTGCGCGGCACGCTCGGGAAGTTCCCCGGCTGCAGCCACTGGCACGCCCAGGAGCCCGGAAAGCCGGGCACCCTGGAACTCACGCTTTGGCCGCAGCAAAAGCGCGCATGGCTCAGCATTCAGCGCGGTCGCACGGCCGGGTGGATTACCTAGCGATTGCCTGAAATTCGGGCGATCCTTGGTCGGCACCTGGCCGCAGCATGGGAAACTTAGGTCCGGTTCACGGCTTCGCGCGCTCGAGGTTGAGCCAGGCGAGCTCGCGCGGCGACAGCTCGACGCTGAGGCACGGGAGCGAACTCACCATCTCGCTCACGAGGCGTGGGCCGATGAGTGCGAAGGTCGGGAACGGTTGCGCGAGCACGTAGGCGGCGGCGATCGCGATGGGCGTGGTGCCTTTTTTCTTCGCCAGCGCGATGGCGCGTTCGCGGCGCTCGAAATTATCGTCGCTATACCAACAACGGACGAGTTGCTCATCGTCGCGCTTGTCGCGGCCGGCGCGGTCGGTGAAAAATCCGCGGGCCTGGCTCGACCACGCGAACAGCGGCAGCTGGTTTTTCTTCAGCCAGCGGCGGGATTCCGCATCCGAAGCGGAAATACAGCCGTCCCAGACCGGGTCCACCATCCGCGCGAGGCTGAAGTTGTTGCTCAACACGCTGAAGCCCTGCAGCCCCTTGCGCCTCGCGTAGCGATTGGCGGCGGCGATGCGTTCAATCGTCCAATTGGAGCCACCAAAAGTGCGGATACGGCCGGCGCGCACCTGCGCGTTCAGCACTTCGACGAATTCGCCGATCGGCACCTCGAGGTTGTCGCGGTGCAGCATGTAGATATCGGCGTAGTCGAACTGCAGCCGGCCGAGCGACTCGTGAAACTCGCGCACGAGATCCTCCGGGTTGCAGTTCGGCGTGTGTGCACCCTTCACGATCACGCTCACTTCCTCCCGCAGACCGCGATTCTTCACCCACTGGCCGAAAATCCGTTCCTGCAGACCGCCGCCGTAAACGTAGGCCGTGTCGAAAGTCAGGCCGCCGCGCTCGTAATAATCGTCCCACACGGCCGCGCCGTGGGCCATCGTGATCTGGTTGTCGCAGCCGTAGATGAGGCGCGAGACGGGCTTGTCGAGATGCGCGATCCGCCCGGTCGGAATGACCGCATCGGCCCGGCGGCGCAGCGGCCGGCGGGTATGCGTGTGGAGAAAATTTTTCGGCTGCTCCTGCTCGTAGGTCAGCCCGATCGCCGCGCGCCACGCGTCGAGCGCGGCCATGTTGCCCAGCGAATCGGCGACGGACATCGCCGTCGTCTCGCGTTTGCCCTCGGCCCGCGCGACGGCGACCGCGTCGGCTTCGAGCCCATAGAGTGCACCGGGCGTCATGATGGAAATTTCCTCGGTCTTGCCGCCGACGCTCAGCGTCATCGTCGCCGCGGCGCCTTCGCTCGGCGGAATCCACGGCGACGGCACGTGCAGCATGCCCGCGGTGCCGTAGATGCGCACGGAGTTATCCTGCGTGACGCCGACACTCGTCGACACCTGCGCGACGAGGCCGTTGGCGAACTTGAGCGTGCCCGCCGCCACCATATCAACGCCGGTCTCGGGATGCAGCTGACCGGAGCCGCTCACGGCCACCGGATCGAGAAACGGCACGCCGCTGATCGCGCCGGCGATGAGCCGCGCCATCGAAACCGTGTAGCAACCGACATCGAGGATGCCGCCACCCGCCGCCGCGTTGCTCCAGAGGCGCGAGGTCGCGTTGAAGCCCGCATTGAAACCGAACGCCGCCTGCACGAGCCGGATTTCGCCGAGCACGCCGCTGCGCACAATCTCGACGATCTTCGCTGTCTGCGGATGGCAGCGATACATGAACGCCTCCATCAGCAGCACGTTATTTGCACGCGCCGCCTCGGCCATGACCATCAGCTCGGCGTGGTTTAGCCCGATGGGCTTTTCACAGAGGATGTGCTTGCCCGCCTCGGCCGCCCGCACAGCCCATTCCACGTGCTGGGGATGCGGCACCGCGATGTAGACCGCCTGCACTTCCGGATCGGCCAGCAGCGCCTCGTAGGAACCGTGCGCCCGGGGCACGCCGAATTCCTTGGCGAAACGCGCGGCGTTGGGCGCCGTGCGGCTGCCCACGGCGACGAGCCGGCTGTGTTGCGACCGGGCGACGCCCTGCGCAAAAATTCCTGCAATCCGGCCCGTGGCCAGTATCCCCCAACCCAAGCGTGTGGTCATAAGAAAGTCCGCCGACCGTGCAGAAAACTTTGCCCGATGCAATCACGCCGGTGCGGGCATTGGGGTCGCAGCGCGCGCCGCAGGACTTGCGCGCCCACCGGTCGCCACCGTTTTCCAAAAAAACGCCACTCCCGAAGATTGCACCCGCCGGCCGGCTCGCAACACTGCCCGCATGCCCACCAAGGCCGACCTCCAGCGCCTCCGCGCCCTGCGCGATAAAAAAAACCGCACCGCGCTCGGGCTCTTCGTCGTCGAAGGCGAGAAGGTCGTCGGCGAATTGCTCGCGGCGAAATTTACCTTCACGGAAATCCACGCCACGCCGGCGTGGACCGGTCCCCGCACGCATGACCTCACGCCGGAGGAAATGGCCCGCGCCAGCCACTTCCCCACGCCTTCCAGCGTTCTCGCCGTCGGTCAAATCCGCCACGTGCCCCTCCCTGCGACCGGCCTTGCCCGCGGCCTCACCCTCGCGCTCGACGGCGTGCAAGACCCCGGCAACGTCGGCACCCTGCTGCGCATCGCCGACTGGTTTGCGCTCGACCGTGTCGTGCTCTCACCGGACTGCGCCGACCTGTTTTCCCAGAAAGTCATCAACGCCAGCATGGGCTCCTTCGCCCGCGTGACGGTGCACACCGCCGCCCTGGCCACCGCCCTCGCTGGGTTGCCCGCCACGACACCAGTGCTCGGCTGCGACCTGACCGGCACGGACGTGCACACGCTCCCGCCGTTGCGCGACGCGGTCATCGTCATCGGCAGCGAAGGCCGCGGACTGTCGTCCGCCGTGAAGGCGGGCATCACGGAATTCATCACCATCCCGCGCTTCGGCGGCGCCGAGTCGCTCAACGCCGGCATCGCCGCCGCCATCGTGTGCGACAACCTCCGGCGCCTGGCTCCATGAGGATATCCGGCCGCGCCAGCCTCCGCCGTCCGCGGGCCTCGTCGCTGGCGCGGCTTGGCCCGTTGCTAACCCTCCTGCTCCTGCCGGCCTGCAGTTTTGCGCCGAACCGCCTGGAGCCCCAGCAGGCCGTTGCGACGCAGCGCTGGCAGGAACTCGCGGCCGAACCCACCGCCCCGGTGGCCGCAATTGGCTGGACCGAGGCCGTGCAAAAACTGGAAGCCAACAATCCCAAGCTGCGCAACGCCCGCGAACGGGTGCGCGCCAGCGAAGAGGCCGTGCGGCAAGTGCCACACAACTATATCCCCGAGCTCACGCTGAATTTATTCGGCTATCCGACCCTGGGCGAAATCGGCGACGGCACGCTCGGCAATACATTCTTCTATCTCGGCAGCCTCATCAACCTGCCCAATCCCATGCGCTACCGCGCCGAGGCCACCCAGGCCCGGTTGCGCTACCTGAGCGCCCAGCTTGAGGCCGAGGTTTTGCGCCGCGACCTGTATGTGCAACTTTACCGGCTTTTCCGCTCAGCCGCGCCGCGCCTGCGCGCGGACACGGAAACCGCCGCCCTCCGCTGGCTCGCCGCCGCCAGCCCGGACAGCCCCGCCGCTAGTCAAGCCCGCGAACTCGCAACGACGAATCACACCGCCTGGCAGGGCATCGAAAGTGAAACCGCCGAACTGCTCGGTGACTATAGCCGGCACTGGCGGCCCCAGCCTGGCGCCGATCTGCCGGTGCTGGACTACGCCACGCATCCTCCGGCGCTCGACGGCCGCAATCAATTCGCCGCGCTCCAAATCACCCGGGCCGGCCTGCAGCTCGCCGCGCTCGAGGCCCAGCGCCAAGGCCTGCTCGCCATCGAGTGGCCCCAGTTCTCGGTATTCCTTTCTGCACCGCCCATCTACCAACGCTCCGCCGGGC
>JAGNQV010000213.1 GCA_017988885.1 Opitutaceae bacterium | reverse complement strand
GTCCGCATCCGCACCGACGAGCGCGGCGAGTCTGCGGTCTGAGCGTTTAGCGCTAACCATCAGCAAGTTTTTCAGCCGGTCCCGCGAGGGGCCGGCTTTTTTATGGTTGCAGCGCCGTCAGTGGCACTGGTCCTGCTGTAAAATGGGTGAAGCATGAAAACCCTACTCATAAGCAGCCTGCGCCTTGGCGCGCTTTTAGGCCTGATCGCCCTGACGACGCTCGCCAGCCGGGCGCAGGACGAAGCGAAAACCCCACCGCCCGAACCCACTGTTGAGCAACGACTCGCAGACCTCGAGGCCTATGTGAACAATACCGCCCGGACACCGGACGTGGCGTCAAAGATCCCCGGTCCCGGTCCCGGCCACAATGCGTGGCAGATGGTCAGCACCGCGTTGGTGCTGTTCATGACACTGCCGGGCCTGGCGCTTTTCTACGGCGGCCTCGTCCGCAAGAAGAACGTGCTTTCAGTCCTCGCCCAATGCCTCGGCATCGCCGGGCTCGTGACCATCCTCTGGTGGGCGATTGGTTACAGTCTGTCATTCGGCGTGGGCAACGCCTTCATCGGCGACACGGCCTATCGGTTTTTCCAGGGGGTGCTCCCCGGCAACACCGGCGCGGGCTACTATTGGATCAGTGACTCGATGTGGGCGATGTTCCAGCTCACTTTTGCCATCATCACCCCGGCGCTGATCGTCGGTGCCATCGCGGAGCGCATGAAGTTCGCCGCCGTGCTGATCTTCGTGGCGATCTGGATGTTCGTCGTCTATTTTCCCTTCGCCCACATGGTCTGGTCGGCCACCGGCTTCATGTGCGGTCCGCTCAACCCGGAGGCGGGCATTAAGGCCATCGACTTCGCCGGCGGCACCGTCGTGCACATGACTTCGGGTTGGTCCGCGCTCGTGCTTTGCATTATTCTCGGCCCGCGGCTGGGTTTCGGCAAACAACCCATGCCGCCGCACTCGATGGTATTGTGCATGATCGGCACCGGCATGCTCTGGGTGGGCTGGTATGGCTTCAACGCGGGCTCCGCGCTGGGGGCCGATGCCATTGCCGCCAATGCCTTCACGACTACCACGCTGGCGGCCGCCGTCGCGGGTTTTGTCTGGGCGATCACCGAGTGGATCACGCGGGGCAAGCCCAGTGTGCTCGGTTTTTGCTCCGGGATCGTGGCCGGCCTCGTCGTCATCACGCCGGCTTGCGGCTTCGTCAGCGCGAATTCCGCGGTCATCATGGGCGTGTTGGCGGGGATCGTGCCGTTTCTGGCGGTGTCTTACTTGAAAAAAGCGCTCGGTTACGATGACGCGCTCGACACCTTTGGCGTGCACGGGGTCGGGGGCACCCTCGGGGCCATTCTGACCGGCGTCTTTGCCGATGAAAAAGTGAACTCGGTCGTGGGTGGCCTCAAAGACGGGCTCCTGCTCAACCAGCTCAAGGCGGTTTTGGTGACGATTGTCTGGAGTGTGATTGCCACCGCGATCATCGCCTACATCGTCAAAGCCATCATCGGTCTGCGGCCAACGCCTGAAATCGAGTCTTCCGGTCTCGACGTCGGCGAACACGGCGAAGAAGGCTACATTGATTAACCCCTAACACCCATCACTCCATGAAACTCATCATCGCCATCATCAAACCATTCAAACTCGACGACGTGAAGCAGAGCCTTGCCGAATTGGGCGTCGTCGGCATGACGGTCACCGAGGTCAAGGGCTATGGCCGCCAGAAGGGCCATACCGAAATCTACCGGGGCAGCGAATATACGGTGGATTTTCTCCCCAAGGTAAAGGTCGAGATCGCCGTGGCCGACGATGTCGCCGGCAAGACCGTGGATGCCATCGTCAAGGCGGCCAAGACCGGCAAAATCGGTGACGGCAAAGTGTTCGTCATGCCGCTGGAGGAAGTGGTCCGCATCCGCACCGACGAGCGGGGCGAAGGTGCGGTCTGAGCGATTTCGCCCTGCGCCTGCCAATTCCAGCCGGTCCCGCAAGGGACCGGCTTTTTTGTGCACGCGTGGCGTGTGCGGTTTTACGCGGATCGAATGGGTCGGGGTGGTTGCCTCCGGTCGACCACCGGCTTGGCGAAAGTTGATCGACCGTCCACGGGCGATGGCCGGCCCGTGGAGGGGGACGGCCCCATTTGCCTCAGGGCGTGAATTACTGCTTGGATTTTTCCTGAGCCGGGGCGGCGCCGACGCCGTAGGCATTGGCAATCGGGAACACATCGGCGGCAGCGCGGTTGACTTCGTCGCGGGTCAGGTCGGCGAAGCCTGTGGACAGCGTGCGGGCATCGTCGAGGACGGCGGGCTCGGTCTGGGCGCGGAGCAGGACTTTGTGCAGCCACCAGTCGTTGTTGCGAAGATTCTCGGCGGCCCGGGTTCGCAGCGGTTCGCTCAGGCGGGTGAATTCTTCCTCGGTCAGGCCGCGCCGCGCGAGTTCGTCGGCAATCTTGTTCACGCGCTCCGCGAGTTTTTTGACCAAGGCCGGGTCGAAGCCAAGTTTCAGCCAAGCGTAGGCGAAATCCGGCTGGGACGGTGCGCGGTCGACACCGCCGGCGGGTGCATAGGTCACGCCTTTCTCCTCGCGGAGCTTGACGCGGAGGCGATCCACGAGTGCGTCGGTGGCGAGTTGCAGGGCGCGCGCGGCGCGGGTATCGGCGAGGTGGCGGGCGGGCCAGGCAAAATAAACGACGGCGGCTTTTTCCGGGCTGCCATAGCGCAGCGTGATGTTGCGGTAAGGTTTTTGCGCGAGCGTGAGGCGCTCGCGGTCGGCGATGGCGGCAGCGCCCCGCGGGGCCAGTGTGCCCACGCCCGCCGCGGCGGCGGCCACGGCGGCGGCAGGATCGAAATCGCCCGCCACGCCGATCTCCAGCGGACCAGCCAGCCAGTGGGTGCGCACCCATGCGGCGATGTCATCAAATTTGTAGCTGGCGACCTGCGCGGGTGCGGTGACCCAGAAGCGCGGATCGCGGTTGTTCATCTGGACCTGAAACTCCGTGCGGGCAAAGCCGTCGATCGAGCCGATGAGTGGATTGGTGCGAGCCGCGTAATCGGAGAGGGCCTGGGTGAGCCGCGACGGCTCCAGTTTTACGTCGGATAAAAAGGCCGTGAGAAATTGAAACGCAAAAGGCAGTTCGGTGGTGGGGCCCTCCATGACGACGAATAATTGGTTGCCGTCGGAAGTGACCCGCGCGGTGACGCCGCGCACCCGGATGAGGCGACCGAGTTCCTCGCGGCTTTGGCGGCCAAAGTCACAGCGGCCCAGCAGGGCGGCGGCGAGAGAAAACAAACCGGGCTGGTCCCGCGGCAGATCGGCGGTGCCCCGGCCGATACGCGCGGCGAGCCTGAACCGGTTGGGCTCCGTCGGACTGGCGCGGAGATTGAGCCGGACGCCGTTGGCGAAGGTGATCAGCTCGACGCCGAGGTCGGCGGCGGATTTTTGTTCGGCCACGGCGCCGGGCGGCCCGAAGTCGGGGTAGCGAAACTCAAGCGGTTGAGCGGTCACGTGGATTTCCGGCGCGAGCGGCCGTGCGCTGCTGGCACGATAGGCGGCGAGCACCGCTTCGCTACCGCCCTCGGGTGGTTTGGGCGAATTGAAGAGCAGGCGCAGGCCGTCGTCGGGGAAGATTTCGCGCAATGCCGCGGCCGCGTCCGCCGGTGTGAAATGCGCGAGGTAGTGGTTGACCTCAGTCAAATCCTCGGCCGGATCATGCCATTCGTTACCGGCGATAAAGGCGGAGCTGATGCGGTTGGCGGTGACATTGGGCGGATCGCCGCGGGTGGCATCGCAAATGGCACGGAGATTGGCGAGCAGCGTGGCGGAGGCTTCCGCCAATTCCGCCGGGGTGAAACCCGATTCACGGGCACGGCGCAGTTCGTGTTCGGTCTGTTCCACGGCAGCGGCCCAGTCACTGGCAGTGGCGTGCGCTTCGAGTCCATGCAGGACGAAGCGGCCATCGGGACCGAAATCGAGCATGGCCTTGGTGATGCCGAAGCGATCCGGTTCGAGGGCGCGGCGCTCAGCTTGGCGGCGGTTGAGGGCGCGGATGACGATCTGACGGGCGAAGAGTTTTTCGCGACCGGCGGCGGTGTCGGGCGGCAGCGGGACGATGGCGACCAGCGAGGCCACGGCGGCCGTGGCGAGCGGGTTGGTGATGACGTGGGCGCGCAGCCCATCGGCTGGTGGCGGCGTGGGGGCGACCGGAGCGATCGCGGGGCCGATGCCGTGGAGCGAGGCGAAGTTGGCTTCGATGAGCGGCAGGACCGCGGCGGGCGCAACCTCACCGACGACGAGCAGCCGCATCCGCTCCGGCCGGTAGCAACGTTCATAATAGGTGCGCAGCGTAGTGGCGGTGGCGCGCTCGATCTGGCCGGCGTCGCCCATCGGCAGGCGGGCAGGCAGCGCCGTGCCCCGGTAAAGCGCGGCGATAATCTGGCGGTCGGTCAGATTGGAATTGGTGCTGCGCTCGCGCAGTTCGCTGAGGACGACGCCCCGCTCACGACGCACTTCGCCGGCGGAAAACTCGATGCCGTCGGCGAAGTCGCGCAGGATTTGCAGCGCCTCGGGCAGGTGGGTCGCATGGCCGGCGGGCAGGTCGAGTTTGTAATTGGTGAACGTGAAACTCGTGTCGGCGTTGGCATCGGCGCCCCAGACGAGACCGGTTTTCTGGAAAAACCGCACCAACTGGCCCGGCGGGTAATGCCGGGTGCCATTGTAGGCCATGTGCTCGACGAAGTGCGCGTAGCCCAACTCATCCTCGCGCTCATCGAGCGAGCC
>JAGNQV010000050.1 GCA_017988885.1 Opitutaceae bacterium | reverse complement strand
CGGACGACACGGCGGTCGTCCCTCCAGCGTTGGAGATCGGCGCTTTTTGCTGGAGGGGATCAGTATGAGTTTGTTTTCGGGCGAAAGCCTCCCTGTTTTGGCGACTACCGTGGAAAGCCAGAAACCCTTTAGCACCAAGGTCGAGCGCGCCGCCTTCATCGACCGGCGGCTGGCCGAGCTGTATCCGGAGACGCCGGTGCCGCTCGACCACAAGGATGCCTATACGTTGCTGGTGGCGGTGCTGCTCTCGGCGCAATGCACGGACAAGCGCGTGAATCTGGTGACGCCGCAGCTTTGGGCGTTGGCGGATAATCCCGCGGATATGGCCAAGGTGGCGGTCGAGAAAATTCAGGCCATTATCCGGCCGTGTGGACTATCGCCGCAGAAGGCGAAGGCGATTTCGAAGCTATCGCAATTGTTGATGGAGCATCACGGCGGACAGGTGCCGCGCACCTTTGCGGAGCTGGAAGCATTGCCGGGGGTGGGGCACAAGACGGCGTCGGTGGTGATGGCGCAGGCGTTTGGCGTGCCAGCGTTCCCGGTGGACACGCACATCCACCGGTTGGCGCAGCGCTGGAAGCTGACCTTGGGCAAGAATGTCGAGCAGACCGAGAAGGACTTGAAGCGGTTGTTTCCGCGCGAGCATTGGAATGCGCTACACCTGCGAATCATTTTCTACGGTCGCGAACATTGCACCGCGCACAATTGCGACGGAACGGTGTGCGAAATTTGTCGCACGGTGGCACCAGGCCGGAAGCGCGGCGTGAAGACTCGAAAGTAGGGCCGGCCCTTGTGGCCGTGCCACGGGTTGCGGCACGCCGACAAGCGGCGGCCCTGCCGTGCTTCAGGTTTCACCGGCTCATGACGGTCACGCCCATCAGGCCGACCACGACTTCCGCGGACAAGGTTTCCAGAGTCACGTGCTTTAAAAGCACACCGGGCCGCAGGGTCTGGTGCAGCAGCATCGCGCGGCAGTTCTGGCCGAGTTGCACGGTGGGCGGGAGCACGGTGGGCAGGCAGAAGGCATCCAGCGGCGCGGTGTAGTCGGCGCGGCTCGTTTGGCCCGGCGCCAATCCGTCCACCGGCATCGGGCACAAGTTCCAGTAGTTGAGCGGCGGCACCAGTTCAATTTTCTCCTCCACGCCGTCGGCGTAGTGCAGGCGCAGGACGGCATTTGCGATGCGGCACTGCATGGGATTGGTCGAGCCGCAGATGAGGAACCACACGGCGGTGCCGCGGCGATTCACGGGCACGGTGATGCGATCAGGCCAGTTATCCCAACGCGAGGTGAACGCGACATTGCGGGCTGCACCCGGCCAGGCAAAAGGCACCCCCTGCGGAGTGAGCAATCGCGCGCGGGCCGGTCCCTCGAGCATGCCTGGCACAGCATCGAGCGCGATGATCGGCACGGGGCATTTCCAATAGATAAAAGTCCACGAGGTGTAGCCGTCGGTGCCCAGCCGGGCCGAAACGGTTTCAGGTCGGGGCGAAAGATACTGCTGCTGAAAGATGGTGCGAATGTCGCCATTGAGGACGGGTTGCAGATCCAAGCACTCCCAAGCGGCGCGGGCCGGAATCCGTTTCAAGCGGAGTGGACGGCTTGCCGGCGCGGGCTTTATTTGCACGCGGAACAAGCGCCACTGCGGCAAGGTGCCAAACGTAACGCGGGCCTGCACCGTATGAAATCCCGTTTCATGCCCGACGCTTCCGACCAGTTTACCGGCCTGTAGTTTGGTTTCGGTAAACACGCCTTGCGGATCGGCCACCGCGGTGATGATCGCTTGTTTGGCCTTATACACGACCGGACGTTCCGGGTGCGCGATGATCGCGTGCGGCGCAAAACGCGGAGCGTGAGCGGTGGCGGTGATGGCGATGACGGTGTGGCGGGTGACCGGCAACTTCACCTGAATGAGAGTGCAGCCGAAACCGGGCAGGGCCTGCCAAGTCACCGGGCGACCGTCGGCCGTCACGCGCGTGATGGCGCGTGTGCACAGCGGGAGCGTGATCACCAGCGGCGCCGCGCGGGTGAGGTTCACGGCCAGCGTATGCGTGCTTCCATCGCGCCGGAACTGCAGACCGACATCAGGAGTTTGTATCCGCGCGTGGTCCCAGTCTTCGGGGAATTGAGGCGCGATGCTGACGAGATTGTTGGGATAATCCGGAGTGTAACCGAAGAGCCCTTCGACGAGGGTGCGGGCGAACATCGAAGTGGAGTCGCCGAAATCGGTGCCACCGGCTGGCGCGCCAAGATCGCCCGGCACTTTGCCGTGGAAGGCGGTGTGCTCGAAGTTGCCGCGGAAAACATCCCACCCTTCGCGGGCGAGTCCGGTTTTGAAATAGGCGAGGGCGAGGTGATGGTTGTCGCCGGGCCAGTTCTCGCGCACCGACCAGATGCCCGGGACAAAGTTCGAAGTCCACACGCGGCGGCCGCCGCCCGGCGTGGGGTCGTTTTGCAAAGCCCATTCGCTGTAGTAGAGCGACTGCGCCGCTTGATCCGGATCGACGAGGCCGGCGTCCACCGGCAGGAAAATACTGTAGAGCCAGGCATCTTCGTGCAGGCGTTGCAGACCGCCTTGCTCTCGATAAAGCCCGGCATGGCCCTTGGCCTTGATCCAAAGCTTGGTCTGAAAAGCCCGCCGGATGCGCGTGAGGATGCGAGTGTGCCGGCGCACGGCAGCGGCATCGCCGGCCCGGCGCGCCAGATCGCGCGCGGCGGTGTGGCCGCGATAGGCATAGGCGGTTTCTTCCGTGCCGCCGCCGCCGCCATACCAGACCGAGTCGGTGGGCCACACGTTGATGACGCTTTCGTAGAGTCCGTCGCCATCCGGATCGAAGCACTCGCGGATCCATTCGAGATGCAGTTCCAGTGCGGGGCGGAGTTTTGCCTCGAGCGCGGCATCGCCGGTCCAGCGCCACGCATGGATCATCTGGTCAAACAACTGCGACTGCATGTTGTAAACCGCTTGGTCCGTGGTGATGCGACCCCGGCCAAAGAAGCGCGAATCCTTGCCGGGGGCCGTGAGCAACAAGGCCGGGTCCGCTTGGCGGGACTGCTTGTGATCATCCTGAACTTGGCGGGCGAAATAAAATCCGGCCTGCGCCCGCACTCGCTGATGCCAGCCGGTGACCGTCCCGCCGAAAACGGTTCGCCAGCCGGGGTAACGGCTGTTCCACAACATGCTGCCGTGCCGATAAACCGGCGGATACCACGCGCCATCGACGGCGGCACCCAAGGCGGCGGCGAGGGCGTTGAGCCGTGCATCGGGCGTAGCCACCACGACGCGCGCAGCCAGCGCGGCCGAGCGGGCCAAGCCGGCGGCAAACTGTTTGGCGGGTTCGACGTGCGTGGTTTTAGCGGGGCCGGTGCGCGCGCTCACGCGCAGAAAGGACCACGTGGCTGCGAATTGCGCCGACAGCGGCGCGCACGCGGCCAGCAGCGGCTGGCGGCGATTCTCGGAAGGGCGCGCCCGCGTCCCGATTTGGTTGAACTCATCCGCCGCGATCACGATTGGAGTGCCGGGCAAACTGCAGCGAGCGTGCGTGGCAAAACGGGCCGAGCGCGTGGCCGCCACCGTGAAATCGCCGCGTTGCACCTGGACGTGATTACCGGTGCAGAGCGCGGGATCAAACCGCTGTGGAATGAGGTTCAAGCCGCTATGCGGATCCAAGTCCCAGTTCAGATGTTTCTTTGGCCAGGTTTTGGCGCCGCCATAAGCCCATACGAGTTGGTCGTCCGTGCGGCCGCCGGCGATCTGGATGCGGGCTGCGAAACCGACGGCTTGGCCCAAAGCGGTGACTTCAAACGTCACGTTCAGCGCCTTGAGTGCGGGGTCACTCATCTTCCAGCAAAAGTGGGCCGGGCGGTATTCGGACAGGCAGCGCTTCAGGTCATGCAGCCAATGCAGGCGACCGGCGCGCACGAGGCCCACGAGCAAGGTGCCGTGCAGGGTGTCGCCACTGGCGAAGCGCACGATGGGGCGATCACCGGCGAGCACGAAGGCGTGCGTGTTGGCGATGTAGAGCGGTCGATTGAAGCAGCGCTCCTTATCCTGTCCGCAAATGGCGCCAGCACGCGCTTGATACTGGGGAGAAAAAGAGGTGGCTTTCGACATGGGCGCGCCGGTGGTTGGCGTGATAAAGCCACGAAGCGGCTGCGTGTCGCGCTTTTAACCCATATGCCGCAGTCAAAATATGACGGCAGACTGGTAAAACACGGATGGACACTGATGAACACGGATTCGGAAGTAAAAACTCCTTCCCCCGCAAGGTGAATGCCGGTGGTCCAGCAGGCCCTTGGTATCGGTGTCCATCTGCGTTTATCCGTGGTTGAACTGCGGTTTTAAGCGCGGATTCTGGTTTCGGGCTATAACACGGTGGAGGCACACTTTCCGCGTTGCACAGACGTAGCTACGGTAGGGTCTGCCCTACGAATCCATTTGTGATGAGGTGAAAGGCGCGGTCGCAGCGGCGGTGCTTCGGCGATAACCAATAGCCATTAATCAATAACAAATCCCCCGCTCAGGCTTTGCCGGCTTCTTCGTTGCTGACCGGCTTGAAGTCGGGACGACCGTAGCGCT
Organism: Opitutaceae bacterium; assembly: GCA_017988885.1. GTDB lineage: Bacteria > Verrucomicrobiota > Verrucomicrobiia > Opitutales > Opitutaceae > UBA2377. The sequence continues at coordinate 13,433 of JAGNQV010000050.1, read as the reverse complement.
GCGTCGGCGGGACGCCGACGGGATTGTGGTTAAACTCATCCACGCCGCGACAGAGGTAGGCTTTGAAATTTGGATTCACGTTCAGGTCGTTCTTCACGTTGGTGCCGGAGTAACGGATGGTGAGGCCGGCGCGGCGGCGATTGGAAGGATTGGCCTGCGAACCGTGGATGGCGCGATCGTCGTGCAGCGAACATTCGCCGGCCTTCAGGCGGAACTGGACGGCGCTGTCGGCGTTGAAGTCGGAGCCATCAGCGAGCTCGAGCGTGAGCACCGAACTGGTTTCGGTGGATTTGCGGTGCTTGATGACGCCGCCCTTGTGCGAACCGGGGATGAGCTTCATGCCGCCGTTGACTTCGTCCACATCGTCGAACGCGAGCCAGACGGTGACGGAGTTGTTGGGCGTCATCGGCCAGTAATAGGAATCCTGGTGCCAGCCGACGGTGGACATGCTGTGCGGTTCCTTGATGAAGAAGTTGCTCGCCCAGCAGTAGAAATTGGGTCCGAGGATACCCTCGACGAGATCGAGAATCTTCGGGTTCAGGCAGATGTCGTAGAGGTAGGTGCTCGTCTCGTGCCACTCGCGGATATCCTTGGTGGTCTCATCGGACTTGAGGAGCGCGAGCAAGCTGGGCAACTCGGCATTGATCTGCGCCATCACCGCCTTGGTGTAGATGGGGGGCAGGCCGAGCAGATAACCGTTCTCGTGATAGAACTTTTGCTGGGCGGCGGTCAGTTTATAGGGATTGGGGGCGGTAGCGGTGGCCATGGGATGTGGTGGGTTGTAAAGTCGGCTGGGACGTGGGTCGGGAGGTAGGGGCCGTTATCCCGCCGCAGGCGGACAAGCCTTAACGGCTCATGCAGGGTGGCGTAAACAGGGCGGTTAAGGATAACCGCCTCCTACCTTTGCCGAAGTTCATGAGGTCATTTGGTGGCGACAGGGTTGAGCTTGTAGCCTTCGACGGGCGCGTCGCCGCGGCGGTAGTCCTTGCGGCCGTAGCGGGCGGTGGGGGTTGGCGCGTAAGGCGTGTGGCCGTAGGTATCGGTGCCGCGGCAGAGGTGGGCGACGAAGTCGGGGCTGATGGACAAGTCGGGTTTCACGTTGGTGCCCGAATAACGGATGGTGAGGCCGGCGCGGCGGCGGTCGGAAGGGTTGGCCTGCGAGCCGTGGATGGCGCGGTCGTCGTGCATCGAGATTTCACCGGCCTTCATCCGGAACTGCACGGCGCTGGCGATGGAGAAGTCGGAGCCGTCCTCCAGACCGAGCGAGAGGGTGGCGTGGGCGTCGTGGTTCGCGCGGTGCTTGATGAGTCCACCCAGATGCGAGCCGGGGATGAGCTTCATGCCACCGTTGCCTTCGTCCACGTCGTCGAACGCGATCCAGACGGTGACCGTGTTACAGGGCGAGAGCGGCCAGTAATAGGCATCCTGATGCCAGGGCACGGTGCCTGGACTGCGTGGCGGTTTGATGAAAAAATGACTGCCCCACACGTAGAAATTCGGACCGAGGATGCTCTCGACGAGGTCGAGGATGCGCGGGTTCATCACGATTTCATAGAGGTAGGTGCTTTCGTGGTGCCACTCCCGCATCTCGTTGGTCGTCTCGCCGTCCCGCAGCAGGGTCAGGAGGTTGGGCAGCTCGGCGTTGATGCGCGCCATTTCCGCCGCGGTGTAAATCGGCGGCAGGCCGAGGAGGTAACCGTTTGCGTGATAAAACTGCTGCTGAGCAGGGGTGAGGCGATGGGTCATGACTGGGGCGGGCGCAAGCTTAGCCGAGAGGGCGATTTATGGCGTTCAACATCTTTAGCAAGTTTGTATATTAAATTACGCTGGCGTTAAAATAGCGCACAGCGCAGACAAAGCGTATTCCAGACAGTTTTAACCACGGATTACACAGATGACCACGGATGAAGGCAGAGACGAACAGATCGGATAGACCGCGCTCTGGTTCCAGCCAGATTGAGGGATGGATTCTTATCCGGGTGAATCCGTGATAATCCGTGGTTAAAATTTCCGGTTCCTCGTTGATATGAAAGTCCTGCGCGATCCCCAGATTATCAGCGGTTTCGTCTTTGAGCAGCCGGTGGATGACCTGCCGGAGCTCACCCATTGCGGGGAAGCGCTCTGCTGTGCGGGGCATTACCGGAAGCCGCATGCCCACCCGACTTTTGAGTTTCTTTACCTGTCGCGGGGCCGGGCCTCGTGGCGGGCCCATGGCCAGACGGTGGTGCAGCAAATGGGCGATCTCTACATTGCCTATCCGGGTGAAAAACATGGCACCGGCCCGCGGCGCAATCCGGAGAACCATCATCTCTGGATGGGCGTGGATCTGGACAAGGTCGGGCGCGAAGGGGCGCGGCTGGCGGCAAGGTTGCAGGCGGAGAAACCGCGGCTCGTGACCGGTTGCGACGAAGTCGAACCGGTGTTGCGCGCGTTGATGCGCCAGGTTGTGGCCCACCGGGCGCGGCGCACCGAAGCGATTGTGGCCTGCATCCGGATGTTTGCGACCCTGCTGGAGCAGCGGCTCGATGCGGGTCTGACGGCCACGGGTGAAACGGAGCCGGCGCCGCGGCGGCTGCCGTATTCGCATGCGGTGCAGAAGGCCATGGACTTCCTGCAGCAGAACCTGGAGCGCCGGCTGCCGCTGGCCGATCTCGCGGCGGTGGCGACGGCGCGGAGCGTGCCGCATTTCTGCACGCAGTTCCGGCGTGAGGTCGGGCTGACGCCCGCGGCCTATCATCTGCAGCTCCGGCTCAACGCCGCGCGCGAAGCCCTGCGTCAGCCGGCCATCGACGTGACGATGGCGGCGCAGCAATACGGCTTCAGTTCGTCGCAGCACTTCAGCACGCAGTTCCGCCGGGAGTTTAACGTGACGCCGCGGGCGTGGCGGTTGTCGGCTCGCGGATGAGTTTTGGCCTGTAGTCTGGGCTGGCCCCGGCGGGCCCGCGGATTGACAACCCATTAAGTATATACACGGTGATTACATGCCTACCGTCACCGCCAAAGTTTTTACCTCGGGCAATTCACAGGCCGTGCGTTTGCCCAAGGCGTGGCGGCTGTCTACCCGCACGGTGCAGATTGAGAAAACCGGCCGCGGTTTGCTGATTCTCGATCCCAAGGCGGAGGCCAGACGGGTCAAGGCACTGACCAAACTCTATGGTTCGTGTCCTAGCTTCCCTGAAATCGAACCGTTGCCGTTGCGGGAGTCGTGATCTATCTGCCCGACACAAACGTCTTCTCGCGTTACCTCCGGGGCGTGGACCGGGGCATCAAGGAGAAGCTGGAGACCAACCTGCGCTTTTGCCGGCTGTCTGTTGTGGTGCTTTCCGAATTGGAATATGGGGTGGCGAAACGGCCGGATCTGCCGAATTTGCGCGTGCAGGTCACGCGGCTGCACGAATTGGTGGCGGCGACCGTGGATTATACGCCGGCGGATGCCATGATTTACGGTTCAATCCGGGCGTATCTCGCGCGCCTGAAACCAAACGCGCAGCTCATTGGTCCGTATGATTTGATGATTGCGGCGCAGGCCTTGCGCTTGGGTGCCACGGTCGTCACGCATAACACCATCGAGTTTTCTCGGGTGCCGAATTTATTGGTGGAGGATTGGCAGGGATGATCAACCTTACGGCCCGCCTTCGCCGAGGCTACCGTGGACAAAGGGCGGGCTGGCCGACCTCAGACTGAGCCTGCCCATAAATTTTAGTGGATTTTCGCGCAGCCTTGTGACTTAAACCACCCTCTTAGTCGGACGCTTAGCTCAGTTGGTTAGAGCACCTGCTTCACACGCAGGGGGTCTGCGGTTCGAGTCCGCAAGCGTCCACCATGCCTCTGAAAGCGAAATTTGAGAAGGCCACTCATACATAGATGGGCCTTAAAGTGCCACTTGGATTTGAAAGACCTATGATGGTTTTAATCCCTTCAATGGCTTCTGAAATGAAATCCAGCATGAGAACAGACAGATACAAAATAAAGGAGTCGCTGCGAATGTGAAGTTCCGGACTCTGTCAGTGTAAATGACAGTGAGACAGAGCAGATAACTGGAACCTACAAGCGAAGGCGGAAACTGCATGTGAATACTGGGTATACATGCCTTAAACAAAGAGCTTGGTTAGGCTTGTCAAAAAACTACTCAGGGGTTGTCCTCTCCGACACAAAACGTGGCCTAAACCAGTATCTATCCGACCAATGACTGATGACGACCAACGATTTTATGATGAGGTCGCCAATGAATTGGCAAATAATTCCGTAAAACCCGGTCTGTGGACGCGGGCAGTGTCAGAATCAGGCGATGAAGGTTCAAAAGCTCGTGCTGCGTATATACGATTAAGGTTCCTTGAATTAAAGAATGCTGCATCGAAGGAAAGTGAAGCATTTGGTGGCTCAACTTATACTCCACAAGTCCGCACCGTAAAAATTCGCGGAACTCTTCTGGTCTTCTGCATTGTAATTACAATTGTTGGCCCCCTAGGAGCCATAAGCAGTTTGCTTAATTTGCATGACGCCATGAGTCCCTATTTTGCCCACTCTTGGTATTATCATGCCAAAGAATTTTACTGGGCCTATTGTTTCTATGCAGTGCCTCTGTTTTTCTATCAGATAATAACTGGCTTAGTGGTTTGGACAGGAAGCCCCCAAGGTCGCCGTTGGGCGCGGTTGTATTTTCGGATAAGGATTATTTTCTCAGCAATTATGGTTCATGTTCTAACGGCTTATAAATTGAACATGGGCAGCTACTTATCGGACGACTACCTCTTGTTCTATTTCAGAATGGTCATCGTGGAATTGATTACCTTCATCTTTTGGATGACCTATCTTTCTAAGTCGCGCCGAGTGAAAATGACGTATGGTGACGGCAAGTAGAATATCCTATTACCTTTGCAATGCCGGACGATGCGGTCGTAACTGTTCGAGTTTTGCGTGGGCTGCATGGCTCACACCTAGACGAGGCTCCTCAGGGCTTCGGGGCGTTGAAATCCTTCACGTTGGTGCCGCGGTAGAGGATGCGGGCGTTGCGCTCGGCGATCTCGCGGTGGAGGGCGACGAAGGCGGGGTCGAGGTCGCGGGTGGCGCGCGGTTCAGGTTCGAAATGGCCGTAGGCATCGGTCCCGCGCACGAGGGTGGCGGAATCGCGTTCGCCGGAGATTTGTTTGACCGAGGTCGGGATGTAGCGGGCGGCGAAGCCGATGCGGCGGAGATCCGAAGGATTGGGGGCCGAACCGTGGACGAGCAGAACATGGTGGAGCGACATCTCGCCGGGCCGAAGTTCGAGGGTCACGGCCTTGGCGGGATCGACCGCGACGGCGACTTCCTGACCGCGGGTGAGGAGGTTGTCCTTGGCGAAGGTATCGCGGTGGGGAATTTGCTGGAGCAGATGCGTGCCGGGGATGACCTCCATCGCGCCGTTGGCCTTGGTCGAGGGTGACAGGGCAATCCACGCCGTCACGACGTCGGTCTTGTTCAGGCCCCAGTAGGTGGAGTCCTGATGCCAGGAAACGTAGGCGGGGTTGCGCGGTTCCTTGATGAAGAAACTCGACGACCAGCAAAAAAGGTCGGGGCCATAGAGATCCTCGACGGCGTCGACGACGGTCTGGTGGTGAATGAGGTCGCCCAGCCAGGCGAAGAGGAGATGGGTCTTGTGGCGGAGGTCGCCCTGCAGCGGGCCGCCGGTGGAGGTTTCAAAGGCTTCAAGCCGCGCACGGAGGGCCGTGGCGGCGTCTTCCGACATGATGCGGATGGGATGCACATAGCCGTCGCGGCGGAACTGTTCAACCTGGGCGGGGGTAAGAACCTTGGGCATGAGGCAAACAGGGTGAGCCTGTCAGGCAGGCGCGCAATCTTTCCGCTCGGACAAAAATGAGATTTTCCGGACAGGGCGAGGCGGCGGCCTGGGCGGTGAAAGCGTGCGGAGTGGCTGATTCGGCTGGGGCGGCTTGCTTTGGGTTTGCCGGCGGTGAACGACGCATTGCTAATCACGCACCCCATGAGCCGCTCCCGCATCACCTCGGTCGATTTTTTCGAAGCGCAATCGCCGTTGTCGCGGCCCATCGCGGACGCCACGCACCAGATTCCCGCGATCAACTTCATCATTGCGCGGGTCACGCTGGCCGATGGCACGACCGGTGAGGGTTACCTGCTCGCGTTTCATTTCAATGCGGGTGCCATTCGCGGTGCGCTGGCCGATGTCCGCGCGCTGACGATTGGGCGCGAGGTGAGCGACACGCGCGGCTTTGACGCCACGTGCGACAAGGAGTTCGAATATTTTGGCGCGGTCGGGCTGTTGCGGTGGGCGCGCGGAATTGTGAACATCGCGATGTGGGATGCCCGGGGCCGGCAACTCGGCCAGCCGGTGTGGCGGCTGATTGATGCGGGCTCGAAGGCGCAACGCGTGCCGGTGTATGGCAGTGGCGGTTGGATTTCCTACTCGGATGAAGAATTGATTGCCGAGGCGACCGGTTATGTGCGGCGCGGATTCACCGCGGTGAAACTCAAGGTGGGCGCACGCGAGGGCATTGAGCGTGATCTCGAACGGATCGCAAAGGTGCGTGCGGCGGTCGGTCCGCAGGTGCGCATCATGATGGATGCGAACCAAGGTCTGGATTTGCCGCGGGCGCTGGCCTTGGCCGAGCGCGCGAGGGCCCACGGCATCGACTGGTTCGAGGAGCCGCTGGTGCACACGGATTTCGACGGCTACGCGGCGTTGAAAGCGCAGGCCGGGATGCAACTGGCGATGGGTGAGCGGGAATTCGACCTCGTGCCCCTGCGCGAGTTGGCGCGGCGCAAGGCCATCGATTTGTGGCAACCGGACATTCTGCGGCTGGGCGGAGTCGAAGGCTGGCTCGATTCGGCGGCACTGGCGCGGGCGAACGGGCTGCCGGTGCTGCCGCACTACTACAAGGAATACGATGCGGCGCTGTGCTGCACGATACCTGATGCCTACGGCGTCGAGTCTTTCGATTGGGTGGACGGCATCATCGATCATCCGCTGCGGATTGAAAACGGCTTTGCCTATCCGAGCGACCGGCCGGGCTGGGGCTTCAGTTTCAAGGATGCGGCCTTGAAGTCACTGGGCGTCTGAAATAGATCCAACGGATGATCACAAACCAGCCGGATTTGGACGGGTTGCGCGCGAGTTATGACGAGAATGGTTTTGCCATCGTGCGCGGATTGCTCGCCGGTGCGGCTCTCGGCGAATTGCAGACGCAGGTGGACCGTTATGTCCGCGAGGTGATGCCGACGCTGCCGAAGGATCAGGCATTTTTCGACGATTACGCCAAGCCGGAGACCCTGCGCAAGATGCAGTCGTTGAACAAACACGACGCCTGGTTCGCGCAGTTCATGAATGAAGGCCCGCATGTGCGGGTGCAGGAGCACCTGATGCGTGACCGCTGCAGTCCGCAGGGCTTGGAGTGGTTCGACAAACTGCCTTACGACACCAATGCCACACCGGCGCATCAGGATGGTTTTTATTGGTGCCGGAAACCGAATATCGCCTGCGGTGCATGGATTGCGCTGGATCCGGTAGACCGCGAAAACGGCTGTCTGTGGTATGCCCGAGGCTCCCAGAAAAAAGGCGTCCTGCCCCATGCGGGCAGTGGCGTGCTGGGTTTCAGCCAAGGCCTGCAGGGATTCGACCCGCAAACGGTCGAGGGCGTGCCCATCGAACTGGCCCCCGGTGATGCGGTGGTGCATTCCAGCGCGACGATTCACTGGACGGGAGTCAACCGCACGCCGCGACACCGGCGGGCCATCGCCACCTTCTGCTTTGGCGCCTCGACCGTGCGGGACGACGAGGCGTTTGCGCGCTATCAGGCCAGTTTTCGCGCGCAGATGGAAAAGCGCGGCATCGCGGTGACGACGAAGGCGTGAAGTGCGTTCTGCGGCCGGTCTCGCTCAGATTAGAAAGAGTGGTGGCCGGGAGCGAAGACCAGCCCGAGCATGACCATGCGCCGCGACAGCGGCGGTGCTTGGGCGCAAAAAGGCGGAGCCGCATGGGCTCCGCCAGGATGGGAGGAAGAGCGGAGGGATTACTTCACCAAGTCGTCCCAAGCATGCTTCACGTCGTCGATGAGGGCGTCGAAGCGCGCCTTGTTGAAATCATGGTGCAGTTCATCCCGGCGTTGTTTGAGCGCCTGCAGGCGCTCCTTGGCGGCGACACGATCGTCACCCACGGCCATGTTGTCGACGCGCACCTCCAGAACGTCGATATTTCCGTCGAGCGCTTTGAGGCCGGCTTGAGCCTCCGTCTTGTTGGTGTCGGTAGGGCGCAGCTTGTAAACAGCGATGTCGGTCGCTGCACCGGCCGTGTTGGCCTCGACGTAGGCTTGGTTGTCGGCGGTGCGCGCGGCATCCTGGGCGTCCCTGACCGAATCCTTCATTTCATCGGTCGCCTTGGCGGAGGGATCGCTGGTGAACGTGCGTTTTGCCCAGACCCCGAGGCGGTTGGCCTCGGCTCGGATGTCAGCCCGCAGTTCGTCGTAGCGGGCCCTGACGTAAGTCTTGCGGAGTTCGCTGCGGCGTTCCTTGAGCACTTCGAGGCGGGCCTTGGCGGCGGCGCGATCGGCTTGGGTGGGGGCGTTGTCGAGCATGGCGTCAACGCGGTCGATCTCGACATCAAGCTCATGGAGGGCGGCCTTGGCCGCGTCGCCCCGGACTTCCGCGAGGGTGGAGTCTGGGTTGGCCGTGGATTCACTGGCGGACAAACGCATCGGGTCCGCGAGCATGAAGGCCAGGGCCTGTAAAAGCGCGAGGGCGCGGAGAGATTTGGTTTTCATAGTGAGCAGGGATTGAGGGTTGTAACGTGGTGCGGCAGGCAGGGCCTGCGGCTTTGTGGCAATAGTAGCCTGGTTTGGGCGCCGGTTCCCGATTTCAAGACACTGGGTCGGCGGATTTGGCCGGAACGATCCGGTCGAAACCGATTTTATCAGGGCAGGTGGATGGGCACGTCCCCGTGCCCGGCAAAACGCGCAGCGGGACCAGCGCGCCCACCGCAAACCAGTGGGTTCGCATGCATGGACAGGCCGCCTGCTCGCAGGCGTTCGTTGGACTGCGTCACCACCAAACGGTTCAGAGATCGTTTTTGCCTGCGAAGAGGCTTCGCGGTGCGCGGCCGGGAAGATGGAGCGTGCCGGTGATGCCGGCGGGCAGGGTGATCTCGCCCGTCAGTGGCGCCTTGAGCGACACGCGGATGTTGCCGTGCGGCGTAGGGATTTCGCCCTCGGCCCAGGCGAGATCGCCGAGCGCGGGCCGGATGCCCACGGTGCGATAGCCGGGGGCGGTGGGCGTGACGCCGAGAATGTGCGCAGGCAAAAGATTCGCTGGTCCCGCGGACCAGCCGTGGCAATGGCTGCGACCGGCGGGCTGGATGTGATCGATGCCGGGTTCGCGGCGATCGACGAGTTCCCACGTGGTGGTGGCGCCGTTGCGCAGCATCTGGCCGTAGTAGGAACGCATTTCATCGAGCGCCTCGCGGACGAGACCGGCGCCGAACCAGGCTTGGAGGTGATAAAACTCCATGAAACCGGCCATCGGCCGACGCACGCTGGCGTCGGACTGGAGGGCGGGATAAATGGCGCGGAGTTCCTCCGGCGTGAGCGCGCCGGCGAGAAAGGCGGCAGTGTGGGCATGCCAGCTGCGCGTAGGCGCGAGTTTTTCAGGTGAAGCAAAATCGTCACGCGTGGCGGCGCGGGTGGGATCGCCAAATTTATCAACCGCCTCGCGGATGCGGGCGGCGGCGAGTTCGCGGCAGCGCGTCGCGAGCGCGGGGTCGTCGAGCTGGGCAGCGAGTTTGGCGGCGTCGGTGAAGGCGGCGGCGAGCTGGTAGGCGAGCGCGGGGCGGCTGCCCCACCAGTCCTTGTCGTCGGGCTGGTTGTCGGTGATGAAGGTGCGGCCGGGGGTGGTTTGCGTGAGGTCGACCGACGCGAGAAAATCGAGCACGCCGCGCAGGGCGGAGGCGAGTTTGGTGGCGAGGGAGGTGTCGCCGGTGTAGAGAACGTATTCCCACAGGCCGGAGACGAAGTCGGCGCAGTAGTTGTCGAGCACCCAGTCGTGGAGGCCGCCGGGCTGATCGAGATTGGGCGGCCAAGGGATGCGCGGCCACATATGGCCGCCGGCGTGGAGCGCGACGGCGGAGAGGCTGCCGTTGGCGTGGCGGCATTGCGCAAACATTTCCAGACTGCGCCGGGCGACGGCGGAGTCGGCGAAGAGCGGATGGGCGCAGAGAAACTCCACGCGATAATCGCCGATCCAGAGCATGCTATCGCGCTTGATGCCATCTTCGTAAAAACCCTGCATGCAAAGACGGGTGGTGCGGCGACTGATGGCCCAGGCGTCATTGAGGAGGGCGTCGGAGCATTTGAACCAGCCGCGGTCGGTGACGGGGGCGTGCTCGAGCATCATCTGTGCGCTGCGGAGCTGCAGGAGGCCCGGGCCGTGGTTGATTACGTTGGCGTAACGGAAAGCGCGGCGGCCGGGATGCCGGATGATCTGGGCGCCGGCGTTCAGGTTCAGGATGTCCCGCGGCTGGTGATACCAGTGATCGGCGGGAAAGGGATCCTCGGTCATGAGCGCCTCTTCCAGATCCTCGCCATAGATAAGCTCAAGCCGCGCGGCCGCGTCGGCCGTGGCGGTGAGGCTGAGCACGCCGACGAGTTCCTCGCCAAAATCCAGCACGAGGCTCGCGCCGGGCGGAAGCGTGGTGACGTCATCGCGAAGGCAGGCCTCGGGATTGACCACACCGGAAGCGCGGACGACGGCGCAGGGCGGGTGGGGTGTGTAAACGAGGGCGGCGGGGGTAATGGCGATGGCCATAGGGTGGGGCGGAGATTGGCGGCAGCGTTCAGCAGCGCAATCCGGTTTGTGCCAAGCGGCCATTAACAGGCTTGGTCGGATTCAATTCATTTAATCCCGAATGACCTGACACCGAAATTGCATTTGGGGCCGAGTGGGCTGGGCTCTCCTATTCGTGTGCCTTCGGGTCCATTCGTGGTTTTCGCAAGGTGACTCACCACCCGGTCGAATCACTCCCTGCGCTTCAACGGAGTTTGACGCTGATGCGCGGGACGTCGAGGGTGGGGCGAACCCCTATCTCATCATGATTCGCAAAGCCTTTCTCATGAGCGTGCATCCCGGACGGGTGCAGGAATACACGGCGCGGCATCAACCCATCTGGGCGGATCTGGCCGAGGTGCTGAAACGCCACGGTGTGCACAACTACTCCATTTTCCACGATGCGGCCACCAACCAGCTATTTGGCTATGCCGAGATCGAGGATGAGGCGCGTTGGGACGCGATTGCCCAGACGGAAGTCTGCCAGCGTTGGTGGAAATTCATGGGCGACATCATGCCGAGCAATCCGGACCGCAGTCCCGTGGCGCGGAATCTGTCCGAGACGTTTCACCTGGACTGATCCGCCGGGCCGATCGGCGTCCTGCACCGGCCGCTTGTGGGTAAGGGCGGTTATCCTTAACCGCCCTGTTCGTCAGTGTGTCCCGCAGTGGGACAGGGGCAGGAGACGGTTTGGCCCGCCTCGTTGCGACCGGTGCAAGGTTCACGAGGGAAGCTGGCGACGGAGGAACTGGCCTGGCTTATGCAATGTCAGTGGCACTATGGATCTTAACAAACTCACCCAGATGTCACGGCAAGCCGTCACGGACGCGCAGGCCATCGCCCGGCGCTTGCAGCATAATGAGGTGGATTCATGGCACTTACTCTCGGCGTTGGTCGGTCAGGAAAACGGCATTGTGCCGGGTCTGCTCGACAAGATGACCATCACGCCCGCCGCCGTGCAACTCGCGCTCGAGCGTGAGCTCGAACGCCTGCCCAAGGTTTCGGGCAATGTGGACACCTCGAAGGCCTATGTGACTCAGGCCGTCAACGAAGCGCTGACCAAGGCCGAGGACGAGGCGAAGGCGCTCAAGGACGAGTATATCTCCGTGGAGCATCTTTTTCTGGGACTGGTCGAGGTGGGCAAGCCGGACGCGGTCAGGGCGTTTTTCAAGAGCTTCGGGCTCGACCGGGCGAAGGTGCTGAAGGCGCTCAAGGAAGTGCGTGGCAACCAGCGCGTGACGACGGACAACCCCGAGGCGACCTACGCGGCGTTGGAAAAATATGGCGTGGACCTCGTCGCGCAGGCGCGCAAGGGCAAGATGGATCCGGTGATCGGCCGCGATGATGAGATCCGGCGCACCATCCGTATTTTGTCCCGCAAGACGAAGAATAACCCCGTGCTGATCGGCGAACCCGGGGTGGGCAAGACCGCCATCGTCGAGGGTCTGGCGCAGCGCATCCTGCGCGGCGACGTGCCCGAGGGCCTGAAGGACAAGATCATCTTCTCGCTCGACATGGGCGCGCTGGTGGCCGGGGCAAAATACCGCGGCGAATTTGAGGAACGCCTGAAAGCCGTGCTCAACGAGGTGAAAGCCGCCGACGGCCGCATCATCCTCTTCATCGACGAACTGCACACCATCGTGGGTGCCGGCAAGACCGAGGGCGCGATGGACGCGGGCAACCTGCTCAAACCCATGCTCGCGCGCGGCGAGCTGCATTGCATCGGCGCGACCACGCTCGACGAATACCGCCAGCACATCGAGAAGGACGCCGCGCTGGAACGCCGGTTCCAGCCGGTCGTGGTGGACCAGCCCACGGTCGAGGATGCACTCTCGATTCTGCGCGGCATCAAGGAGCGCTTCGAGCTGCACCATGGCGTGCGCATCCAGGACAACGCGCTCGTGGCCGCCGTCACGCTTTCCAACCGCTATATCACCGACCGCTTCCTGCCCGACAAAGCGATCGATCTCATGGACGAGGCGTGTGCGATGATCCGCACCGAGATGGACTCGATGCCGCAGGAGCTCGACGAACTCACCCGCAAGGTGCTGCGCCTCGAAATCGAGGAGACGGCGCTGGCCAAGGAAAAAGACGACGCCAGCAAGCGCCGGCTGGAGTCGCTGCGCAAGGAGCTGGCCGAGGCCCGCGAAAAGGCGCAGGGCATCAAGTTGCACTGGGAAAAGGAAAAGGCGGCGGTGGACAAGACCCGCAAGCTCCGTGAAACCATCGAGGCCGCCCGGCTCGAGATGGAAAAAGCCGAGCGCGCCTACGACCTCAACAAGGTCGCCGAACTGCGCCACGGCAAAATTCCCCAGCTGGAGGAGGAACTGAAACGCCTCGAAAAGAAAGGCCAGGGGCAGACTACGCTCTTTAAGGAGGAGGTGTCCGAGGAGGAGATCGCCGAGATTGTCTCGAAGTGGAGCGGTGTGCCCGTCACCCGGCTTGTCGAAGGCGAAAAGGACAAACTGCTGCGCTTGGAAGGCGTGTTGCATGAACGCGTCATCGGTCAGGACGAAGCGGTGACGCTCGTCACGGAGGCCATCCTCCGCGCGCGCAGCGGCATCAAGGATCCGCGCCGGCCGGTGGGCAGTTTCCTGTTTCTCGGGCCC
>JAGNQV010000212.1 GCA_017988885.1 Opitutaceae bacterium | reverse complement strand
CTCCGTCCGCCGCCTCGTCATGATTACTTCCCGCACTGCCGTCACCGTCCGTTACGCCGAGACCGATATGATGGGCATCGTCTATCATGCGAATTACCTGCCGTGGTTCGAGATCGGCCGCACCCATCTCCTCAAGGAGCAGGGCATTCCCTACCGCGACTTGGAAACCGAAGGCTACCGGCTGCCCGTCTTGGAGGTCGCGGTAAAATACCTGCGGCCCGCGGTGTATGACGACACGGTCGATGTGGTCACCACCCTTCGTGAAAAGCCGCTGCTGCGCATCCGGCTCGAATACCAGATTTACCGCGGCCACGAACTCCTCGTCACCGGCCACACGCTCCACGCATTCATCGACCGCGCCGGCAAACCCGTGCGCCCGCCCGCCAGCTTCACCGCGCGCATGACCGCGCTGTTCAAGTAACGAACTGCCACCGTCAGACCGTCGTCGCCTCGTATTCCGCCCGCACCGCCGCTTCGGTTTCGACCGCCCGCGTTGCAGCCAGCAGTTCCGCCGCCTGCGCGCCGGCCAGCTTGCGCACCGCCCACACCGCATGCGCCCGCACCATCGGCAGCTCATGCGCGCACAGCCGGACGAGCGCCGGCAACAAGGCCACCTCACCCGCATTCCCCGCGACGATACACGCATTGCGCAGCATCCCGCCGAGCTTCACGCGTTTGATCGCCGTCTTGCGAAACACCGCGGCAAACCGCTCCGGCGTCAGCGCCAGCAATTCCGCCAGCGTCAGCTCCGGAATTTCAAATCGCGCCGCCAGCAGCACGCGCCGCCCCTCTTGGGCGAACCGGTTCCAGGGACACACTTCGAGGCAGATGTCGCAGCCATAGATGTGCAGCCCGATGCCGGCGCGCAGTTCCCGGGGGATGATGCCCTTGTTCTCAATCGTCTGGTAGGAAATGCACCGGCGGGCATCCACGACCCCCGGCGCCGCAAACGCCTGCGTGGGGCACGCGTCGAGGCAGCGCGTGCATTTGCCACAGAGCAACCCGACATCGGCAAAGCCGGTCTGCTGGGGACGCAACGGCGCGTCCGGCGTGAGCTCGACCCGCGTCAAGATCGCCGCCAGAAACAGCCAGTTGCCAAATTGCCGCGAGATCAGCATCGCGTTTTTACCCGTGAACCCGAGACCGGACTTCGCCGCCCAACCGCGCTCCAGCACCGGACCGGTATCGACATAAAAGCGGTAGTCGGTCGCACCCACGCCGTAGATTTCCTCCAGCGCCCGGCCGGCCGCCACCAACGCCGGTTTCATCGTGTCGTGATAATCCTCATGCAGCGCGTAACGGGCCCACACCGGACCGCGTTGTTGCAGCGCACCGGTGGAGTAATTCACCCCCAGCATGATCAGCGAACGCGCGCCGGGCAGCACCAGTTCCGGCTGCAACCGCTTGGCGGCGCTCCGCTCCATCCACGCCATCTCCGCCTGCCGGCCGGCGGCCAGCCAGTCCTGCAACGGACCGGCCGGGACCGGACCGGCCTGCGCCACGCGCATGTCGTCGAAACCGAGTGCGAGCAACCGTTGCCGCAAAGCCTGTTGTCGCGCGTCCATGCTCAGACCCCGCGCGCCCGGACAAAATCCGCCGCTTCCCGCCGCCACGTGCGCACCACATGGGCCACAATGTCGTTCAACGGCCGGGAATCCGTGAGGATCACCGTGCCCGCCTGCTTGTAGATCGCTTCGCGCGCGGCGTAGAGCGCCTTGATGCGCTCCTGCGGGTCCGCCACATCGAGCAAGGGCCGGTTGCGGTTGCGTTGGGTGCGTTCCAGCACCGTGGCCAGCGAAGCATGCAGGCAGATGATGACACCCTTGCCCCGCAGCATTTCGAGCATGCCCGGCTGCACCACCAGTCCGCCGCCACAGGCCACTACCGTTCGCTCGGCCGGATGACCGTTTTCCACAAACTGCCGCTCCATTTCCCGGAAGGCCGGCTCGCCCTGCTGGGTAAAAATCTCCGCAATCGCCCGCCCTTGCTGCCGCTCAATCTCATGGTCGCTGTCCAGCAACCGGAAACCCAGCCGCTGCGCCGCACCCCGACCGACTGTGCTTTTGCCGGTGCCCATGAATCCAACCAGGTAGAGATTGACGTCGGTGGCGGTCATGCAGTGCCCGAAGGCAACGGCCTCACGCCCGCCTTGCCAAACACGAAAACACCTTGGCCCGCGCCCCGGTTTGCTGTTCCACTTCCGCCATGACCGCCGCCGCCCGAGACGATTACACCTTTGCCAGCGACAACACCGCGGGCATCTGCCCCGAAGCGCTCGCCGCCCTTAACGCCGCCAACTCCGGCCGCCTGCCGAGCTACGGCGCGGATGCGCTCACGGCCCAGACGCAAACACTGATGCGCGAAGTCTTCGAAACTGACTGCGAGGTCTTTCTCGTTTTCAACGGCACCGCCGCCAACGCGCTGGCCCTCAGCGCCGTCACCCGCAGCTACCAGAGCATCCTCTGCCACCAATTCGCCCACCTCGACACGGACGAGTGCGGCGCCGCGGAATTTTTCTCCGGCGGCACGAAAATCATCACCCTGCCCGGCACGCCCGACGCCAAACTCCTGCCCGGCGAAATCGCAGCCGCCATGAGCCGCGCCCACGGGGTCGGCATCCACTATCCCCGGCCCGCCGTGCTCTCGCTCACCCAAGCCACGGAATTCGGCACGCTCTACCCGCCCGCAGAAATCAGCGCGCTGTCCGCGGCCGCCCGGCACCACGGACTCGCCGTGCACATGGACGGCGCCCGTTTTGCCAACGCCGCCGCCGCCCTGGCCGCCCACGGCCACCGGCCCGCCGACCTCACCTGGCGCGCCGGCGTCGATGTGCTGAGTTTTGGCGGCACCAAAAACGGCCTGCACACGACGGAGGCCGTGGTGTTTTTCAACCGCCCGCTCGCCCGCGATTTTGCTTTCCGTGTCAAACAGGCCGGCCAGCTCGCTTCGAAGACCCGTTTCGCCGCGGCCCAATGGGTGGCCGTGCTCCGCGACGGTGCCTGGCTCCGCCATGCCGCGCACGCCAACACCATGGCGCAGCGCCTCGCGACCGGACTGCGGGGATTACCCGGCGGCCGGCTGCTCTTCCCAGTCGAAGCCAACGGCGTATTCATCGAGCTCCCTCCGGCGCTCGCCGCAAAACTCATGGCGCAGGGCTGGCATTTTTATAAATTCGTCGGCGAACACGGCTACCGCCTGATGTGCAGTTGGCAGACGCAACCCGCCGAAGTGGACGCGTTCATCGCCGCCGCCCAGGCCACCGCTCACGCCCCGTAGTCGGGCCGCCGCTCGCCGGCGCTCCGCCTCTCATCAGCGCACGCTCATCGTGCGCCCCCCAAGCCGCGCCCACAAAAAAGCCCCGCCTGACGGCGGGGCTTTCAATAGCTGCAAATTTCCGCGGATTACTTCGCGGCGGGAGCCGCCGTCGCGGGAGCCGTGGCCGGGGTAGGATTGAAATCAATCAACTCGACGTCGAAAATCAGCACGGCGCCGGGCGGAATCTCACCCGCACCGTGATCGCCGTAGCCCAAGGCCGCCGGGATGTAGAGTTTGATCTTACCACCCTTGTTGATCTGCTGCAGGCCTTCGGTCCAGCCAGGGATGACCTCGGTGAGAGCGATCGTCTCGGGCTGCCCGCGTTTGACGGAGCTATCAAAGACGTGGCCATCGATCAGGGTGCCGGTGTAGTTAATCGTCACGGTATCGGACTCCTTCGGGCTGGGGCCGGTGCCGGGCTGCACGATTTCGTAAGCCAGCCCACTGGGCAGGGTCTTGACGCCGGGCTTGGCCTTGAGCGTGGCGAAGAACGCGGCCGACTCCTGCAGGTTCTGCTGTTTCAGTTTCTCCATGGCGACTTCCTGCCGCTTCTTGATAAATTCATCCATGATCGGCCCGACCTTGTTCAGGTCATGCGGCGGCTCCTTGCCGGCCGCGGCCAGCGCGACGCCTTTGGTGAATGAGTCGATCTGCGTCGGCGAGAATTCCAAACTGTTCACGCCGATACGCGCGGCGACGAACCAGCCGAAGGTTTCGAGAATCTCCGCCTCGGAAAAAGTCTGGGCGGGCGCGGCGGGGGCCGGCGCGGTGACGACATTGCTGGCCGCGGGGGCCGGGGCATCGGTCTTGCCGGGGACGTTAAACTTGACCTCTTGCGCTTGCGCGACAGCGAGGACGCCAAAGCCGAAGAGGCCGGTCGTGATGAGGGATTTGAGTTTCATGCGTTGAGGATGGGTCTGGATTGGTAACCAAACGGCGGATTTTGTGCCGTAAAGTTTTCGGATGTGCCAGCCTGCCCGCGGGAATGCAACTTATTACTCCCCGCTTGTGTCCCTACTCACCTTGCGCCACTTTTGCCCCTTTCAATATGAGCCCTGAACAATTTTGGACCAGCCAGGACGGCCAGGTCCTGACGGTTAAGAACAAAGAGACCAACAGCGTCGCACTCACCCTGGCCTTTTGGCCACGCCAGCCCGCCGAGTTCGACTTCCTCAAGACCAAACTCGCCGCCCTCCGCTTCACCGAGCGTAGCTCGCTGGCCCGTATCGGCATCGAGATCCTCGTCAGCGGCACGCCCCGGGTCGACGGCAACCGGCTCGTGCTGGAGGTCGAGGCCTTCATCTACGACCAGAGCTTTCCCAACGCCCCCTACTGGAAAAAGCTCCTGCGCCCGGGCTCACCCGTCGGCCGGCTCTTTTACGCCCCCGCCACCGCTAAGCTCTCCAGCACGGAAATCTGGGCCGCCGTGCAGGCCAACCTCCTCAAGCTCCCCAACACCATCTCCATCGACAGC
>JAGNQV010000211.1 GCA_017988885.1 Opitutaceae bacterium | reverse complement strand
GGGCATCTCCGTGGCACGCGCGAAAACCACGAAGGGCGCGACCTGAACCGTGACTACAAGGATGTATTATCTGCAGAAATCAGCGCCCATATCGGCTGGCTGCGCCATCAGCCGTTGTTCGACCTCACGCTTTGTCTGCACGAAGACTGGGAATCGCAGGGATTTTATCTCTACGAGCTCAACCCTGAACAGCGCATCGGTCTGGCCCAACCCATGATTGAAGCGGTGCGGGCAGTCTGCGAAATCGAGACCGCGACCATGATCGACGGCCGCCCCGTTGATGTCCCCGGCGTCATCCGCCCGGTCAGCGATCCGTTGCTCCGCGAGCAATGGCCTGAGGCCATCTATCTGCGCCAGCATCACACGACTCTCAGTTACACCTTGGAATCACCTTCGGCTTTCCCGCTTGAAAAACGGATCCGTTCACTGCGCGCCGCTGTTGAAACGGCAATCAACAGGCTAGTCTGTGGGTGAGGCAAAAGTTCCGCATATCCTCGGCCAACGCTGCCTGGAAGACTTCGGCCACGCCTGCCGCACGCAGATCGATTTCTGCACAATGCAGCGCCTGCCGCGGCAGTAAAAGCTGCGCCGCCATTTCCGCCGTCCAACCCTTGTCGATGAAATCCAGATAGAGGCGCGCATCGGGACCGTAGATTTTATCGCCTACCAATGCGTGGCCCAACCATTGCGCGTGCGCCCGGATCTGGTGCTTGCGGCCCGATTCTGTCACGACGCGCGCCAGGGTAAATCCGGCATTGGCCGTCATCGGGCGAAAGTGGGTCACCGCAGCCTTTCCATCGGCCGTTACGGCTGACTTCACAAACACCGGACTCGCCACATCATCTCCCAGCGGCTGGTCCACTGTCACCGGCTCACGCAATTCGCCCGTCAAGATCGCAAGATAGGCTTTCCCTGCTTTCCGGTTCATCATCGCGGTCTGCAGCCGACTGGCCATCTTGGCATCCTTCGCCAGCACAACCACGCCGCTGGTTTCGCGATCGAGCCGGAAAACCAGATGCATCGTCGGTAACCTCGTGTATTCGCGGGCTGCGCCGACCAAGCTCGACCACGGGCCGGCTTTCGAAGGATGACATACCACATCGCCGGGCTTGTTGATGACCAGCAGTCGCTCGTCCTCATGGACTATCCACGATTTCAATTCCGACTCCACAATGAGCCGCACCGTATCTGTGCGCTGTGGCCGTGGTGGCCAGGCACACGCCCGGCGGGGATTAAACTCCTCGCTCTCGGTGCGCGCGGTCACGGCGCCACCTTATTTAATCGGAACCGCGCCAGCACTTTGGCCGCCAGCCATGCCGCCAGCGGCTTGGGCAGTTTGGAAACCAGAAAGGCTCCAATTTTATTTTTATAGCCCGTCACCACCACGCTTCGCCCTGCCGCCAAAGCGCGCAGCGCAGCCATGACGACCTCCTCGCAAGTCATGCCCAAGGCGTCTGCTACACTCCCTTCCTGCAGTCCGGCCCGGCGGAAAAAATCCGTCGAGGTTGGTCCCGGGCAGACCGCGAGCGCGTTCACACCGGTGCCTCGCAATTCCTCGTTCAAGGCCAAGCTCCAGTGCAGCACAAACGTCTTCGAGGCGCCATACGCCGCCATGTAGGCCGTGGGTTGGAAAGCCGCCGTCGAAGCCACACTGATGATCGTTCCGCCGCGCGTTTTCAGAACCGGCAGGAGGCGACCGGTTAAATCCAAGACCGCCCGGATGTTTACGTCTATCATTTCCAGTTGATGCGGTAAATTTGGATCAGGGAAATGACCATAAGCACCAAAGCCGCTGTTATTTATCAAAAGCACGCGCCCCGTGGGTGCAGCGCTCGCCAGCCACGCCTCTAACTCGCCCACGCCCTGCGCAATCGCCGCAGGCTGTGCCAAATCGCACGAAATATGATGCAGCCTAAGTCCGGGAACTTTTATGTCTGGTTTGCGTCGAGAGAGGTTGCAAAAACTCAATGATGGATTCAGCTTCCCCAATAGCTTGATGAAAGATTTTCCAATACCGGAAGATCCGCCCGTCACAATGACGGTGGAGAAGGATGATATCGCTTCGCGTGACGAGGCCATGGTGTCGAGTGAGCTAATTTCTGTTAGTAACCCAAAACCCATAGGTAGTATCATGAACAGCCCAAATAACCACGAACTAATCGTCTCCGGCATTCACCTCGACCTTACTCCCTCCCTTAAAATTTATGTGCGCGATAAAGCCGACCGGCTATTCCGCCACGAAGAGCACATCATCCGCATTCGCATGGAACTGGAATGCGACACCAAGCAGGAAGTCGCCACCCGGTTCAAAGCCAAGGGCCACATCGTTATCAATGGCCCTGATCTCAACGCATCGGTCAGCGCCGACGAATGCCACAAGGCCGTTTCGCTGCTTATCGACAAGCTCGATCGCATGCTCGGCAAACGCCACTATCTGCAAAAGAAAAAACGGAACCACCCGCACGCCATCGAACTTTCCCACGTTGAACTACCCAAGGTAGGCTGACGTTCGCTAATTCTGTTCCGTATTCCTGAAAACCCGCCGGCGGCCGGCGGGTTTTCTTGCTTATGAGGTCAAGCCCTCCAGAACTTGCGCCCGTGATTGGCGATGTCATCTGGACCACCCCCGGCCAAAGTTCAGCCGATTCCCTGCCGCTCGGTAACGGCGACCTTGCCGCAAATGTCTGGACTGAGTCCAACGGCGACATCGTCTTCTACTTGGCCAAGAATGACGCTTGGGACTACCTCGGACGCCTCATTAAGATCGGCCGCCTGCGTCTGACGCTCAAGCCCGGTCTGCTCGCAAGCGGGGCGAAGTTTGAACAGAAACTTTCGTTGGAGGACGCCTCCATCATCGTCTCCAATGAGACGGTCGCCGTCCGGATCTGGATCGACGCCCATTGGCCGCGGCTCGTCGTTGAAGTCAGCAGCACACAGCCTTGTGAAGTGCGGGCCAGCCTCGATCCATGGCGCACTGGGCCGAGGGAAATTGGCCCAAAGGAAAGTCACTCTGCGTCAGGCATGAATGGCGGGCCGGTTCCGCTCATTGCTTTACCCGATATCATTGCGCACAAGGAACCTGGCGCCGTCATCTGGCACCAACGCAATGAATCCTCCATCTGGGGTCTGACGCTGGATCAGCAGGGGCTCGGTGATTTCAAAGCCACGACCAGCGACCCGCTCTTACACCGGACCTTTGGCGGCTGTCTCACTGGCACTGGATTTAAGAAAAAGGGCAATCTTGCGCTCGTAACCGCAAAAAAAACGAACGCGTGCACGCTTACCGTCACTGTGCACACGGCTCAAACGGAAACGACTGCGGCGTGGCTGGAGCAAATCCGCGCCGCTGCCGCCGCAACCGCTTCCAGCGCACCGGCCGACCTCTGGCGCGATCACCAGCAATGGTGGCAAGATTTTTGGGCACGCAGTTACATCCGCCCGGCGGCGCGCGCCCCCGATTGGGGTCATGCGGCAATGGTCGCCCAGCAGTCCGCTTGGCTGCGTTACCTGATTGCCTGCTGCAGCCGCGGTCTTTTTCCCGTAAAATTCAACGGCGGACTGTTTACCGCTGACTGGCAAATGAAAGACGAATCGTTTGACGCCGATTACCGGCGTTGGGGCGGTGGCTATTGGTGGCAGAACACCCGGCTGCCCTACTGGGCCACGCTCGCGAGCGGTGACTACGAGTTGCTGCGCCCGTTGTTCCGCATGTATTACGAGCAACTCACCCTCGCCGAAGAGCGAACCCGCATCTGGTTTGGCCACGGTGGCGCCTTTATTTCCGAGACCCATTTTTTTTGGGGCACCTATCTGCCTTCGAATTACGGTTGGGATCGTGCCGGCAAGGAGGTTCACGAGGTCGAAAACCCATACATCGGGCGACTCTATATCGGCGGCCTCGAACTCATCGCCCTGATGCTCGAAACCCATGCACACACCGGCGATACCGCGATGCTCCAGAATGAGCTGCTGCCGATTGCCCGTGCCGTGCTGAAATTTTTCGCCCTGCACTACCCGAACGACCGCAGCGGCAAATTGCGCATTGCTCCGGCCCAGTGCATGGAAACCTGGTGGGAGGCGGAAAATCCACTGCCTGAAATTGCCGGCCTGCATTACCTCCTGCCCCGTCTGCTGGCCCTGCCTTCGGATTTCCTCACCGCAACCGATTTTGGGGCGTGGCGGGCACTCAGCGCCCGACTGCCGGCCGTGCCCATGGCCAAGACTGACGGCCAACTGCGGATGGTGCCGGCGGAAAAACATGAGGCGGTGCCACGCAATACCGAAAATGCAGAGCTCTATGGCGTGTTCCCGTTCAAACTTTACGGTGTCGGCCGCCCAAATCTCGAAATCGGCCGCTGGACCTTCGCCCAGCGCATGTTCCCCGACACTGGCGGGTGGCGGCAAGATGCCCTCCAGGCAGCACTGCTTGGCCTCACCGAAACCGCGACCTTCTTCGTCGCGAAAAATTTCAACGACGGAAATACCACGCCAGCCCGGTTCAAGGGATTTTGGGGACCAAACTACGATTGGTTGCCCGATTTTGACCATGGCAGTGTGACGCAACTCGCGCTGCAAGCCATGTTGGTCCAGGCCGTCGACGATAAGATCCTACTATTTCCCGCCTGGCCGGTGGATCGGTGGAATGTGACCTTTAAGGCCCACCTGCCGGGACAAACGATCATTGAAGGTGAACTGAAAGACGGAGAATTAGTCAGCCTGACCGTCTTGCCCGAGTCGCGGCGGCGCGACATCGTCGTATTGCTGAATAAAGACAAAAACACCGCCAGCTTGTG
>JAGNQV010000210.1 GCA_017988885.1 Opitutaceae bacterium | reverse complement strand
GGCAAATAAGCGCGCTGGAGCCAGCCTGGCACCTGACCGCCGATGGGCTAACGCGCGGTCACCGGCTGCAGTTTCAAATCCACCATCAAATCGGCGGCGATTTTTTCCAGATCCGCCTGCACCGCAGCCAGACTGACGGATGACGGCACTGCGACGCGGACCTTGGCCTGAAACAATGTGCCGCCGCTCATGGGCGCGCTGATTCGCTCCGAAGAAAGCTCCTCCACATTGAGGCCGTGGGACGCGAGCACTGCGGTGACCGCGCGCAAAATGCCCGGCCGGTCCTGCCCCACCAGCTCCAGCAGCGCGACGGCTCCAGCCAACGCCATCGGTGCGCCGCTCTCCGTATGTAGAATCACCCGCAATCCGCTCGACTTCAGCACCTCCAGCGCCGCGATCAACGCGTCGGTTCGCTCGGTCGCTACTTCGACCCGCAGGATGCCGGCAAATTGTCCACCCAAGTGACACATGCGGCTCTCGAGCCAGTTGCCACCGTGGTCCGCCACGCAAGCCGCCACCAATTGCACCAAACCGGGCCGGTCTGGCCCGATGATCGTCATGACAAGGGTCGTGAGCATGCCGCGCAGTGTGCAGGCCGCGCTAGCGCTCGCAACTCCCAACATCCAACACTCAACTTCCAACGCCCAATGTTCCCAACCTCACTTCAGCGTTGGATGTTGGGCGTTCAGCGTTGCGCGTTCGCGAGCGCACCGCGCGCCCGCGTCACTCGTCGAGCTCGACGTTCCAATACGCGAGGTCGAGGAAATCCTTCCACATCTCACGGTGCTGGTTGCCGAGCACGAGCGAGATCACCGGGCGCCACTTCGGGCGCACCGGCTTGCGGATGAGGCGCATGTGCGCCTCGTGCGGCAGGCGGTTCGCCTTGCGCGAATTGCACTTGATGCACGAGCACACGATGTTTTCCCAAGTGGTCTTGCCGCCGTCGTCGCGCGGGATGACGTGGTCGAGATTAAGCTGCTCACGGGGAAACACCTTCGCGCAATATTGGCAGATGTTCTTGTCGCGCTCGAAGACATTGTTGCGCGTGAGCTTTAGCTCCTTGCAGGGCAGTTTGTCGAAAAAAGTCAGCAGGATCACGCGCGGCAGCCGGATGGTGCGGGTCGGCGTGTGCACGGCCAGATTCGCGAGCGGCGGATTGCTCACGGAGAAATCCATCCAGTCGAGCATCGTGAACGTGCGGAAGTCCTCGTCGTCGTTGTGCACCACCTGGGCATGCCCGCGGGCGAGCAAGGCAAAGGCCCGGCGGGCACCGATGATGTTCACCGCCTGCCACAGGCGGTTCAAAACCAGCACGGGTTGATCAAGGGCGATCTCCATACGGGGCCATGGCAATAGCCGCGCAAACGGCTGAGTGTCAAGGATGCGCGGCGTGACGATTCTAGATCTCCGGCCTCATCGTTCTCGTTCGTCGTAATCGTTTTCCACTTCTGAGGCTACCCCGGCACGGATCCTTAAAACATTGGACGTTCGGTATTGGATGTTGGGCGTTCAGCGCCGCCCCGCGCGGCCCGCCTTCACTCCGTCGTCGCGTCCTTCTCCGTCGCCACCGCGGGGGCCAGCACTTCGCCTTTCAACCGGATACCGGTGAGTTTTTTCCCGATCAAGGCAGCGTGCTCTTCCTTCACGTCCACCAGCAAATGCCGCTGGTGAATGTCAATGGCCCCGACCACATCCGCCGGCAGGCGCGTGACGCCCGCGATTTTACCCACGACATCGGCGGGCGTCACCAGTTGCTTGCGCCCGACATTGAAAAACAGCGTGACCATCCCCGATTCCCGTCCAATGCGGGCCGGCCGTTCAAATTTGGCTTTCGCTCCCGTCCGCTCTGCCGGGAGCGCGGGCCGCTGGCCCGCCTCATTCGTTTCCGTCTCGGGCGCCCGCTCAGGTTTCGGCGCCATCGCCGACTTGGCCCAAGCCGGCGCGGTTTTGGCCGGACTCGCCTTCTCCTTGGCGGGCGGACCGCCCGCGCTCCCGGCGCTGCCACTTTGCAACAGGTGGATCAGCACCGAACAAATATCCGTGCTCGCATAACCCTGGTCGAGCAAACGGTCGATCATGCGGTCATGCGGCTTGAACTGCTTCGCGTCGAGCGTCGCACGAATCTTCTCGAAGAAGACGCTCGTGCGTGCCTCCTCGACTTCGTCCAGCGAAGGAACAATGCCGCGCTTCACGTTGAGCTTCGCCCAGCGCACCATGCTCTGAAGTTTGTAGATTTCCTGCCCCGAAACAAAAGTGAAGGCCCGGCCGGTCTTGCCCGCGCGTCCCGTGCGTCCGATGCGGTGGGTGTAGTCCTCGGCATCGTTGGGCAGGTCGAAATTGATCACCACCTCGAGGTCGTCCACATCGAGCCCGCGGGCCGCCACGTCGGTGGCCACCAGGAATTCAAAACCACGGCGGCGGAACTTGTCCATCACCCGGTCGCGCTGCGCCTGGGAGATGTCGCCGTGCAACCGGTCGGTCTGATAGCCGCGCGAGTGCAGGTGCTCGTCGAGATCGTCCACCATGATCTTCGTGCTGCAAAAAATGATGCCGTAGCGGAAGTCATGCACGTCGATCAGCCGGGTGAGCGCCTCGATCTTCGAGCGGCGGTCCACCTCGAAATAAACCTGCTCCACCTGCGGTGCGTTCTGGGCGACCGACTCGATCTTGATCCAGGCCGGATCCTTGGAGTAGCGACCGATGAGATCCTGGATGGCGCGCGGAATCGTCGCCGAGAAAAACAGGAGTTGCCGCGTTGCAGGCACCGCCTTGAGGATGTGCTCGATGTCGTCGCGGAAACCCATGTCGAGCATCCGGTCGGTCTCGTCGAGGATCACGAGCTTCAGCTTGTCGAGTTTCAGCGTGCCACGCTCCATGTGGTCCATCACCCGGCCCGGCGTGCCGATGACGACCTGCGCACCGGCGGCGAGGGCCCGGAACTGCCGTTCATAGCTTTGTCCGCCATAAATCGGCACGCCCATCACGCCTTTCTTGAAGAGCGCGATCTTCCCGGTTTCCTCCGCCACCTGCACCGCCAGCTCGCGCGTGGGGCATAGGATGAGCACCTGCACGGCGCGAATTTTGGGATCCACCGCCTCAATGGCAGGAATCGCGAATGCCACCGTCTTGCCCGAGCCGGTCGAGGACTGGCCGACGACATCGCGGCCCTGCATGATCGTGGGAATGACCGCCGTCTGAATGGGCGAGGCTTCCTCAAAGCCCATTTTATCCACGGCCTTGAGAATATCGGCCGAGAGGCCCAGTTCAGTGAAACGACGTTTTTCCATGCGTCACCCTACCTTTCCAAGGTGGAAAAAGAGAGCATATTCGCCATGCTGCACCGGAGAGCATTTGCACTTTAGGGTTGGCTCAACTGGACGTGCGGTAACCGAAGCCGACCTCTACGCACTCCAGCAGCAATAAAATTCATACCGCACTTCCCCGTGCCTAGTGCACATTAACGAACATCGTTACCATCGCTACCATGCTCACCAAAATTGACAGCCATGAAATATAGCCGGTTATAGCCACCGTAGCGTCCTGAATCGATCGGAAGCGCCACGTGATAATAAAGACAAATAACTTTAACCCTGAAGATATCGAATTCGTAAGAAAAAAACCAGGCTTACCCAAATCGAGCCATAATGTTTCATGACGGGACTTAAGTCGGCTAGTCAGCAAGTAAATTGCTACGACACCGACAAACCATGAAACAATAAAGGTTATGCGGATCATTTCTCTCACCAATATTGGGCAATTTTTTTACGCAGGAACCGCGCGCTCGCTGCGAGCTGCTCCATCCCGTCCACACCGTCCTCGATACTGATCCAATTGTCGAAGCCCACACCCTTCAGCGTGCTGAAAATTGCATCGTAATCGTTGAGCCCCTTGCCGATTTCGCCGTGCGCCAGCCGTTTCGCATAACCCTGCGCGCCGCCCTCTTCCTTCCGTAAATCCTCCAAGGTGCCCGAGAGGAGGTAACGGTCACTCGCATGCATCGTGACCACCCGGTCTTTCACGCGCCGCAGCAGCTCCAGCGGATCATCGCCCGCCAGGAACGCGTTGCTCGGATCGTAGTTCACCCCGAAGTGCGGGTGGTGGATGCGGTCCACGAGTTCGCAGAATACTTCCATCTTCTGCGCAAATTCCGGATAGCTCCAAAAATCGTCCTTGTAGTGGTTTTCGAGAATCAGCGTGACGCCGCATTTCTCCGCCTCGGGCAGGCACGCCTCGATGTTCTCCACCACGATCTTCAATCCCTCATCCTTGGTGAGCTCCGGCCGGCGCTGACCTGAGAGCACGCGGCAGTAGCGAGCGCCCAATGTCGCCGCCATCCGGATCCAGTTTTTTTCCTTCTCCACTTCCTGCTGCCGCAGCTCCGGGTCGGGCTGGGAAAAATCCGGCGAACAGCACAGCATGGGAATGACCAGCCCGGCCGCTTCCACCGTGCGGCGCGCCTCGGGCCAGCGTTTCGGATCCGCCAGTGCGGCAAACCCGCTGTAATATTCGAGTCCGTCCAATTGCAAGGGCGCCGCCAGTTCCACCCACGCCTGCAAGGTCATCGTGCCCTCGCAGAGCGGACGGATAAAAGCTTTGGGGAAGGCAGCGAGCTTGGGCATGGAAAAATCAGAAAGGTTCAACCACGAATGGACACGAATTCACACGAATGAAAATCCTGGGTTTGCTGCTTTTCAGATTCGTGTGAATTCGTGTCCATGGTATGTTGCTTTTGACTCAGGAAACCTGCTGGAGGATAAACCGAAGGCAAGCCCCCGGGGTTGCTCGGAGCGGCGGCCGCCGCTCCGAGCAACAGCGAACATCA
>JAGNQV010000209.1 GCA_017988885.1 Opitutaceae bacterium | reverse complement strand
TGATGCGGTAACTGCTGAGGTCGCCGGTGCGCTCGGAGTAATAGCGCTCATACCAGCTCCAATTATTGGCGCGGCCGACACGGGTGACCTGGCGCAGGGATTCGAGCAGACCGGCTTGGTCGCCCATGCGGGCGCGGGCCCAGGCCTCGAGATACCAGACGCGGCCCATCGCGGCGAGGTCGTGGCGATCGAGGTTCTGCATTTCCCAAGCCTCGTAGGTCTCGGGGCGCGTGGCGATGCCGGTGGGGATGCCGTTGTAGACGAAATCGCGGTTGGCGCGCAGTTGGGGCCAGAGCACGGCAATTTGTTCGGGCGTGGCCATGCCGGTGGCGATGGCGGCCCAGTCCACGTCGGTGAAGCCGTGGTGGGAAATAGCGCCGCGCTCGGGGTGGATGTATTCCACGCAATGATCGCCGGCCCAGAATTTTTTCCGGAAAGTCGTGGTCATGCGATCGGCCACGGCGGTGCAGGCGGGATCGTCGAGCAAGGCGGCGGCGAGGCGTAGCGCGTGGGCGACGTAGCATTGCGTGACGCCGTCGTAATCGAGGCGGCTCGGGCGCTCGAGGTAGAAGCCGCCGCCGGGAACGAGGCCCTCGGGTGAGACTTGCTGGATGAGCCAGTCGGTCGCGGGGCGGAGGACGGAACGTTGCGCGGCGAGCCAGGCGTCGTCGCCCGTGTGCCGGTAAATCACGTCGGCCATCTGGAGGAACGTGGTGTTGGCGAGGACGAAGAGCGGGTTGCCCGGGAACCAGTGTTTGTAGATGCCGCCGTTGGGTTCGATCACGAGCGGGAACTTCTGTTGGTAGGTGGCCAGCTCGATCCACGCCGTGGTGCCGGCTTGGCTGGGATTAATCGCGAAAGGAATGAGGCCGTCGGCGCGCAGGAAGGATTTTACATAGTCCCAGCTCGCGAGCACTTCGGCGCGGCGACCGAGCCAGAGCAACGCCTCGGCGGACTGGCCCCAGTCGAGGCCCGGGTAAGTGCTGTCGTGGCCGTGACCGGCGGTGGGATCGGCGCAGACGGAGAAGTAGCCGAAGAAAATCTTCGGGTTGAGCGCGGCGAGGACATTGCGGTCGGCACACTCGCGGTAGGCTTCGGCGAGTTCCGCGTCGAGTTGAGCTGGAGGAAGGGTCATGGAGAAAAAGTCGCCGGGTCTAGGGTTTGGGGTCCGACTGCGCGGCGCGATTACGCGCGAACATCCCGCCGGCTTTGGCGGGCGGTGGCATGGCGGACGGCGGCGGGTTTGCGGGCGGGGGAGTCAGCGACGCCGCGGCAGCGGGCGGCGGAGTGGGCCGACCGATGCCTTCGACTTCTAGCGAGGCGAGGGGTTGGCCGGCGGTGAGCGCCTCGCCGGGTTGGGCATGATGCGCGTTGAGCCGGCCGCTCGCGATGGACTCGACGTCCATCGTGGCCTTGTCGGTTTCGACCTCCAAGAGGATTTGGCCGCGTTGCACCGCCTGACCGGGGGCGACGAGCCAACGGACGACCTTGATGGGCGAATCGGTGGTCGCGAGGTCGGGCATTTTCATGACGAGCTTCATAGGGATAAGGGATGGCGGGTGGCGGCGGTCGCGCGATCCGCGAGCCAACATTCGAGGGCGGCGAGGCTGTTGCCGGTGGCCATGCCGGTGTCGATCTGGCCGGCGAGATCGGGCCCCCAATGCTGTCCGCTAAACTGGCCGAGCGCGTGGATCATACCTCCATCCCACGGTTGGCCGGGTGCGTCCACCTGCCAGTGGCCGATGAACGCGGCCATCTCGTCGGCGATTTGCCGGTAAAAACCGTCGCCGGTGAGGTGTGCGAGGGCGAGGAGCGGTTCCATGGCTTTCGCGGAGCCGATGGGGTAGAGTAGCGGAAAATCGTCCATGCGGCAGCATTGGCCGCCACGGGCGATGCCGCGGTTGGCGTGCGGCAGGTCGTAGAAATACGTCCAGGCAATCGCGAAGGCGGCGGCCTTCTGGCAGAGCGCGAGCACCGCGCTCGAACGGGTGGCGGCATAGAGCGGCACGAGGCCCTCGAGCACATAGCAGGCGGCTTCACCGTCGACGAATTCCTTCGCGGGATCGACGATCCCGTCGAGCATTTGATTATAGTATTCATAACGCCGCAGCTCGGGCGCGACCGCCGCGGCGAGGCGTTGGGCGTGCTCAAGCCAGCGGTCGTCGCCGGTGACGCCGGCGAGCCGGGCCCACAGGCCGCAGACGACGGCGCGCGCGGCGATGCGGTGGCGTTTGCGATTCACCTCGTGATTTTCGCGGTCAAAAATATCCGGAAGGTCGCCGTCGGACCGCTGTTGCTGCGCCAGAAAAGTCGCGATGCTGGTCGCGGCGGCCAGCCACTGCTGGCGCGTCGCGACGTTCGGATAGTCGGGCGCGAGTTGAAAAAGCTGAAGGAGCTGGCTGCCGGTGTGGCCCAGCGAATGCGTCCAGATGCGATCGCCGGGCACGAAGTCCATCAGGAAGTCGCCACACCGTTGGCCATCGGTGCGGTCATAATACGGTGCGGCCGGACCCGGGTCCCGCCGGAAAAAATCGAGGTTGCGCGTCATCTCATCGACGTAGGGCAGCAAACCACGATCGCGGGTGCGCTGCCAGTGGCGCACGGCGCCCATCCAGATCTCGACGGCGATGCCTTCCCCCCAGCCCAGATCGAAGTAGCCGCTCATCTCGCCGCGTTTCTTGGCGGGGCCGGTTTGTGTGCGCACCCACATGTTACTGAACCAACCGCGGCCGGGCCCGAGCGCGTTGGGTTCCCAGAGTTCGCAGCGGGGAAAAAACGCCGCGATGCCGGCGGCAACTTGCTCGGCATCGAACCCCGGCGGCGGGGTGCGCAGGAGAAGTGTGGCGGCGATGCGTTCCGCCTCGAGCAGCGGTTCCTGGCCGGCAGCGAGGGAGCGGACGGCGAGCACCTCCGTCAGCGTGAACTCCTCGCCAGCGGCAAACGCTCTCGTGCCGGGTGGTTCGGACGGCATGAGGCCCACGACGGGCGAGGTATCCGGATAATAGATGCGGAGCAGGCTCTGACCCTCTGGTTGCGGCGAAAAGTCGAGCGTGCCGGCGGAGGTGGTGCGATCCACGCCGTAGAGCGCAACGAAACGTCCGTCGTGCCACACGTGAAACGGAAACGGCAGGGCCCAATCGACGGGAGCGCGCAGCGGGCGCAAGGCGGCGAGCGGTTGCTCGTGGGCGCGCAAGGGATAGGTGTAGCGCACGCGTTCGTCTGCGCGCAAAAGAAAGCCGGGGTGAATCGCGGCCACGCACGGACGGAGGAAGCGATACGTTTGCCGGCGCGTGAGCAACGGTTCGTCCGCGGCGAGGGTAAGCACCGCGGTGGCCGTCCAAGCGTCGCACGCCGCGTGCAAATGCACCGTGCCGCCCGCGGCTTCGGAGCGGTGAATCTCACAGTGCGATGCGTCGACGCTGGCGAGCGAGGTGGCGAATTCTCCACCTGGAACCCCCGCGAGAATCTCGCGCCACTCGCTGCCGTCGCGGAAAGCGATGGAGCGAACGTAGTGCGTCGGATGCTCCGGTGTGCCGCCGCGGCCGAGGGTAAAGCCGAGCGACCGGTTCGCGAGGGTCGGTTGCATGCGGGATCGCGTTAGAGCAGACCTTCCGCCACCGCCAAGGGATGGGTTGCGGCAAAGGCTTCGGCTTCAGCCGCGGTGAAGACGCCATCCGTGGTGCCCACCACGCGGGTGGCCGAGACGCCCAAGGCACTCGCATACGCGAGCATGCGGGGCATGTCCCAGCCGCGGTGAATCGCGGTGATGATGCCGGAGCTGAACGCATCGCCGGAACCGGAGGGATCGACCGCCTTGGCCGTATGGGCGCCGCAATGCCAGTATTGGCCGCCCCGCGCGGCAATGGCGCCGGCCTTGCCCTGGGTGATAATCACCGTGTGCGCTCCGGCCGCCTGCAGGTAACGCAACTGAGCCAGCGGTTCCGTCAGACCTGTGATTTGCACGGCTTCGTCGTCGTTGGGTAGAAAATAGTCGATGTGCGGCAGCAAGGCGGTCAGCTCGCCGGCGCCGGTCCATTGCTGAGGCACGACCACGTCCACCACGGTGATGATCTGGCGGTCACGGCAGAACTGGAGCAGCTCGCGCAATTCGGCCACATTGATTCCGGGCATGGCGAAGAGTCCGCCGAGATAAAAAATCTTCAGGCCGGCCACCCACTCGCGGTTGATTTGGGCGACGGTGAGCGCGCGGTTGGCGCCGAACACATGGATGTAGCGCCGGTCCTGGCCTTCAACGAGCAGGATGACTGTTTTACTCGTGGGATAAGCGTCCGTATAAACCATCTGGCTGCAGCCGATCCGGTGCTTTTCCAGCGTGGAGGTGAGCACTTGCGCGGCGCTGTCGCGGCCAAGGCAGCCCACGATGTCCACGGCCAGACCCTGCTTGGCCAGATCGATGGCGACGTTGGCGGCACAACCGCCGGCTTTGACCGGCATGGCGTCGATGGCC
Organism: Opitutaceae bacterium; assembly: GCA_017988885.1. Lineage (GTDB taxonomy): Bacteria > Verrucomicrobiota > Verrucomicrobiia > Opitutales > Opitutaceae > UBA2377. The sequence continues at coordinate 356 of JAGNQV010000209.1, read as the reverse complement.
AGCAGGAGGCCTTCGCGCGGCAGCTCGGCCATGGGGCCGCAAATGGTGTCTTCAACGAGAATTCCGACGCAACCGATGTCAGTCATGGGATTTATGGGGTGCTAAAAGGGCCTGATCAAATTGGCGCGTTTGAGGTGGGTCGGCCGGTCTCTCTGCCGGCGGAGGCGTCGCAACGCGCAGAGGGACCTGCGCGTCCACCAAAATGCTGATACGGCCGATGTCAGCCATAATTCATGCCTTTCCGCAGCAACCAAGGGTTTCGATCCGTTCCAAAACGGCGTCGCGCACGGCGTGGCGTCCGGCCACCATCACGTCGTGTTCACCACCGATGCCCAGCAATTCATGGGGGTTGACCT
>JAGNQV010000049.1 GCA_017988885.1 Opitutaceae bacterium | reverse complement strand
CGGGTTCGAGTCCCGTTGGCCGCCCCATTTTTGTTTTTCCCATGTTTTGGCTGAAAAAGGCGGTTTCCTACCTGCTGATGCCCCTGCAATTCAGCCTGATTCTGGCGCTGGCGGGGTTGTTTCTGCTCATTTTTACCCGTCGCACTAAAACAGGCAAATGGCTGATTTCCGCTGGCTTATTGCTGCTAGTGGGATTGAGCAACAAGCAGATCGGCATTGCCCTGCTCCTACCGCTGGAGACCCAACACGCCGCCATCCCCGACTTGCCAACCGGATCCACCTTGCCTCCCGGTCTGGCTGCTTGTCGCACCATCGTCGTGCTCGGCGGGGGCAATTCTGACACCCCGGGACTGTCCGCTACAAACCGCCTGAGCGCTTCCGCCACCTCCCGCCTCATGGAGGGTGTGCGGATCGCCCGTGCCCTGCCCGACGCGAAAATCGTTTTTTCGGGTCCCGGCTTCGATGGCGGCGAAACCCATGCCGCCCTGCTCGCCCGCGCCGCCCAGTCCCTCGGCGTGGCCCCCGCCCGCATGCAGTTGATCGAATTCGCCCGTGATACCGAGGAAGAGGCCGGTGCCATCCGGCAAATCGTGGGTCCCTCCCCGTTTGCCTTGGTCACTTCCGCCTGGCACATGCCCCGCGCCGTGGCCCTCATGCGCCATCAAGGGCTGGCCCCATTCCCCTGTCCCGCCGATTTCACCGCACGCCCCAACCCCGATTTTCGCTGGGACGACCTCACTTGCGACCTGAGCGGGCTCGAGCGCAGCACCAAGGCCATCCGCGAACGGCTCGGTTCCTGGTGGGCCCGGTTGCGTGGAAAAATTTGAGTCACCACGAAAGTATTTGTTGCGCAATCGCAACATTCACCGCTACTCAGCCAACGCATGTTTTCGCTCAAAAAGCTCTTCGGCAAAGACGATAAGTTTTTCGACCTGCTGGAGGCAGGCGCGGATGCCGCCAATGCCAGCGTCAAGCTGCTGGCCAACTACCTGCAAACCCTCAGCACCGGCGGTTCCCCGGCCAATCTCGACGAATTCGTCCAGAGCCGGCGGAAGGAAAAACGCGTCCGCCACGAGATGACCGAGGCGCTCAGCCGCACTTTCGTCACGCCGCTGGAGCGCGAGGATATCGAGGCGCTCTCCTTCGCGCTCTACCGCATTCCCAAGGCCATCGAGAAAATCGTCGAACGCCTCTCCATTTACCCGGGCAAGGTCCCGCACGCCGGCTTTCTCCGCCAAACCGAACTCCTCCTCCTCGCAGCCGATGCCGTTGTCTTCATGGTGAAGCAACTCCGCGGCGGCACCAACATCGAGCGGATCCGCGAGGCCAATGACCGGCTGCAATACGCCGAGGGCGAGGCCGACAATGTCATGCTCGGCCTGTTGAAAGAGCTTTATCATGGTCCCTACGACGCCAAGGAGCTCGTGATCCAGCAGGAGATTTACGAGCTGGTGGAACGCGCCGTGGACCGTTGCCGCAATGCCGGCAATGTCGTCGTGGCGATCGTGCTGAAACACTCCTGAGCCGGTAACCCGCCCCATGACGCTGTTCCTGCTCGTTCTGCTGGCCGCGCTTGTCTTCGAATACATCAACGGTTTTCACGACACCGCGAACGCCATCGCCACAGTCGTTTCGACCAAAGTGCTCTCGCCGCGGCAGGCGATCGTCTGGGCCACCTTCTGGAATCTCCTTGGGGCGATGATGGGCACGGCCGTCGCCACCACGATCGGCAAAGGGCTCGTCGACACGACATTCGTCAACATGACGACCGTGCTCAGCGCCTTGCTCGGCGCCATCGTCTGGAATCTTTTCACCTGGTGGCTGGGCCTCCCCTCCAGTTCGAGCCACGCCTTGGTCGGCGGACTCTGCGGCTCGGCCCTCGCTTCCTCGCATGGCAACTGGGAAGTGCTGAAATGGCACGTGGTCAACGACCAAGGCGTCCACAGTGGTCTTTGGCCGAAAATCGTGTTGCCCATGTTTTCTTCGCCGCTGCTCGGTTTTGTGATCGGCGCTGGTTTGATGTTTCTCCTCATGGCCATCCTGCGCAAGGTGACGCCGCGCGTCGTCAGCCTCATCTTCGGCAAGGCGCAACTCGTCAGCGCCGGCTTCATGGGCTACAGCCACGGCTCCAACGACGCCCAAAAAACCATGGGCATCATCGCCCTCGCCCTGTTCACCGGCACCCAGGCCGGCATTTTCAAGGACGTTCCGGAGTGGGCCTCGTTTCTCAAGACCCCCGTATTCGAGGTGCCGCGTTGGGTGATGATCACCTGTGCCCTCACCATGGCCGCCGGCACCGCCGCCGGTGGCTGGCGCATCATCCGCACGATGGGCCACAAGATGGTCAAGCTGCAGCCCATCCACGGTTTCGCCGCCGAGACCACTGCAGCCCTCATCATTCACGCCGCCTCGAGCGTTGGCATCCCGCTCTCCACCACTCACGTCATTTCAACCTCCATCATGGGCGTCGGCGCCTCCAAGCGTCTGAGCGCCGTCAAATGGGGGCTCGTCGAACGCATCGTCTGGGCCTGGGTGCTCACGCTCCCCGTCACCGGCCTGCTGGGATTCCTGATTGAGACCGCATTGAAGTAGGTTTTCGCCGGCCGGGCGCCACGGACTGGATCGACATCTTGCAGCTCCTGCCGGTCAGCCGCACGGCGGTTTTTATGCGGATGGCAGCTTGAGGAAAAAGGTGGTGCCGCGCCCCTCCCCGCTTTCCACGCGCACCTCGCCGCCATGCGCTTGCACAAGATTTTTCACGATCGCCAACCCCAGGCCGGTGCCTCCTCCCTGCGGCCGCGACCGCGCTTTGTCCACGCGGAAGAAGCGTTCGAACACCCGCTCGCGCACCTCCGCCGGAATGCCCGGGCCCTCGTCGCGCACCCATAATTCAATCCAACCCGCACTCAGGGGGCCGCCGCCAACTTCGACCGAACCCTTGCCCCCGTGCTTGATCGCGTTGTCGACCAGGTTCGACAGAACCTGCCGCAACCGGCCGGCGTCCCCGCGTGCCCAGAGGGTCGCCGGCAGGCTGTTCTGCAGGCTGATCCCCCGCTCGCTGGCCGGCACCCGGAAATCTCCCATGATCTCTTCCGTGAGGTCGTGCAGTTCCACCGAGTCGGAGCGCAGCACGATCCGGCCGGAATCGAGGGACGAGAGCAGGAGCAAATCCTCGATCAGGAGACTCAGCCGGCTCGCATGCCGGTCGATGATGCCGAGGAAACGAGGTAGCGCCACCGGATCTTGGTAGCCGCCGTCCAGCAGGGTTTCGGCGGCGCCTTTGATCAGGGAGAGCGGCGTGCGCAGCTCATGGCTCACGTTTGCGACAAATTCCACCCGCAGGCCTTCCAGCTTTCGCAAGGCCGTGAGATCGTGCACCACAAAGAGCGCCCCGGCGGGCTGGGCCCGCGCATCCAGCAGCCGCACGGCGTTGACTTTCAGCGTGCGTCTCACGGTCCCTTCGAGGTGCAGTTCATAATCCTGCACCTCGGGTTCGTGCCCCAGCCGGGCCAGTAAGACTGAAAACTCATGGTGCCGCACCACCTCGAGCAGCGGCCGGCCCTCGACGGGCAGTTGAAAACCAAACAACTGGGCCGCGGCCCAGTTGGCCAGCTGGATGCGCCCGGCCGCGTCCACGACGATGAGGGCTTCCAGCATCTGGGCCAAGACGGCCGAGAGCCGGTCCTGCTGTTCGCCGAGCGCGGAGGCATGCTGGCGTTGCAGTTCCCAGCGTTCCCGCTCGGCAGCCTGCTGCACCTCCGCGAGCTGGTGGCGCAGCCTGGCCAGCCACGCCAAGGTGGCGATCAGGGCCGCGAGAAGTAAAAGCGCTTGGCCGGTCATCCGTTCGACCCAAAGCGATACCCGACGCCCCGGATCGTTTCCAGATATTCCGCCGCCGGGCCGAGCTTCTCACGCAGCCGGCGCATGTGCGTATCCACCGTGCGCGTGTCGATCGGATTGTCATAGCCCCACACATCCTGCAGCAGGCGGTCGCGGGTCTGCACCCGGCCGCGGCGGCGGGCCAGCAGTTCCAGCAGCTTGAATTCGGTGGCGGTGAGGGTGATGGGCTGGTCGTTGATCTTGACCAGATGGCGGCCGACATCGAGGTCCAGCACCCCGATGCGCAGGTGGGAAGCCGGTTCGACCGGCTCCTGGCTCCGGGCCAGGACTTTTTTGATGCGCAGCACCAGTTCGCGCGGGCTGAAGGGCTTGGTGACGTAATCGTCGGCGCCTAACTCCAGTCCGACGATGCGGTCCATCTCGGCCGCGCGGGCGGTGAGCATGATAATGGGAATGTCGGCGGTGACCGGGTCGCGCCGCAGGATCTTGCACACCTCAAGCCCATCGAGCCCGGGCAGCATCAGGTCGAGCACCACCAAGCTGGGCCGTTCCTCGCGCACGAGTTCGACCGCGCGCAGCCCGTCGGGGGCCGTCAGGGGCATGTAACCGGCCTCCTTCAGCTTGAAGGCAATGACCTCCAAGGCGTCGGGCTCGTCGTCAACGACCAGGATTTTCTGCTTCATGCGGCTGGGCTTTGGAGTGGCGGATGTCGCGGGCCTCGTAAAGATAAACCACTTCCTCCGCGATATTCGTGGCGTGGTCGGCCACCCGCTCAAGCGAACGGGAAATGATCATGAGCGCGAGGCAGCGCGAGATATTGGCGGGCGACTCGATCATAAAGCTTGAAAGCTCGCGATGCAGCTGCCGGTTGAGCTCATCGACGCCGGCATCGCTCAAGATGATGGCGCGGGCCGCCTCCGGTTGGCGCTGCACGAAGGCATCGATCGTGCCGCGCAACATTTTTCGCGCCATCTCGGCCATGCGCGGCAGATCCACGTAGGGCTTGAGCGGGGGCGAGGCGCTCAGGTCGATGACTTGGCGGGCGATCTTCACCGCCTCGTCGCCCACCCGCTCGAGGTTTTGGGAAATCTTCATCGCCACGGTGATGAGCCGGAGGTCCGAGGCCACCGGAGCCATCGCGAGCAGGTGAATCGCGATATCATCAATCTCGATTTCATAGCGGTCGAGGATGTTGTCGTCCTGCCGCACCTGTTGCGCCAGCGCATCATCCCGCTCCGACAGGGCCCGGATGGAGCGGGCGACCGCACTCTCGGCATGGCTCGCCATGGCCAGGAGCCGGTCCTTCAGCACTTGCAGTTCTTCGTCGAAGTTAGTCATGGGGAAAACAGGGATCAGCCAAAGCGCCCCGAGACGTAGGCCTCGGTCTGCGGATTGGCGGGGTTCATGAAAATGGTCTTGGTGTCGGCGTATTCAATCAGCCGGCCAAGGTAGAAGAACGCCGTCTTGTCGGAGCAGCGCGCGGCTTGCTGCATCGAGTGGGTAACGATGATGATGGTGAACTTGGTCTTCAGCGCGTGAATCAGTTCCTCGACCTTCGCCGTGGCAATGGGATCCAGTGCCGAACAAGGCTCGTCCATCAGGATGACCTCCGGCTCGACCGCGATGGTCCGTGCGATGCAGAGCCGCTGCTGCTGACCACCGGAAAGCCCGAGACCGCTCTCGTGCAGCCGGTCCTTGACCTCATCCCACAAGGCGGCGCCGCGCAGGGATTTTTCCACGACTTCATCGAGGCGTGATTTGTTTTTCTCACCCTGAATGCGCAAGCCATAGGTAATGTTCTCGTAAATGGATTTCGGGAAAGGATTGGATTTCTGAAAAACCATGCCCACACGTTTGCGCAGCTCAATCGCATCCACGTCGCGGCCGTTGATATCAACATCCCGGATCTTGACCGTGCCGCGTCGGACACTGGTCCCATCGATGAGGTCGTTCATGCGGTTGAGGCAGCGCAGCAGCGTGGATTTACCGCAGCCGGACGGGCCGATGAAGGCCGTCACCCGCTTGTCATCGATCTTCAGGTTGATGTCGAACAACGCCTGTTTCTCCCCGTAGTAGAAATCGAAGTTCTGGATATCCACCAAGGTTTCCGTCTGGCCGGCGGCAGCGGGCCGGGCCGGAACCTTGAACTGGCGGGAGGCGGGAGGGACGACAGGTGTATCCATGAGCGTGGATTGAGTGGGCAAAGACAGGGTGGTTACCATTTGTAACGGTTGCGAAGTTTAGTGCGGAGCACGATCGAGGCCGCGGCGATGAGGGCCACGATGAGCAGAAATACCAGTGCGGTGCCGTATTGCACGCGGGCGGTGTATTCGTTCTGCGGGATTTTTGAGGAAACTACGTAGATGTGATAAGGCAGGGCCATCACGCCTTGGAAAAAGAAGTCGCTGAATTTGTCCACGTCCCACGGGAGTTTGTCCCGGACCACGTAGGCCGCGGTAAACATGATGGGGGCGGTTTCGCCCGCGACCCGGGCGATGCCCAGAATCGACGAAGTGAGAATACCCGGGAGGGCATACGGCAGCACATTTTTGCGAATCGTCTGCCACTTGGTCGCACCGAGGGCCAGCGAGCCCTCGCGGAAGCCCTTGGGCACCGCCTTGAGCGCTTCCTCGGAAGCCGTGATGACCACGGGGAGCACCATGAAAGCCAGCGTGAACCAGCCGGAGATCAGCGATACGTTCCAATCCAGGAAAATCACAAACAGCCCGAAGCCAAACAGGCCAAAGACGATGGAAGGCACGCCGGCGAGGTTGATGATGGCGAGCCGGATGAAACGCACGCCCGGCCCATCCTTGGCGTATTCGTTAAGATAGATGGCGCTGGATATCCCAAGTGTAAGAGCGATGCTCATTGAGCCCACCACCAGGAGCACCGTGCCGACGATGCAGGGCCAGATACCACCCGCGGAGTAAACGTAGCTCTCGGCCTTGAACTCCGGCGCCGGCCGGCCCTCCGCCTTGGCCGCCGCCTCCTCTTTCGCCCGGAAGGTGCGATAGGCCTTGTCGCCCATTTCCAGCTTCTGGCCGTTATGTTCGAAAACGTAAAGCGACTCTGGCGCTTCAGTCAGAAAGGGCACATTGACGAATGGAAACTCTTTCTGAAACACCGTGCGCGAGCCCTTCACGATGATGTCGCCGAAGACGAGCAGACCGCAGAGCAGCACGAAATACGTCGCCAGGCGAAACACTCCAAACGTGCACCGCTCCAGCAGGCGGCGACGACTGGGTTTGTGGGCAAAGGGATGAGGGGCGGCGCTCATGGGGAATCAACCGATGGAAATACGGTATTTGCGCACGATTTTTTGGGCGACGAAGTTGAGCAGCAGCGCGATGAAAAAAAGCAGGATACCCACGACGAAGAGCGCCCGGTAGTGAATACTGCCGCGCACCACCTCGCCCATTTCCTGCGCGATGATACCGGTCATCGTGTGCACCGGCTGCACGATGACCGAGAGGCCCTGGGTGAAATCCGGGATGGCGATGCGGTTACCCGCACACAACAACACGATCATGGTCTCGCCGATGACGCGGCCGAGCCCAAGCAGCACCGCGGAGACAATGCCAGACAGCGACGCTGGCACGATAATGCGCAGGATGGTCTGCAGCCGCGACGCGCCCAGCGCGAAGGACGCCTCCTTGAAGGCGCGCGGCACGTTGTTGAGCGCATCCTCCGCCAGGGTGAAAATCGTCGGCACCGCGATCAAAGCGAGCAGGCAGCCCGCCGTCAGCGCGTTCAGCCGCTCGGAGAAAGGGAACCCGGGAATCCAGTTGAGCGACTCAAACTGGGAGAGCGTCCGCAACGCCTGACCCAACACGGCAATCCCGAAGAACCCGAGCACTACGGACGGAATCGCTGAAATGAACTCGATGGCGGGTTTGACGAAACGCTGCTCCCGCACAGTTGCGATCTGGTTGATGTAGATGGCCGCACCCACGCCCAGCGGCACCGCAATGACCAGCGCGATGACGGAAACCAGCAGGGAGCCGACAAACAGCGGCACCACTCCATACCAGTCCTGCCAGAAACTGGCGGTCAGCCATTGCCGGCCAAAAAGAAAACTCGTGAAGGCCCGCGTGGCCGGCACCGGCTTCGTATAATCCCACGTTTCCAACTGACGCAGCACCGCCGGGAATCCCGCGATATAGGCGGCATTGAGCTGCTTGAAACGATCCAGGCGCTTTTGCAGCTCCGGTGTAGGCAACGCTGGCGCAGTCGCCGCAATCTCCTTGAGCGACTTGGCCAGCTCATCGCTGGTGTCCTTGTAGAAGGAAAGCGCACCGGTGAGCGGCACCAACTCGGCCTGGATATCCACGGGCATGATTTTTACCGCATCCGCTTCAGCCGTCTTGCCCACTGCGAGTAGTTGCAGGCGCTGCTCCTTTTTATCCTCGATGATCTGATACTTGGTTTTGATCGCGGTTGCGACCTCGGTCAGATCGTAAACCAATCCGCGCAACGGCTCGACCGCATCACTGTAACGGCCGGCGAAATCATCAAACTCCGTCAACTGGGCATTCGCTGCCGCCAGACCAAGGCCACCCTGGGTCATGAGCTGCTGCAACGTGCGCAGCCGCACATCAGAAAGGTAGCGGGTCAGCGCCGTATGATCCTGCTCCTGCTGCCGGATGTAATCCACATATTCGAGCCCTGCCTGACGGTAAACCTGGATACCATGCCGGTTCTGGCCAAAAAACGCGAACCCCTCCCGAAACAGGAAGAGGGTGATGAGCGCGAGCACCACGACCGCCATGAGCGCATTGCCGCCAAAAAAGGCCCGGATAACCTCGTCCAAGGTCAGCCCAAAAAAACGGGTGCGGGCTTTCGCAATGCTAAAAGGCTTGGGTGGCTGAGAGTCGGACTGCATGTAGCTGCGGATGGAAGGCGTTTGAACTGGGATAAGTCGCGAAAAGACAGAGGTCCCGTCAAGGGGACCTCTGTGACGAACAGGTGACGTTTTGCCGGGGCTTCAGCGGATCGGAACGAAACCAACCTTGGCCACGAGGTGCTGGCCTGCGTCGCTCAGCGTGAAGTCCATGAACTTGGCCGCTTCACCCGTCGGCTCGCCATTGGTGTAATAGAACGTCGGGCGGGCGTAGGGGTATTTCTTCGCGAGCACGGCTTCCTTGCTTGGCAGCGCGCCTTCGATGGAAACCGTCTTGATGCCGGGATCTGCAATGTAGGCGAGGCCCACATAGCCGATGCCGCTCGGGTTCTTCGCCACCTCGGCCGCGATCTGCTCATTGCCGGCCATCTTCTGCGAGGAAGCGGCATAATCACGCTTCTTCATCGCGAGTTCCTTGAAGTCCGAATAAGTGCCTGACGACGTGTTGCGGGTATAGACCGAAATCTTGCCCGCCGGACCGCCCACCGCCGACCAGTCGGTGATGTCACCGGTAAAGATCTGCTCCACCTGGCGCTTCGTCAGGTTCGAAATCGGGCTGCCGGCGTTTACAATCACACCGATGCCGTCATAGGCGACCACCGTGGGCTTCATCGTGACGCCCTTGGCCTGGGCTGCCGACATTTCGGTCGGTTTGGCGCGACGGGAGGACATGCCGATCTGGGCGGTGCCGTCCGTGATGGCGGCGATCCCGGTCGTGGAACCTTCCGCGGCAATTTCGAAGCTCACGCCGGGGTGCATGGCCTTGTATTCCTCGGCCAGCATCGGCACGAGCTTGGCGCCAAGCGTGTCGGAGCCCTTGAGGACGAGTTTCTGCGCTTGCACCGAGGTGGCGGCCAGGGCCGCGAGGGCGAGAATGAGTAGTTTTTTCATATGCTTTGTATTTGGACTTTCGTTGGAGGGAAGAATCAGAAGTTAACCTGCATCTGGCTGCGCACGCCGGAGGTCTTGGCCTTGGCGGTGCCGCCGGTGATCGTGTCATTGGATTCGCCCGCAATATAGCCGATCTGCCACTTCACATCGTTGCCGCGGAAGAAGTAAGTCAGACCCGCATACCATTCGGACAGGTTGTCCATCGTGCCGCCGCCGGGGGCGGAGCGGATGCCGTCGCTGAGGTTCACGCCACGCCCGTCGGAATCGACATAGGTGTAGCGCACCGCGTATTCAAACTTCTCGCCGACCTTGAGGGCGGGCTGGATGGAATAGGCGCTGCTCTTCGAGTCCCGCGTGGCGGAGATGCCGTGCTGGTTGTCGCTGCCGAAGTATTCGAGCTGCAGGTCAAAGTTGCCGCGGGTGAAATCCGCAAAGACGTTGTAAACCGTGAGGTCATCTCCCGCGCCCAGCGTCTTGCCACCCTGATCAGGCAGTATGCCCACCGAAGCACTCAGCACGTAAGCGAGACTCTCGCCGGACTTGCCCTTGAAACCCACGTTGGCCCAGTAGGCCAGATTGTTGTTGGCGGCCGAGCCGACCCCGGCGACACCGGCGGCGGATTCATCGCGCTCGGGGTTGGTGACGGCCACATTGTAGAACAGGCCGCTCTCTCCCTTGCCACCAGCGTAGAGGCCGATGCGATAACTGCCGGCGCCGAGCCGGCGGCCGTTGTTGCCTTCCACGAAGTAGCGGGTGCCCGGCGAACGCTCGATGGCCTTGAGGCTGCCGGACGAGGTATACCATTCCTCCAAACCGAACGGCACCTTGCGGAAACCGATGTCAACCGCGAGCGCATCGCTCTGGGTCCAGGTGATCTTCGCCTCATCAAAGGTCGAGCCGGCGAAATCGTAGTTGAGGCTGGAGGTCCAGCCCATGCCGAGATTGGCCTTCGCCCCGAGATAAATGCGGCGGAGAAAAAAGTGCGAAGTGCTCACCGGATCCGCGGCGGTGCCGCTGATGTCGGTGGCAAGGCCGGCGTATTGGATCTGGATGCGACCGGCGATGGAAAGGCCGGCGGTGCTTTTGCCGCCGGAAAGCGTCGCGACCACCGCCGCACTGGCGTCGCGGGCGAGGTCGGCGCGGAGTTCCTCGCCTTCCTGATCATTGATGAGGCCTTTCTTCACCAGCAGGTCGATCAGCGGACCGCTGTCCTGTGCGACGGCGGAACCGGCCAGGAGGAGGACGCCCGAGAGGAGCGTGAGCCATTTGAATTTATTCGTGAGGTTTAGCATGTTGGGTGCGTTCTTGAGTTGGTTTCTGGGACGCACCCACGATGACAGCCGATTGTTACGAACCCGCGTCGACTCTGTCACAAAACGGCAAAAGCGGCGGCTGTCGGATTATTTTCCGTGAACGCCCCGCCCGCCGCGCTCCGCGCTATTTTTTGCGCTTTGCCACCAGCGCCAGCATCAGGTCGTTCTTCGAAAGACTCCCCAACAACCGGCCGGTGTGGTCCACGATCGGCAGGCGTTGCGCATCGTTACCCATGAACTTGCCCAGCGCATCGCTCAGCGTCTCCTCGGGCAGCACGCGCGGAAAATCTTCCCGCACTATGTCGCGGGCCAGCACCAGCTCGGCGACGTTCGTCTCGCCGAGATACGGCTTGATGTCATGCAACGACACCGCGCCCATGAACTGTCCCTCGGGATTCGTCACATAGACATTGTTGACGCGCACCGACAAAAAGACCTTGGCGATCTCGGCGAAACGCGCGGTGGAAGGCACCACGGGCGGATTGAGTTTCACGAGATCAATCACCCGCCCCGCCGTCAGGGTCGCCGCCGGATCGGTGGCCGTCTTGCGGCGCAGTGTTTCGCTGTAAAGCGAGTGCCCGTCAATTCCGCGCGCCGTGAAATACGCCACCACGCTGCACACCATGAGCGGCAGGATGATGTCGTAGCTCAGGGTCATCTCAAACAGCATGATGACCGCCATGACCGGGGCCCGGCTCGTGGCCGACAAGAATGCGCCCATGCCCACCATCGCGAAGGCCTGCGGGCCCGCCCCGTGCGGCCAGACCGCGTTCACGGCCGTGCCAAAAAGATACCCGCCCGCCGCGCCCATGAACAGCGTGGGGGTAAACACCCCGCCCTGCGCCCCCGAACCGATCGACGAGGCGGTCGCGAGCCACTTGCAGCAAAGGATGCCGATCAGCGCCACCCAGAAGATCCGGCCGTTGAGAATCTCCACCACGATCGAGTAACCGTTGCCGCAGACTTCCGGCACATTGATGGCGATGCCGCCCACCAGCAGGCCGCCCAGCGTGAGACGCGCCACCAGCGGCAGTTTGGTCGCGACAAAAACTTCCTCAGCCAAACGCAGCGAACGCAGAAACCACGGCGACACGGAACCCGCGATCAGGCCCAACACGACGTAGAGCCCCATTTCCCACGGCGATCCCAGTTGGAAAGGCGCCACTTGGTAGATATTTCCGGAATAGCCCAGCACCTGCAACGTCAAGGCCGCCGTGACTGAAGCCGCCACCAGCGCACCCAAACTCTCCATTGCAATGGTGCCGAGGATGATTTCGGCGACGAAAAACGAACCTGCGATCGGCGCGTGATAGGCCGAGGCGATGCCCGCCGCCGCGCCGCAGGCCACGAGCAGCCGCAGTTGCGGCTTGGAAAATTGCCGCCAGCGCCCGACCAGCGAAGCCAGCATGGCGGAAAGCTGCACCATCGGACCCTCGCGCCCCACCGAACCGCCCGACCCGATCGTGAACAGCGCCGAGACGCTCTTCACTAAACTCGTGCGCAGCGCGATGTGACCGTCGCCGATCACGATGGCCTCCATATAGTCGGTGGAGCTTTGGCCCCGCACCAGCCGCTGGCCAAGCATGAGCACCAGGCCCGCGAGCAGGCCGCCGGCCGCCGGCACGAGCAGGCGGCCCCACCACGGCAGCAGCCGCATCGATTCCACCACGCCCGCGTTGGAGTTGGTCAGGAATTGGTGCACGCCCTCCGCGCTGGCTGCGAAAAAAAGTGCCGCCAGTGCGCCGAGAAATCCCGCCAAGGCTGCCCACAGCAGCGTCACCTGCCAGTCGGTGGGTTGTAAACGCTCCGCGAGCCAGACGCGCCAGCGCAACAACCGCAGCAGGCGCTCCATCAATAACTTTGCCGGATCCGTGACCGCCTTCATTTCCGGGCGCCGCGCGCCAACAGCGCGCAAAATTCTTCCTCCGTGGCCGCCGTCAGCAAACCGGCCTTCACTGACTCATTGCGCAACACGCGGGAAATGGCCGCCATCATTTGCAGATATTCATCCACCTGTTGTTTGGGCACGCCCACCATGAAGATGAGTTTGATGAAGTGGTGTTCCGCGTCAAACGCGACGCCTTGGTCCAATACGCGGGCCACCCCCAGCACCATCCGGTCCACGGCATCCGTGCGGGCATGCGGCAAAGCCACATCGGTGGCGATGCACACCGGCGCAAGAAAGACGCGCTCCAACAGGTCGTAAAGCAACTGATCCGCGTTTTTCACCACGCCCCGGCGCGCGAGCCGGGCATGCAGGGTCCGCAGCGCCGTTTCCCGCGAATCAGCACGCAAGTCCAGCATCACCACATCAGGCTGGGCCAGTAGGTCCGTCGAAATATCCACTTCGACTCCACCGTAGCAACGCCGCCCAACATAACAAGCCCGGTGTGCACCTGACCGCCGGCCACCGCACCTTCCCGGGCTCAGTGCACGGGCTCCTGCTCCTGATCAAACTGCGCGGTGAGTTGCACGAGGCTTTGCAACGAAGTGAAATGCTGACTCAGGTCAAAGTCACCACCGAGCCCGCCGATCAGCCGGTCAAAGAGGTCTTTCTTGTCCGCCTTCAGCGCCTGGATGCGTTCCTCGATCGTGCCGGCCGTCACCATGCGATAAACAAAAACCGTGTTCGTTTGTCCGATGCGGTGCACCCGGTCCACCGCCTGCGCCTCCACCGCGGGATTCCACCACGGATCGAGCAGGAAGACATAGTCGGCCGCATGCAGCGTGATGCCGGTGCCAGCCGCCTTGAGCGACACCAGCATCGCCGCCGCGCCCTGCGCCTGCTGAAACGACTGCACGGGCTTCTGCCGGTCCAGCGTCATGCCCGTCAGCTCATAGCGCGGCAGGTCGGGGAAATTGGCGATCATCGCCTCCCGCACGCGATCAAGCAGCATCACGAACTGCGAGAAGATGACGACCTTGTGTCCGCTGCCGACAATTTCCGCGAGCTTCTCGACCAGCAGCGTGATCTTGCCGGAATCGGCGAGCGGCGAATTCCGCCACGGCAGCATGTCGGGATCGCAGCAGGTCTGGCGCAGCCGGGTGAGCAGCGCGAGGAAGCCGAAGGATTTTTCGCGCATTGCCTTGCCCACATCGTCGCCCAGCCGCTCCAAACCCTCGGAGCAGATGCGCGCGTATTCGGCGCGCTGCACATCGGTGAGCGGGCAGAGCAAATCCATCTCGACCTTGGGCGGCAGCTCGGTGGCGACCGCATTCTTCGTGCGCCGGAGGATGAAAGGAGCGAGCTGCGTCCGCAGCCGGTCCATCGTCGCGGCGCGATTGGTGTTCAAGGCCGCCTCAAACGCGGTGCGCGAGCCGAGCAAGCCCGGCAGGAGGAAGCGAAAGATGCTCCAGAGGTCGAGCTGCCGGTTCTCCAGCGGCGTGCCGGTGAGCACGATGCGGTGCTGCGCGCGGATGGCGAAGCAGGTCTGCGTGACCTTCGCATCGGGGTTCTTGATGAACTGGCCCTCATCCAACACCACGTAGCCGAATTCATGCGCCGGCAGCAATTCGCGGTGTTTGCGCAACTGCGTGTAGCTGGCCAGCCAGATGACGTCGTCGGCGTGCGAGGAAAAATCATGACCCGCCTTCAGCGTATCGACCTTCAGGTCGGGGAAGAACCGGGCGATCTCTTCCCGCCAAACCGGCACCACGCTCGCGGGGCAGACCACCAAGTTCGGTTTGCCCGCGCGCGGCCGTGTCGCCAGCAGCGTGATCACTTGCAGCGTCTTGCCCAAGCCCATCTCATCGGCGAGCAGCCCGTGGCAGCCTACGTCACAGAGATGCGCGAGCCATTCGACGCCGCGGCGTTGATAGGGCCGGAGCAACTCCGGCAACGCGGGCGGCTCCGCCGGCGGCGCCAACACGGCCTGGCGCCAAGCCTCGATTTCCGGCGAAAGGGTCAGCTTCAATCGCGCATCGCTGAACAGCGAAAAAATCAAATACGGCGAGAGCACGCCATCGCCTTGCGTGTCCGCAACATTCTGCTGCCATTCGCTGAGCGTCGCCCAACGTTCCGCCGACAATGACACGATGCCGAGGTTCGGCAGGATCACCGGAGCGCCGCCGCGCTTGAGTAGCGCATTCACCTCGGCGTCCGTCAGCATCCGCTCGCCCGCGCGAAAAATCCACCGCAGGTTCAATCCCGTGCCGTCCGTCTGGCCGCCGGAGGGCGCGGCTTTTTCGGCGACCGCCTCGATGTCGATCGTGCGCGTGCCTTTTGAGAGGTTGGCGGAGCGCTCGTCCAACTCGATCAAAAATAGCCGCCGCCAGGCCGGCAGCGTGACTTTCAGAAAATTCGGAATCTCCACCAGAGACCCGAGCACATAGACGCCCGTCTGTTGGTTGTAGTGGAAGTGCGCCTTGCGCGCATAAGCGGCGAGGCCGATGAGCTTGCTGCGTTCACTGGAGGACACGTGCCCATTGCCATCGGCGTGCACCGCCGCCCCGAGCGCGAGGTGGCGTGTCTTGCCGTCGGCCTCAACCCAATGCGCCTGAAAAGTCAGTCCGGCCGTCTTGGTCTTGAACACCAGCGCGAGGGTGCGGTTGGTGGTCGGACCGCTGGCCGGACGCGGTGCCGCGGGTGCGGCCGGCGCATGGCCGTTGCCATTACCCTCGCCGGTTTTGTGACCGTTGGTGAAAACCGGGACCAAAGGTGTGCGCGGCGGCTCGCCGGGTAGCGGCGAGATTTCATCCGCCACCAGTTCCTCGATTTCATGCAATCCCGCCACCGCCAAGGCATGGGCAATCTCGAGGTCGGTCGTGGAGGAGCGCACCGAAAGACCTTCCTTGTCCCATTCGATCACCGCGTATTCGTCGCGCTTGTCCACGCGGCGGTGAATGATGGCATCCTTCGCCGTGAGCTCCAATTCACGGACTTCCCCTTCGCGGTAGAGCCGGCGCCCGAAATCGAGCTGGGTTTCGCTAAATGCAGCCGCCCAGTCGTTTTCGAGTTTGCCGAACCAAAATTCGAGCGATTGTGGAGTATAGATACGCTTTGGGCCGTGTGACTGCATCCGCGTAAAAGGGGTGACCGTAGAAACCACCCGCCTCGGTGCAACCTATAAATTGGCTTTCTGCTTTTCGCTGCTGACTTTAAAAAATCAGCCTGGTCAGGCCCATCGGCGCCACGGCGGCCGGGTCGGCACTCAGTCGCCACCCGGCAAGTGCACGACTCAAACGCCGGCTTTCCCCAACTCCTCGCGCACCACGGCCAGCGTGCGCTGCAGCGCACCGGAATTGACGCGGTGCCACGCCCTCGCCGCCGTCGCCAGGGCCTCGCGTCGCGTCGCATCGCGCAACAACTCCCCTACCGTCGCCCCCAGCGCCGCCGCATCCGGCACCTGCACCGCCGCGCCCTCCGCGACGAGCTCTTGCGCAATCACCCGAAAATTTCCCATCCCCGGCCCAAACACCAGCGGCCGGCCGAGCACCGCCGACTCCACCGGCGTCTGCCCTTCAGTTTGCGGTGGCAGACTTTTTCCCACGAAAACTAAGTCCGCCAGTTGCAAGAACTGGCGCATTTCCCCAGTAGTGTCGCCCACCGCCACTTCCACTTCACCCGGCGCCGCGCCTTGTGAACGCAAATGATACTTCAACCCGCCCGTCCGCAGCATCGTCTCAATCTGGCCCCGCCGTTCCATGTGTCGCGGCACGATCAGCAACGCACAACTCAGCCCCTGCCCTCGCGCCAATTTCCACGCCGCCACTAGTGCCTCCTCTTCGCCCGGCCACGTGGACGAGCCCATGAGCACCAGCCCGGCCGGCAGCCCGAGTTTGCGCCGCAGCTCGGACAGCTCCTCTTCGCTCAACCGCGGAATCGCGACATCGAGCTTGATGTTGCCCGTGGTAAAAATCCGCTCCCCCGCAAAACCAAATTCGCGAAACCGTTCCTCGTCGTGCGTCGAGCACGGCAGCAACCGTGTCACCCCTGACAGCAGCGGCGCCACCGCCCATTTCACGCGCCGCATCCGCCGGTAGCTGCGATCCGACAGCCGCGCGTTGATGCACACCACCGGCACGCCGCGGATCTCGGCCTGATGAATGTGCTCCGGCCAGCGCTCGCCCTCGGTCAGGATCACCAGGTCCGGTTGAATCCGCTGCCACGCGCGCCGGCTGAAGCCCCACCAGTCGATCGGAAAATAACCGATGCCCGCCACTTGATTCCGGTAGCGCTCTTCCGCCAACCGGTAGCCGGTGCTCGTGGTCGTCGTCAGATAAACCTCCACATCGCCGTCGCGTTGCCAGGCTTCAAGCATCGGGCCGATCGCGAGGATTTCCCCCACGCTCACCGCCTGCAGCCAGATGCGTTTTCGGCCCGGTTGCTTCGGCGGCAAGCCGTCGATGCGGCCAAAGCGGTGTCCGAAATTCTCCCGGTAACCGCCACGCCGCCGCATCCGCCGCACGTAAAACGGAGCGCTCAGCAACAGCGCAGGCAGAAAGAGCAGTCGGTAAAGCCAGAGCATCGGAATTGTGCCTCCAGTAAAAAATGACTAAAGCACGCAATGCCGAGCCTATTCCCTTTAGTTAACAACAAGTCCGCTCCGCAAACCCTCGATCTCCGCCGCAGCTTCGCCGGCCAAGAGCGGTGACGGAGGGTCGGCTTGGAGGAGCTTGCTTGCAACTGCTGCAGCCGGCGACGGTCAGAATTGCCTGCCAGCAGGCCGCCAACCCATTTACCCCGTTCCACCGAATATTTTCTTCGTCCGCCCTTTTCCGCGTGACTGCGCCGCGCCGCGCCACGTAGCTAGGGGCGTGATTGGCCGTCGTCTCGTCCTCGCTTTCTTCGGTTTCCTCATCGGCCATGGCGCAGCAGCGGCGGCCGGTTGGCCCCAGGCGCCGAGCGACCTCGCGCCTGATCCCGCCATCCAATTTGGCACGCTGCCCAACGGCCTGCGCTACGCCATCAAGCCCAATGCCGAACCGCGCGGCCGCACCGTGCTGCGCCTGCTGGTGCTGGCCGGTTCGCTGCACGAGCAGGAGGACCAGCGCGGGCTCGCCCACTTCGTCGAGCACATGGCCTTCAACGGCACGCGGCTCTATCCCCACGAAACCCTCCAAGCCGCGTTGCAACGCCACGGCTTCGCCTTCGGGGCTGATGTCAGCGCCTTCACCTTTCTGACCCACACGATTTACGGTCTCGAGGCCCCGAGCACCAACCCGGAGCGGCTCGACGAAGCCTTTGCCGTGCTGCGCGAATTTGCCGACGGCCAGACATTTGACCCCGAGGAAATCGACCGCGAACGCGGTGTCATCGCCAGCGAACGCCGCACCCGGGACAA
>JAGNQV010000208.1 GCA_017988885.1 Opitutaceae bacterium | reverse complement strand
ACTGGACCCGTCCAGGCTCGCGATCACCGCCCAGCACCAAGCTGGAAGCACGTTTTTCGGGAGTGAGCACGGATGCCATGGCTGTGGGTATGAAGGAGATTTCTTTAATTTCAATTGAAATTGAACCAGCCTTCACCAAGCCTATGGCTGGCAGGCACAGCCGTCTCTAATGGAGGGAATCCCAATGGGGTCAGGCCGTCACTATTATATTTTTGAAGCAGCAAACGGAAGACGGAAGACTAAAGTCGGAAGTCGGAAGTCGAAAGGCGGATGGCGGAAGGCGGAGGGCGGAAGATGAAAGGGGGAGGACGGAGGATGGAAGACTAAAGGCGGAAGTCGAAAGTCGAAAGGCGGAGGACGGAAGGCGGAAAGCTGAAACCTTGAAATCTGAAACCTTGAAAGCTGACGGAGACTTCGGACGGAAGTCGGGAGATGAAAGGGGGAAGACGGAGATGAAAGTCGGAAGGCGAAAGGCGAAGGGCGGAAAGCTGAAACCTTGAAATCTGAAACCTTGAAAGCTGACGGAGACTTCGGGCGGAAGTCGGAAGGCGGAGGACGGGGGACTAGAGTCGGAAGTGGGAAGGCGGAAGGCGGAAATATGAGACCTTGAAGGATGACACCTTGAAAGCTAACGGAGACTTCGGACGAAAGACGGAAGGCGGAGGACGGAGGACACGGAGGCTGAGCGGAACCTTGTTGTTTAATCACGGATTTCACGGGTGAGCACAGAGGCGGGCAATAGCACCGGATTCAATGCCGTGCCGAGGGTGGCATTGCACCCAGTTTTATCGTTCCAGTCGCTTACGGCAGGATGGCTGAAAATCAGAATAGGATGCGGCCTTCCGCGAGCGGCGGCGCGGAAACGCCGAGGATTCGGGCCAAGGTCGGCACCAAGTCATCCACCCCCACCCGTTCGGTGCGCAGGCCCGGCGTCACGCCGACTCCATACCAAAGCAAGGGCACATGCGTGTCGTAGCTGTAAGGCGAGCCATGGGTGGAACCGGTCGAAAGGCTGGGGAAGAAAAACGGCTTCAACTGGAAAAATACGTCCCCGCTCCGCTCGCGGTTGAACCCGAGCAGCATTTGCCGCCCCAATTCGTCCCGCACGTTAGCTTTCTCCAAATCCGTGCGGGTGTAGGCGGCCTGCACATAGCTCAGGCCCAGCAATGCGTCGCGGGCGATGCCTTCAGCCGCTTGGCGCTCCAGTTTTTTCTCCTGCAGCGCCTGCGGATAAAAAATGAGGCTGGTGTCGTCGCGCACGAACCAGGGGCCGGCACTGGCGAGCGGTCCACACGCTTGGTTCAGCGCCGCTTCCACCGCAGTCGTCGCTTCGGCCAAATTGACCCGGCCCGCCGGTAGCGGGGAGCCGGTCCACCGGATGTGCTCCGGCATCGGCGCCACCCCATGGTCAGCCGACAGCACCAGCGTGCAGTTTTTCAGACCGACACGGCGGTCGATGAACTTGAACAGTTCCGCCAGGATACGATCGGTGCGAATGGCGTTGTCCATCACTTCGTGACTATCGGGGCCATAGGCGTGCCCAATGGAGTCGGGCGCGGAAAAGCTCACACACAGTATATCGGTCGTCCCGCGCCGGCCAAGATTTTCCTGGACGATCGTTTCGCGGACGAAATCCGCGAGGACCTCGCTCTTGAACGGCGTGTTCTCGAACGCGGCGTAAAATTCCCGGCCCGGCGCCGTCTCGCCGCCATCGATGGTCTTGGGCAGCGTCCGGCCAAGCTGGTGCCCGGCGTATTCGCCCTCCCCATCATCGGGCCCTTGCACGGCGTAGGCGGCAAGCGGGAGCACATGGTCCCAAACCTGGCCGAAATATCCCGCCGTCTTGTTCGCATCGTTCCACGCCTGCACCCACGCCGGCAACTGCGGCAGGTAATAGGTCGATGTGACCATGCGGTGGTCCACCATGAAATACGCGGCGTCCGCCAAGTGGCCGGACATCATAATGGCGGAGCGATCCTTGTTGGAAATGCCGATGACCTTGGGCCGGCCACCCCGCGCGAGCTTGAACTCATCGGCCAGTGTCGGCACGAGCAGGTTTTTCGGCGAGCGCCCCTGTTGCGGGTCGAGGGCTCCCGGCAGGCGCACGCCACTGGGGGGCAGGCCGATGATTTTCACGGCCGGATCGCCGACGTTCGAGACACTCGCGAAAGTATGCCGGTCGATCCAGTCGTTCGCGATGATTCCGCTCAGATTGGGATAGACGCCCGTCCCGATCACCGCATGGCCGGGAGCGGTCTTGGTTTGGGAGTGCCGGTAATGGCAATCGACGAAATCCGCCCCGTGCGCGATGAACAGGTTGAAGCCATCCGGGCCGTAGTAGTCGCGAAAACGCTCCAAGTAGTCGTAGCGAAACTGATCGAGGCTGATGATCACCACCAAAGCCGGAGCCGGGGGTTGCAGGATGACGACTGGGGCCTCGGCGGCCCGGGCGGGAACCGCGAACAGCAAAACCAACGTCAGGACTTTAAAGTGGCAGTGGGCTGGGCGGAACATGAGCTGAAGCGGGGTAAAACGATTATTCCGACTTGGCGAGACGGGCAACAAGCCGGGGGGATGGTGCGTTGGGTTTGCCCTCTTTTACGCTCAAACGCAAACCGCATCAACGGG
Source organism: Opitutaceae bacterium (assembly GCA_017988885.1). Taxonomy (GTDB): domain Bacteria; phylum Verrucomicrobiota; class Verrucomicrobiia; order Opitutales; family Opitutaceae; genus UBA2377. The sequence goes on along the minus strand of JAGNQV010000208.1, from coordinate 2,224 downwards.
AACGCAACCAACCGACCGCACGCGCTCAAACGCCCAAACCGTTGAGTCTGGCCCGTTACGGCACAAAAAAGCGTCCTGTGTCACCACAGGACGCTTATCTGAAATGGAGCGGGCGAAGAGACTCGAACTCTCGACGTCCACCTTGGCAAGGTGGTGCTCTACCAACTGAGCTACACCCGCAGAGCAGGGGAAAGAAGTAGGCCCCGAACTGCCTTCGTCAACAGCTATTTTAAAGCTGCTCCAAACCAAAGATTTGTTCGTTGCGCACCGCGGCCGGCACCGGCGTGAGACCGGCGTTTTCCAGCTGCCGGGCAACTTCATCGCCAAGCAGATAACGCAGCACCCCATACAACCGGGCGGCGTCCGCCCGCCGGAAAACCAAATAAACCGGCCAACGCAGCGGGTAATCACCGCGCTGGAGGTTTTCCGGCGTAGGCGCATAGGCCACGGCGCGATCGTCGATCGCGACATAGAGCGCCTTCACTTGCCGTGCCTCGGGTGGCAGTTTCGCCGCCAGCGCAATCCCGCCCTCCTCCACCGCCAATCGCTGCAGCAGCTGCCCGGCCGTGTCGTGTTCGCTCACTCCGGGTTTCAACGCGCGCGCCTGCATCACCTCATGGCGAAAAATCATCAGCGCCAGGCCCGCCTTGGCCGACAGGGTATGCGGTGAGATGGCACGGGCCATCCCTTCACCTGTCACCCCAAGCTCACCCCAGCGGCTGAGGCTGGCACGCTCGGTCCCGCCAAAGATACCGGCGAGCTGGCCATACGTTATCTGGGTCAGGGGCAGTGCGTCCGGCACCAGCACGACCGCCGTGTGATATGCCAGCGGCACACAATGATAGGGCGCCACCGGCAAGGCTTCACCCGGGGCAAAACTCAACAGTGCAATCTCCGCGCGTTGGGCCGCCAATTCCCGCCACCCCGCATAGCTGCCCTCAAACGTGCTGCCGAGGCTGAGTTCGTTGCTCTGGGCGTAGGCCTGCAGCATCGCGGGCAGACCGGGCCCCAACAGGTCGCTGCCGACGATGCGGATTTCCGCCTGCCCCCACCCCGCACTCAGCATGAACAGAAAGGTCAGCAGGCGCGCGCGCATGGGTCATGAGGGGAGTTGGCTAGCCTTTTTTGTCCGTTGAATCCGACTCCGATAATTCGAGCCGGTCACCGCCGGTGTCGCCGCCCGACGGCGGACGCGAGCGGTGATTTTTTTTGCCGCCCTCGGCATAATAGGAATAATTGTGCGTGTAGTAATCGTAGTCCTCGCCGGTGCCGGTCGGCACTTGGTTGAGCACCACGCCGAGCAGCGGCGTCTTGATCGCTTCCACGATTTGTTGCGCCCGCACCACCATGCTCTGCGGGTTGCGCCGGTGCTGGATCAGCAGCACCGCGCCATCCACCACGCTGGCCAGCACCGAGGCGTCGCTGACGCCGATGATAGGGGGCGAGTCGAAGATGATCCGGTCGTAGCGGCCGCGCAGGTCGGCGATGAGCTCCCGCAGCCGGTTCACATAAAGCAGACTCAACGCAAAGCCGCCGGCCGAGCCGCTGGGAATAAAATCGAGATTGGGCACGATGCCGCGCTGCACCACTTCATCGAGGGACTTTTTACCCAGCAACAAATCGCTCAGTCCCGGCTCCTTCGGCCGGTGCGCGAGCCGGTGCTGGGTCGGGCGGCGCAAGTCCGAGTCGATCAGGATGACGCGCTCGCCCGTCATCGCCATCACGCGGGTGAGGCGGAAGAGCGTGGTGGACTTGCCTTCGCCGGGACCGGCGGAAAAGAGCATGAGCGTGCTCGGCTGACCCGGCTTGAGGGCCAGGTTCAGATTGGTCTGCAATACGCGGAACGGCTCCAGCTCCGCCGGATCCTCATCGGCCTGCTCGGGCGCGGTGCGGGTAAAGGGGATGACGCCCAGCGCCGGCAGTTTCAGCTTGGTCTCGACGTCGGCGACGTTGCGGAAGCTCGTGTCAAAATACTCCATCAGCACGGCGGTGCCCATGCCCAGCAGCAGGCCGAAGACCACCGCGAAACTCACATTCAACACCCAGTTGGGTTTGCTGGGCCGCAGCGCTGGCTCGGCGGTGTTGAGGATTTCGATGGTGCGCTTGGGCACCTGAAAATCGATTTCCCGCTGGCGGAGCGTCAGCTTGAGCGTGGTCATCAACCGGGTCTCGTCGTCGAGTTTTTGGGCCGCTTCCTCGAAAGGCCGCATGCGTTCCCGCGCCG
>JAGNQV010000048.1 GCA_017988885.1 Opitutaceae bacterium | reverse complement strand
CCGGCTCGAGCCTCATGAAGCTTTCGCTCTGCTCCTTGGTCAGATCGAGATCATCGCAGTCGGTGGGTCGCGCCGTCGCCGCATGCAACCGACTGAGCGCATACGCCGTGTTGACCAAAGCTGTGTTAGCCGCAGTGCCATCCACTCCGTTCAGATAATCATCCAAGGACTTCGCATCCGCGACGACTTCCATCACTTCAATTCCGCGCTCGCTGTCATGCGCAAGGAGCCGCGGCACATACAACCGGGCATCCGGCAGCAGATTGACTCGCTGAAGCGCGGCGCATTCCCGCGCCAGCAAATGCTCCTCCGTTAAAGCTGCCTTGATCACTACCTCGGACGATGAATCGTCCACCCGCGCCTTGATCACCACGTTGCGCGCTCCCCGCCGCAAAACCATGAATCCGCCCAAGGCAAGACCGCTCAATCGGCCAGCCTCCGCCACAATCCGCGCTTCATCGCTCATGCCAATCAGAGTCTGCCCGCCACCCATCGACGACAACTCCATAAACTTTCCGGCATTGTCCTCCGCGCCCTTCGCGTTCTTGGTGTTCAAGACACATGCCCGATCAAGCCACGCTCAACCACGCCGCCCAGGTCATCGCCGGTATTTCCGCGGACAAACGCGCCGACACCGCGCTGCGTTTCTATTTCGAAACCCGCCGCTATCTCGGTGCCCGTGAGAAGCGGGCCATCACCCAGGCCGTCTTCTCCTATTTCCGCTGGCTTTCCTGGCTTGATGCCAAGGCATCGCCGCAAAAACGCCTGGAGCACGCCCTCGAGCTGCATGAACGTTTCAAGGCCGACGAAAAATCCATCAAGGCCGAGGCCCTCGCCGTCCGTGCCGTGCCCGCCTGGGTCGCAAGCGAGATGGATCTGCCCGCCGACTATCTGCGCCAGCTCCAGCGCGAACCCGCCCTCTGGCTGCGCGCTCATCCCGGCCACGCCCACGCCCTCGCCAAATCTCTTTTCGCCGGGATCACCACGCCGCTCGCACCCGATGCGATCCATTTCACCGGCACGCAAGACTTGTTCAAGACCGAGCAGTTCAAGACCGGCGAATTCGAGATTCAGGATCTCGCCTCGCAGCTGGTCGGCCTCGCCGCCGCGCCGCTGCCCGGCCAGACTTGGTGGGACGCCTGTGCCGGTGAAGGCGGCAAAACCCTGCATCTCGCCGCCCTGATGTATAACAAGGGTGTCGTCTGGGCGACCGACCGGAATGCCAAGCGCCTCGATACCCTCAAGCGCCGCGCCGCCCGGGCAAAACTTTTCAATTATCGCGCCGCCCTGTGGGATGGTTCCGCCAAACTTCCGACCAAAACCAAATTCGACGGCATCCTCGTCGATGCCCCCTGCAGCGGCGTCGGCACCTGGCAGCGCAATCCGCATGCGCGCTGGACCACCACGCCCGATGATGTGCGCGAACTCGCCGTCACGCAGCTCGCCTTGCTCAATCACGTCGCCGGCTCGCTCAAGCCCGGCGGCCGGCTCATCTACGCCGTCTGCACGCTCACCCGCAGCGAAACGACCGCCGTCGCGAACGCCTTCACCACCGCCCACCCCGAACTCGTGCCCGAGCCCCTGCTCGGCAAAACTCCGCAGCTCACCCTCTGGCCCCACGAGTTGAACGCCAACGGCATGTTCATCGCCGCCTGGCGTCGCAGCGGATGACCGCTGACCTCCAGCCCCAACCGGTGGGAGGAAACCAGGCCGCGGGACGGTGGCTCGGCGCCGCCTTTGTTTTTGCCGTGCTCGCCTTCGCGTGGCTGCGGTTTTCCGAAAACACCGTGGATAACGATCTCTGGGGCCACGTGCTCTATGGGCAACGCGTCCTCGCGCTGGGCCAGCTGGAAAAAACCGACACGCTGTCCTGGACGGCCGCCGGCCAGCCTTGGATCAATCATGAAACCGGCGCCGAAATCGTGCTGGGCGCAGTCCACCACGCGGCCGGCGGCACCGGCCTCTGGCTGCTGATGATCGGACTGGCCGCCCTAACCGTGGGACTCGCCCTGCGCGCCGGCATCCAGGCCGGTGCCCGTTTCGCCGTCGGTCTCGGTTTGTTCGCCGCGTCCATCAATTTCATCGCCACCGGCTACGCCGTGCGCCCGCAACTTTTCACCATGCTGGCGCTCGTGTTGCTCATCCCCGCCTTGCGCCGCTTTTTTAACGGGCGGTTGCTTGAGGGCCTGACGATTCCGGCGCTTTTCGCGATCTGGATAAATTTTCACGGCGGCTGGCTGGCGGGTTGGCTCATCCTGCTGCTCGCCGCCGGACTCGAAACGCTCGCCCGATTGTCGCCGCAACTGCCGCGCCGGCTGCGTTGTGCCGCCATTTCGCCTGCGCCACCCGGCAGCGTGGCGTTGGTCGCATTGGTCGCGGCCTCCAGCACCGCCCTCTTGTTGAACCCCTATGGCTGGCATCTGTTCACGTGGACCCTCGGCAGCGTCCAGCTCCCCCGGCCCGACATCACCGAATGGCAGCCCCTGTTGCCGTCACCGGCGAGCGCCCCGTTTTATTTGGTCCTGCTGATTTCCCTGCTGGCGTGGCTGTTCACTCGCCGCCCGCGTCAACTCTGGGAGGCCGCCGTCTTGCTCATGCTCACGACCATGGCCGTGCTGCATCAGCGCCACGCCCCGCTCTTCGGCCTCGTGAACCTGATGCTTACGCCGCCGCATTTGGCTGATCTGCTCCACCGCCTCGCGCCGCATTGCCACGGGTTGCGGCAGCTCTTCGCCCGGACCGCGATGCGGATCGGCGCCGCCGTCGCTGCGGTCATCGCCGGCCTGTTTTGCCTGCAACAAAGCGTCCGTGCTCCCCGCGCGCACCCCTTCACCTTGGAGGTGCCGCGCGCGATTTATCCGGTCGCGGCCATCGGATTCATGCGTGAGCACAAACTCACCGGCCACACGCTCACTTTTTTTGACTGGGGGCAGCAGGTGCTGTGGGAACTGCCGCACAACCCGGTGTCCTTCGACGGCCGCCTCGATACGGTTTATCCGCCCGCCGTCATGACTGCGCACTGGCGCCTCTATGCCGGGCAAGGCATCGATCCCGCGTTGCGTTTGGACGAAGCCGCCGTCGCGCTGCTGCCCACCGGTTCGCCCGGGGTCAGTCTGCTCCGCCAAGCCGGCTGGCAACCGGTCTACCACGACCCGCTCGCCACCGTGTTGCGCAAGGACCGCGCCAGTGATTCCACGCTGCCGCCTTTGACCAGACCCGCTGAGGGTGGCCCTGCCGCCACGAGCGGCCGCACCCCTTTCCCTGAAAACCTACCCGCGTTGGCCAGTGCCCTCAAGCGCTGACCCCGCTCAAACGGTGGCGCAAAAACGGAACACCCAGTCTGGACAGTAATTCAGGTGCTGGTTGACTGCTGCCATGCCACCACTACCCCGGCTTCGTATTCACGCCCGCTTTGTTCTGTTCGTCGCCTGCTTGTCCAGTCTGACGGTGATGCGCGCGGCCCCCGCGCCCAAACTTTCCGTCGAGGATTTTTTTCGCAAGCAGCTGGTCGCCCAACCCAGCCTAGCGCCTGACGGCCGGACCATTGCTTACGCCTTGCGCGATGAAAAAGATCTCGAGCAGGACGACTTCGGCGTCGTGCTGCTCGATCTCGAAACCATGCAGACCAATGGTTTCAAATTGCGGGGGCGTTCCACCTTTCCAATTTTATGGATGGATGCGGACCACCTCGTGCTCGCGGGCGGGGGCTATGCGGTCTACGACCTGAAACGGAAAAAGCCCCTCGCATTCAATGAGCGCGAATACTTCAGCATCTTGTCAGCGCGCCATGACAAACCCGGCCTGTTGAACGTGTGGTTTTATGAGGGCAACCTGTCCCTCCGCGCCGGTCCCGCGGTCATCAACCCCGCCACTCCCGTGACTACCGGCTCCGATGCCCTCAAGCAGCGCTACAACATCAAGGAGTGGATCGATACGCCGCCCGGCGAACGCGTCGGCTATGATAGCGACTGGCAGGGCCGCATTCGCGGCGCCCTGGCCTACTCGGATAAAGCCCTGCGCTTCTACTATCGGCCCGACGAAGCCACCGCGTGGCAAGCCCAGCCGTTCGACGCTTTTTACAACAACGTCATCGCCCTGCATCCCGATCCGACCAAACTTTACATTGCAAGCCGGCAGGGAGACGAGACGACCCCCAGCCTTTATCTCTACGACGTGCCGGCGGCGAAATTTGCCGAAAAAATCCTGAGCGATCCCGAATTCTCCCTCGCTTCGGCCTCGGCGTGGATTTCCCCGCAAGACGGCTCGTTGCTGGGCGTCCACTACCAAAAAGACGTCCCCACCAGCCACTGGTTCTCTCCCCGGCTCCAGCAAATTCAGGCGCAAATCGACACCAAGCTGCCCGGCCGGATCAACACCATCGTGGACTTCGATGATGCCCTCGATCGTTTCCTCGTCCGCTCCACGACCGACCGCATCCCTGCGCTTTACTATCTTTACCAGCAACCCACCGGCTCGCTCGCCGCCCTCCCCGATCCCTACCCGCATTTGCGCGCGGCGGTCATGCAGCCGATGCAGATCATCCATTTCAAGGCGCGCGACGGCCTCCGCCTGCAAGGCTACCTGACCCTGCCCGCGCCCCGGGCGGACGGCAGCCAACCCCCGCTGGTGGTGCTGGTCCATGGCGGGCCGTGGTCGCGCGACACTTGGGGCTACAACCCCGAGGTGCAGTTTCTCGCCAATCGCGGCTACGCCGTCTTCCAACCCAATTACCGCGGCTCGAGCGGCTTTGACCGCGCCATCAGCGAGGACCAGGAATTCGATTTTAAGGTGATGCACGAGGATGTGACCGACGGCGTGAAGCTGCTCATCAAATCCGGCCGCATCGACCCCGCCCGCATCGCGATCATGGGCGCCAGCCACGGCGGCTATCTCGCCGTCTGCGGCGCGGCGTTCGAGCCCGACCTCTACAAGTGCGCCGTCACGATTGTCGGCGTGTTCGACTGGGCCAAGCGCATCAAGGACCGCAGCGGCTGGCGTTTCGACCGTTACAGCGAAAGTTTCTTCCTCCAGCGCCTCGGCGATCCCGACGCCGCCAGCGCGAAGTTCGAAGAAATTTCGCCCATCAACTACGTCAACCAGATCAAAATCCCCATCTACATTTCACATGGCAAGGACGACCAGAACGTGGATTTTTCCCAGTCCAAAAAACTGCTGGCCGCGCTGAAGGAGAACCATGTTCCCGTGCAGTCCTTCTTCCCCGAAAAAGAGGGCCATGGTTACTTTGAAACCAAGAACCGCTACCGGCTCTACCACGAGATCGAGGCGTTTCTGGCCAAATACCTTTAAAGCCGTGCCGCGCGCCAAGGTCAGCCCTGCCACGGTCCGGGCCGATTTCAACGACCTCACGGCCGTCGTGCACTACACCCGCGCCGCGCATGAGCTCGGGCTCTGGAATTCGGAACGCATCCTGATCGAACGCTTCTTTCCCGACAAAAACGCCCGCCTGCTTGAGGCCGGCTGCGGCGCCGGCCGCGTGGCGGTCGCACTCTGGACCCTGGGCTACCGCCACCTGCATGCCTTCGACTTCGCCGAGGAACTGCTCGCCCAGGCCCAAAGCCTCATCCTCGAACGCCAAGCCGCCATCACCCTCTTCCACGCCGACGCCACCCGCCTGACCCAGTGTCAACTATTAGGTGACACTAAGTTTGATGGCGCGCTCTTCATGTTCAACGGCCTGATGCAGATTCCGCTGCGCCGCAACCGCCGCCGGGCGTTGCGCCAGCTCGCCGCGGTCTGCCGGCCGGGGGCACCGTTGCTTTTCACGACCCACGACCGCAACAGCTCCACCACCGAGCAGGCGCTCTGGCGGTTGGAGGCACGGCGCTGGGCTCGCGGCCAACAGGATCCCATCCTGCGCGAATTCGGCGACCGCTATTTCGAGGAGGACGGCACCGGCCGCACTTTCATGCACTTGCCCGACCGCGACGAAATTCTGGCCGACCTGCGCGCCACCGGCTGGACCCATGTGTATGACGCCATGCGCCGCGAAGTCGCGGCGGAATCCCGCGCGGTGCGCGACTTTTCCGACGACTGCCGGTTCTGGGTGGCGCAGAAAAATTAGCTCCGCTGCACGCCCAACGTTTTGAGGATTGCCAATTCCTCGGCCCGGCTCAGCCCAACTGACACCGGCTTGGCCAGTGCCGCTTCGTATTGACTGACGTCCAGCAGGGTTTGACTGAGCGGCCGCAACCGCAGTCCCGCCGTCCAGGCTTTGCGGCCATCCACCGCAAAGATGCCGGCAAATTTCGCCTCCTGCCTTGGCATCCACAACGGCAACTGACCGGGCCCCTCCAGCCCGGCGGCGAACAAGCGGGCTTCCTCCACCCAGACCGGACGCGCGGTCGTCCGCAAGGCCTGTAAACCGTGCCTCACCAACCCGGCGAAATCGAGCCGCGCAACCGGACCGACCGCATTAAAAACTCCGGTCGTGCGCTGCTCCACCAAGCGCACAATCCAATCCGCCAAATCGCGCGCATCAATCACCTGCAAAGCGGTGGAGCCATCGCCTGGCGCCAAAAATTCACCCGTGTCCGCGAAACGCCGCACCCAATAGGCAAAACGTCCGGTCGGATCATGCGGCCCGACAATAATCCCGGGCCGGATGATCAGGCGCTTCACGTCCCCGGCTTCGCCGGCCACCTGCTCGCAGGCCGCCTTCAGTGGACCATAGGTTTCGCGTTCCACCTTCTGCACCTCCTCGCCCGCGGGCACCGCCAGCGGCGATGATTCATGCAGGCCCGGCTGGTCATGATTCGCATAGGCCGAGACGGTTGAAATCAAAACATAGTGACCGCTCCGTCCGCCCAACGCCGCCAACAGGCTTCGCACCTGCCGGGGAAAATACGCGCAAGTATCAATGACCGCGTCCCACGTCCGCCCCTCCAACACCGCCAACCCTGCATCGCGATCCGCCACCAAGTGTTCCACTCCCTCCGGCATCACCGCCACCGCCTTGCCGCGATTGAGCAGGGTCACGGTATGACCTTGGGCCAGCGCCGCCTCGGTCAAGGCCCGCCCGACGAAAACCGTGCCGCCCACGATCAGTAATTTCATCGCCCCAACATGGCGCCGCCTCCGACCCTGTCGATGCCGGCTTTCCCTCGCGCCGTCAGGTTTTTCCAGTCCCGGAGTTGACCCCGCCGCATCCACGCAAAAGGTGTGGCCATGCAATATCGCCAGCTCGGAGCCACCGATCTCAACGTCTCCCGCATCTGCTTCGGCTGCTGGCAACTGAGTCCGGCGTGGTGGGGCGAGGTGCCGGTGGCACCGTGGGCCGCCGCCGTGCAGGCCGCACTCGACTGCGGCGTAAACTTCATCGACACCGCCGATGCTTACGGCGATGGCCTGGCGGAAACCGAACTGGGCAAACTTTTCCAACGCGAACGTTACCGCGACCGGTTCTTGGTCGCGACCAAGTTCCACTGGAACTTCACCGACGGGCCGGCGCGCTTTCCCGACACCACCCGCGCCTACATCCTGCGCGCCTGTGAAGCCTCGCTCCGGCGGCTCCAGACAGACCGGATCGATCTTTATCAGATTCATGCGTGGGACCCCATCACCCGGCCCGACGAGGTCGCCGCCGCGTTTCAGCAACTTCGCGCGGAGGGCAAGGTCCGCTGGTTTGGCGTGAGCAATCTCAACCCAGAGCAGATGGAGCTTTATCGGGCCCATTTCGATTTGGGCAGCCTGCAACCGCCTTACAGCCTGCTCGCCCGTGACATCGAGGCGCGCGAGCTGCCTTACTGTCTGCAGCATAATGTCGGCGTGCTCAGCTATTCCTCATTGCAACGCGGCCTGCTCGGCGGGCGTTACACGCCGCAGACGCGGTTCACCGATCATCGCGCCACCACGCCGCTGTTTCATGGGAAGGGTTTTGAAATCGTCCTCGCCACCATTGAGGACGCCAAGGCCATCGCCGCGGAATTAGGCCTGACGATGCCGCAACTTGCCGTGCGCTGGGTGCTCACCCATCCCGCCATCACCAGCGCCATCGTCGGCGTAAAAAAGCCGGAGCACATCACAGGCATCGTCCAAGCCGCCGAGGCCCCGCTCGCCCAGGAAGTCTGGCACCGGCTGGCCGCGCTTTTCGCCAAGGCGAAGCGCGACGCGCTGAGCGCGGCTAAATAATGTCGGGCGGGATTCGGCCCCACCGTCTCGCGGCGGGTTAAGCCGGCACCGCGGTTTTGCTCCAAACGTGCGGGAAATGCTTGCCCTGCATGACCTCGCCGTCGGCGACCTCGACGAACGGCTTCATGCAATGTTCACCCGAGGCGACGAAGCGCGTCTCGTTCGTCATGTAGTGCAGCGCGATGGCCCGGCGCGGCCGGCCGCTCGTGTTGGCATGGGAACCATGCCACGTCAGCGAGTGGTGGAAATGCACCTCACCCTTTTGCACCGGGCAGGTGCGCACCGTCACCTGGTGGCCCTCGAATTCCGCCGGCACGTCCTTCACGTAATCCTTCCACTTGAAGAGATAATTCATGTGGTCCCCCCAGAGATGGGAGCCGGGCACCATGCTCATGCAGCCGTTGTCCACGTCCACATCATCGAGCGCGACCCACGCGGTGACCTCGGTCATCGGGGCGAGGATCGGCCAGAGCGGCGCATCCTGGTGCCACATGTTGATGCCACCCTTCGCGGCCGGCTTGTATTGGATCTGGTCGTGCCAGATGCGCAGGTCGCTGGCCCCGGTCAGCTGGGCAATCTCCTCGGCGATGACCGGATGCCGGGTGAGCTGCGCGAACGGTTGGCTCGCTTCCCAGATGTTCACGATCTGCCAGACCGGCGCGTCTTCGCTGCCGGAAAAATTATGGCAAAGCACGGGCTGCGGAATGTCTTTGCGTTCGCGCTCGGTGATGACGCGTTCGACCTCGGCCCGCAGCACATCGACCTGGGCATCGGTCAGCACCTTGCTGCCGCGCAGGTAGCCGACGGATTTGAACTCAGCGACTTGGGTAGGGGTTAACATGGTGCTCTGAACCTGCCCGGCCCCGCCCGTTTGTCATCTGTTCATCCATGGCCGCGGCGCGCAGGTGTTGGCGATTTCTCCTGTCGCCCGGCCAGCAGCGCGTCGCGGTAATGCGCCGGCGACAACCCGTCCACGCGGCGGAAGACCTTGCTGAAATGGCTCGTGTCGCGAAATCCCGTGCGCGCGGCCACCTCCTTCACCGCCAGCCGGCGATCCGCGAGCAACCGCCTCGCCTCCTCCACGCGCAAACGCCGCAGGTAGTCCAGCGGCGGGTAACCCGTCACTTCGCGAAACAACGCCTGCAGCCGGCTGGGGCTCAGGCCGGACACCCGCTCCAGCGCGGCATGATCGATTGCCCCGGCCAGATTGGCCTGCATGTGCGCGGTCACTTCCTCCACCCGCGCATGCCGCCGATCGGGACTGTCCGCCGGCCGGCTTTTTTCCGGCGTGGCCAGCAGGCTCAACAACACCTCGGCCAGATGCGCCGACGCCAACGCCGGTCCCACGGCCGAGCGGGATGCATGCGCCATCACGACGGCCTGCAACAGCCGTTCCAGCCGGTGGCCCGCATACAGCCGCCGTTGCGTGGCAAATTCCAACCCGTGCGTGAACCGCACCCGAAACGGCCGGCGCTTGTCCAAACCGCGCATGGCCGACGGCACCTCCGGCGCAAAATCGAAATGCACGGCGATGTGCTCGCACGTTTCCGCGCTGCCGGCCTGGAAGGAATGCGGCACAAAGGGCGGGACCAGCAGCAGGTCATGCGCCGCCAGTGTCCGCCGCACGCCGTTGAGGCTCCATTCGCCGCGCCCCTTGAGCATCAGCACCAACTCGTAATCAAGAATAATGCGCCGCGGAATGAGCAACCCGCCGGGTTGCCGGTGCGCGATGCGCACCACGGGATGCATCTGCTCCGGCCGCAGCGTATGCACCCGCCGGGCCGCCATCCGGCCAGCCGGGGCCGGACGCTGGATGGCCTCGGCGGAAACCTGGCGAAAACGGACGGCACGCATGGCGGTTAGGACTAACCCCTCTCCCGGACAATTCAAGTAGTGCCGCGCCGGAATTTGCCGGCAAAATTTGGCTTAACACCCGGCGCGGGCTGCCGAGAGTGGGCCCATGCGCAAATTCCTCCTCCTCGTGACCGCCGCCCTGGCGGTTGTCCGCCTGTCGGCCGCTGAATACCCCCAGCAGGGGCCGGATATTTATGACGTAAAGGCCGACGCCGCGGCTTTGATTGCCCGTGCGCTCACCCAAGCCGGCCCGGAACATAAAAATGTCCTCCTCATGTTCGGGGCCAACTGGTGCGTCTGGTGCCACCGCCTCCATCACACGCTGACTACGGATGCCACGGTCAAGGCCACGCTCGCGCGTGATTTTGTCGTCGTCATGGTGGATGTGAACACGCGGAACGGCGAAAAGCGCAACGCCGCCGTCAACGAACAGTATGGCAATCCCATCCAACACGGTTTGCCCGTGCTGGTGGTGCTGGAGGCCGGCGGGCACCCCTTGACGACCCAGGAGACTGGGGCCTTGGAGGAAGGCGCCGGCCATAGCCCGGAAAAAATCCTCGCCTTCCTGCAACAATGGGCGCCGCCGCGCTAGTCCCGCACGGCCGCCAGCCAACTTTGGCCGGGCTTGCCTCCGACCGGCATCCTTGCACGTTGCACCCATGATCGCCCATTTCACCGACCGCACCTGGCTGTGGATCGCCGCCGAGTTTTACCTCGTCGGGTTTCTGCTGGGCACCTGGTCGCTGCTGCGCGGCGGCCGGCCGCTCAAGGTCGCGATGTATGCGCTCGTGCTCGCAGGGTATGTCATGCAAGTCGCGGGCCTCTACCTGCGCGGGCAGGCGGTGGGCGGCTGCCCGCTGGGCAACACCTTTGAACTTTTCCAATTCATCGCCTGGTCGGCCATCACCCTCTACCTCGTGATCGGGGTGACCTTTCGCACGAGCCTGCTCGGCTATTTCACCGCCTGTCTGGCCGCGGCGCTCACGCTCGTCTCGCTCGCCATCCCGACGTGGGACGCCGCCCGGCGCACGGGCATGTTCGGCGGGAATCCTTGGATTGAACTCCACGCCGCGCTGGCGCTCTTCAGCTACGGCGCCTTCGGCTTGCTCGCGCTCACCGCCCTGATGCTCCTGCTCCGCAACTATTCGCTCAAGCACAAGCGCCTCGGCGGCTGGTTCTCCTTCCTGCCCTCGCTGATTGATCTCGATCTCATCAGCGTGCGCCTGCTCGGTGCCGGCACCACCTTGCTGACGGCGGCCCTCGCGATGGGTTCGGTTTACTGGCTGCAGGACCTCAAGCGCATCGGGCTGCCGCATCTCTGCACCTTTCTCCTTTGGGCCGCCTACGCGATCGCCTTCAGCCTGCGCCTGCGCGGTCGCCTGATCTCCAGCCGGTTCGCCTGGACCGGCATCGGACTCTTTGCGGTCGCGTTGCTCTCGCTCGGTGCCTTCGCCCAGCCATGAGCCAGACGCCGCAAACTCCGGCCGGGCTATTCGTGCTCGGGGCCACGCATCAGTCCACCCCGCTGGCGGTGCGGGAAAAGCTTTCGCTCAGCGTGGCCGCGGCCGAGGCGCTGCAGATCGAGCTCGCCGCCCTGCCCGGCCTGCGGGAGTTCGCGGTGCTCAACACCTGCAACCGGATTGAATTTTATGGCGTGGCCGATGCCGCCGACACCGCGGATCGCGTGCAAGCCGCCTTCTGCCGGCACCAGCAGTTCGCCGAGGAGGAATTCGCCAAATACCGCCTCTGTCTCTCCGGCCAGCGCACGGTGGAGCACCTGCTGGACGTCGCTTCCGGGCTCGATTCGCAGATGCTCGGCGAAACGGAAATTTTCGGGCAGGTGAAGGCCGCCTATGCCGCCGCGCAGGTCCGCCACAGTGCCGGACCCGTGCTGAATCGCGTGTTTCAAAAAACCTTCCAAGCCGCCAAACACGTGCGCACGCAGACCGCCATCACGGAGGGGCAAATCAGCGTGGCCAACGTCGCGGTGGATCTCGCGCAGAATATTTTCGGCGACCTGGCGGGCACGCGCGTGCTGCTGCTCGGGGCCGGTGAAATCGGTGAAAAAACCGCGCGCGCCTTCCAGAGTCGCGGCGCCACCGGGCTTTCCGTGGCGAGCCGGCGGCTGGAGCGGGCGATGGAACTCGCCAACGGGCTCGGCGCCTTCGCCCTGCCGTTCTGGCTCGTGCCCGTAAAGCTCATTGAGTTCGACATCGTCGTCTGCGCCACCTCAGCCCCCGCCGCCGTCGTTTCCGCCGCGGCCGTCAGCACCACCCTCCGCCGGCGGTCCGCGCGCCCGTTGTTTTTCATCGACCTGGCGCTGCCCCGCGATGTGGAGACCGCGGTCGCGCAGCTGGAAAACGTCTATCTCTACAATCTCGACGACCTCGCGAAAATCGCCGAGGAGAACCGCGCCGCCCGTGCCGCCGAGATCACCAAATGCCGCCAGATTCTCGCCGAACGCGCCGCCGTCTTGTGGAAACAGGTCGAGCCACAACTCCCCGCCACGACCCGCGCAAACGCGCCGCCTTCGTTTAACGAGAGCAAAGCGACCTGAAGCCTTGGGACCGTGGGCCAACCGGAACGCGGCCCGATTGAGATTGCAGGCGAGGCCGTTTGGGCCGATACGAGGGTCCCCCGAGTTTAACCCCATCCGCCCATGACCGCTTTGCCGTTTGTTGCGTCCCCTGCTGCTACGAACCTTGGATTTCGCCGCGGTCTACGCCTCAGCCTCTCGCTGGCTTTGCTTCCCCTCCTGATCAGCGCGGCCTCTGCCGCCGAGGACGCCACCCTCACGCCCAACACCACGACGACCACGGCCACGACTCCGTTGGCCCTGCATGTGACCGGGCTCGGCTCGGCCGGCGCGACCGTTATCATCGAACGCTACGTCGATGCCAACGGCAACGGCATCATCGATGCGGGTGAATTTCTGGTCGAACGCTTCACGGTCACCGACGGACAGGTGAGCACCATTGGCGGCGTGCGAAATACCCATGTCCCCGGCGACGACGATGGCACCGCCGACAGCCAGATCAGCCTTAACCTGATCCCCGCCCATGGCGCGGAATTCGGCCAGCTCGCCGGCGCACAACTCATCCGCATATCAAGTCCAACCGACGCCTTTACCTCCTTTACCCGCAGTCTGACCCTCACCCAGCCCGCGCTCGGTCAGTCCATTTCCGGCGACATCACGACCGGCGGCAGCACACCCCTGCCGTATGCCAGCGTGATCCTGCTGGATTTTGCGATGAACGACGGGGAGTTTGTTGGTGGCGTGATCGCCGACGCCTCGGGGCACTATTCGATCAACGCCCCAGCCGGCTCCTACGGCGTGCTCGCGTTCAAATCGGGCTACCTCGGCGCTTTCCCCGAAAATCCCGCGATGCTCGCCGCCGCCGGCTCGGCCACCGTCGATGTCGACCTCACCGTCGCCACCCGCACCATTTCCGGCACCGTCACCGATGTCGGCCCGACCACCGGGCTCGGCGGCGTGCAGTTGTTCATCCAATCGGATGACGGCATCGCCATCACGAGCACCGATGCCGATGGCACGTTTTCGGTGCCGGTCACCGCCGCCACATGGGAGATCGAGCCCTCGGAGGCTTCGCTCGCCCAGCTCGGTTATCTCTCTGCCCGTGCCAATGCCGACACCACCGCCGGCAATGCCAGCGGCATCAGTATCGCTGTGCCCGCAGTGACCGTCCTGATTCATGGCACCGTCACTGATTCGTCCGACGCTCCTCTCGCCGGCCTCCAAGTCTTCGCCAGCGATAACGGCAACAGCAACAGTGGCGCCGTAACCGATGCCAGCGGTCACTACACCTTGGGGGTGACGGCCGGCACTTGGTATACGAATATCTCGAATGAGGATCCGGCACTTGCCGCTTACGTCCTGCCCGCCGGCCAGCAATTTACCCTGAGCGCCGGCCAGGCCCAGCAGGCGGATTTCACCCTGCTCGCGGTCAACGCTCATTTGACCGGCACCGTGGTCAACACTGGCACCCCGGTCGCCGCTGGCATCCGCCTCGGTGCCTACAATCAAAGCACCAATCAATTCATCACGACCGAGACCGCTTCCGACGGCACCTTCGATCTCGGTCTCGTCGATGGCACCTGGATGCTGCAGCTCGAATCGCAAAACGCCGCCGAAAATAACCTCATCGGTTCATCAGTTAGTTTTACGCTAGGCGCAAATCAGATCACCAGTGGTATCACCTTCCAGGTTAAAAGCTCGACCGGCCAGATCTCTGGCCAGATTCGCGATGCGGATAATGGCAACGCACCCCTCGCCAACGCCAACGTCTACGCCTTCATCACCGTCAGCAGCGTGCAGTATAACACGAACTTCCAGACCGATGGCTCGGGCAATTACTCACTCAAAGTCTTCGACGGAACCTGGTCTCTCGGTGCCGGCGCCAATGGTTACAGCAATCTCCCGCAACGAAGCGTAACCGTCAGTGGTTCAGTTTCAGGCCAGGACTTTAACCTCACCAAAAAACCCGTGTTCTACGGCACTCTCACGAATCAGACCGTCACCGCCAGCCAGACCTTTGTCTTCTCCGCCTCAGCCAACAGTCCCGTCACCTTCGACTACCACTGGCAGGTCTCCACGAACAGCGGCTCCTCTTGGGCCGACCTCGCCAACGACTCCACTTACAGCAACGTCACAAGCTCTACCCTCGGCATCACCGCCAACGCCGGCTTGGACGGCTACCAATATCGCAACAGTGCGACCAACGCCAACGGCACCAACTACAGCAACGCCGCCACCCTCACGGTCAACGTTCCCCCCGCCATCACCAGCCATCCCACCAACCAGACCATCACCGAGGGCGACAACCCCACGTTCACCGTCGCCGCCACCGGCGCAGTGTCTCTCCAATGGCAGATCTCGACCAACGGTGGTGGCCTCTGGTCCGATCTCATCGCCAATTCAACCTACAGCGGCATCAGCACCACTACGCTCACCGTCACTGGCGCCACGCTCAGCCTGAACAATAATCAATACCGCGCCGTGGCGACCAACGCCGGGGGCTCCGCCAACAGCAACCCCGCCCTTCTCTTCGTCAATGCGGCTGCGATCGCGCCCAGCATCACTGGCGAACCCATCGATCAGAGCGTTACTGCCGGCCAGAATGCGACCTTCAACGTCTCGGCCAGTGGCACCCCCACACCGACCATTCTGTGGCAGCTCTCGATTAATGACGGCGGCAGCTGGTCCGATCTCGCCGACGACGCTACCTACAGCGGCGCCACCACCGGCACCCTCACTGTCGCCGGCACGGTGGTCGGCCAGAATGGCAACCGTTACCGCGCCGTCGCCACCAACACGGTCAATTCCGCCACCAGCAATTCCGCCCTCCTCACGGTCAATCCCGCCAATGTCGCACCCAGCATCACCGGCCATCCCACGAACCAGATGGTGACAGCGGGCCAGAACACTTCCTTCTCGGCTTCCGCCGATGGCACGCCCGCGCCTTCGTTCCAGTGGCAGGTATCCACCGACGGTGGTGGCAACTGGAGCAACCTCAGCGACGACGCCACTTACAGCGGCACCGCTTCGTCCACGCTCTCAATCACCGGTGCCACCATCGGCCTGAACACCTACCACTACCGCGTCGTCGCCACCAACACCGTCAATTCCGCCAACAGCAACTCCGCGCTCCTCACGGTCAATCCCGCCAATGTCGCACCCAGTATCACCGCAGACCCCGCGAACCAGACGGTGACCGACGGCCAGAATGCGACCTTTACCGTGGCGGCAGACGGCACGCCATCGCCCACTTTCCAGTGGCAGGTGTCGACGGACGGCGGTAGTGGTTGGAGCGATCTTTCGAATGACTCGACTTACAATGGAGTGACCGGCGCAACGCTGACCGTGACCGCGGCGGGGATCGGGCAGAATGGCAACCGCTATCGTGGCGTGGCCACCAACACCGTCGATTCTGCCAACAGTAACAGCGCGCTCCTCACCGTGAATCCGCAGAACTACGCGGTTCTCCACAGTTTCATTTACGCCACCGAGGGCGGTGCCCCGTTTGCCGAACTGATCTCGTCAGGCGGCATCCTGTATGGCATTACCAGTTGGGGCGGCAGCTCCACCTATGGCACGGTGTTTAAGATTAATCCCGATGGCACCGGTTATACGGTGCTGCATGATTTTACCACCGGGTCAGGGGAGTATGCCGGAGGCGGGGCTCGCGGAGCCTTGGTCCTGTCGGGCAGCACATTGTATGGCACCACCGTAAATGGCGGCACCTCCGGCTATGGCCGGGTGTTCAAGGTTAACACCGACGGCACGGGTTACGCGGTGCTGTATGATTTTGGTTTTGCCGACGCCAATCCTTATGGCGGGCTGGTGCTTTCCGGCAGCACCCTTTATGGGACGACGGGCGGAGGCAGCGGCCCGGGACAGGGCGGCTCTTCGTATGGCACGGTGTTCGCGATTAACACCGACGGCACGGGTTATGCGACGGTGCATACTTTCAGCGTCCCCACCGATTCGGATCCTACCGTGGGCACCAACACGGATGGCGCGCATCCGCTTGCAGGCCTGACCCTCTCGGGTGGCACCTTGTATGGGGTGACTACCTCCGGCGGTGATTTTACCGGCGGCACGGTCTTCGCCGTCAACACCAACGGCACGGGCTTTAGCGTCCTGCATCATTTCACTAACTTGGATGGCCTCAGCACCAACAGCGACGGATACCGCCCACAAGGCCGGCTGCTCCTGTCCGGCGGCACGCTCTATGGCACGGCGATTCGCGGCGGCGCGGCGGACGTCGGCACGGTATTCAAGGTCGACGTCAATGGCGCGGGTTTCGCGACTCTGCACAGTTTCACCTGGGGTAATGGTGGCGGGGAACCGCGGGCGGGCCTGATTCTTTCCGGCAGCACCCTTTATGGGACCACCTTGAATTCCGGTAGCTTTAGCTATGGCACGATTTTCTCGCTCAACACCGACGGCACAGATTTCACCATCGAGCATGCCTTCACCGGAGCCGCGGCTGGCCAGACCCCGGAGGCTGGGTTGGTTCTAGTTAACAACAGCCTCTATGGTGTGACGAATAGCGGCGGCACGGGAGGCTATGGCACGGTGTTCCGTCTCTTGCTGGGTTCACCCGCCGTGAGCTTCAGTTCGTGGGCGGATACCTACTTCACCCCTTCCGAGTTGTTGGATGTCAATGTCAGCGGACCCAATGCGGTCTTCGGCCTCGATGGTCTGCCGAACCTCGTGAAGTATGCGCTCGGACTCGATCCCACACTCGACGCGACCTCCGGCCTGCCGGTGACCAGCACCCTCGCCACCGACTGGACTTACACTTACACCCGTCCGACCGACCGCTCCGACCTCACCTACGCGGTTGAAGTTTCCACGAATCTGACGACCTGGACAACCGCCGGCGTAACCTTGGGGCAGCTCTCTTCGAGCGGCGGCATCGAAACTTGGCAGGCGAAATACCCGCTCGCTTCCGCCGCCAACCTCTACTTCCGGCTTAAGGTCACGCAGCTGTAAACGGCCGCGCGCCCGCACCATTCAGGCCCGCGCGGCGCGGGCCCGCTCCAGGGCCAGCATCAGCTCATCCTTTTTGATCGGCTTGCTGATGTAATCATCCATGCCGGCGGCCAGGCACAGCTCGCGGTCGCCCTGCATCGCGTTCGCGGTCAGTGCCACGATCCACGGCCGGTCACCCGGCGCAGGGTATGCCGTCAAAATCCGGCGCGTTGCTTCCAAGCCGTCCATTTCCGGCATCTGCACGTCCATCAAAATAATGTCGTAGCTCTGCCGCCGCAAAGCTTCGAGCACCTCGAACCCATTCGCCGCCACATCCGCGCGGAAACCGAGCTTCTGCAGCATCATCAACGCGACCTTCTGGTTCACCACGTTGTCCTCGGCGAGCAGGAGGCGTTCGCTGGCCGTGTCGGCCGCCGCCAGCGGCGGCAGGCTGGGCAGCCGGGTTTGCCAAGCCTCGCCCTGGTCCATGACAAGTCCCGCCAAGGTCTCAAAGATCTGCGTCGGTTTGGCCGGCTTGGAGAGATAGGCCGCAAACAGGGTTTTATCGGCAATCATCTCCCGTTGACCGACCGATGAGAGCAGCACCAGCGGCATCGCTGCGCCACAGATCTGGCGGATTTCGGCCGCGAGGGTGGTGCCATCCATTTCCGGCATCTGCATGTCGAGGATGGCGATGTCGAAGCGCTCGCCTCCCTGGAGCCAGTCCAGTGCCTCCCGCCCCGAGAGCGCCGCCCGCGATTGCATCGCCCAACCGGCCGCGAGCGTCGTGAGGATCCGCCGGCTCGTGGCGTTGTCATCGACGATCAGCAGGCGTTTCCCGGCCAATTGCGTTTTCCCGCTGGCGAGGTAGGGCCGCG
>JAGNQV010000207.1 GCA_017988885.1 Opitutaceae bacterium | reverse complement strand
CCGGGGCCGTCGTGCCCCATGAGCACAACATCGGCGGCAAAATCCATCGCGTAGTATTCTGTGAACGAACCACCCACGCCGAGCAGATCGAGGATCTTCATCGCCTGGACATTCTTCACCTCATATTCGCCGGCCACCGGCACGCCCCGCCCCGTGAGCAGCGAGGTGCCAAGGATGATCGACGCCATCGTCGCCTCGTTTTCCGCCACGCCCGTGCCGCTGTAAAAATACGCCAACGCGCCGAGCCGACGATCCGCCACCAGTCGGTCAAGCGCCACCGAAGTGCGCGCCGCCTCGGCCAGATCCGCCTCCGGACAATCAGCCTGCACGTCGAACACCGTGCCGAACTCCAACCGCCGGGCCTTGAGTTGTGCCGCGGTCACTTCCCGGCGCAGCGCCGACAACTCGTCTACTTCCAGGATCTCGATGTGTGTGCCGAAGGTCGCGCACTGCAATGTGGTGTCCGAATAAATATCGAGCATGCCGCTGTAGTAATGCCCCATCAGACCGAGCCGGTTGCCATACATGCCGGCGACCACGCGCGCGGCCTCGACCCAGGCATCGACCTCCCGCCAACATCCCGGATCGTTATCCAGCACGCCGGTAATCTGGTGGAAGCGCACCCCGGCCCGCTTGAAGACATTCGCGATCTCCGGCACCGGACACGCGGCGCAATGCGCCAGCCATTCGCCCGTCATCTTCGTCCGGTCAGCCATGCGGTTGAAGCTCGCATAGTCTATCGCCGCCGCCGGCTGCAGATTGAGAATGATGACCGGCACCTTCGCCCGCAGCACGACCGGCAACACCGTCGAGGAAAGCGCATACGTCGTGACGTGCAGAAAGATTACGTCCACATCCGCCCGGCGAAACTCACGACCCGCAACATACGCGCGCTCGGGATTGTCGATGAGCCCGAGGTTCACGATCTCCACGCCGGTTCGCGCCAGCTTTTGCGCCACCTGGCCGACGTAGCCTTCCAGCCGCTCCTTCAGTCCGTGGAATTGCGGCCAGTAGGCGTCCAAACCGATTCCAAAAAGGCCGATGCGCAGAGGTGGGGTTGCCATGCACCCCAACCTACCAGCTCAGCACCGAGCGCGTCACGCGTCTTTTACCCTCCAGCTTTCCTTCCGCCAAAATGGCCGCCCGCTGGCGTTCGCGCCGCGGCGAAAATCAACTCCGTGAAAGCATAAACTCCACCGCGTCGCGCAACGCCTCCCAGCTGGCGTCGATGATATTGTCACTCACGCCCACCGTGCCCCAGATGCCGCGCGCATCGCCACTCTCAATCAACACGCGCGTGCGCGAGCCCGCGCCGAGATTGCTTTCAAGGATGCGCACCTTGTAGTCGCGCAAGGTCATCTCACCGAGTTGCGGGTAGGCTTTTTTCAGCGCGAGGCGCAGCGCCTGGTCGAGCGCGCCGACCGGGCCGGTCGCCTCCGCCACAGTGTGCACCTGCTCTCCGTTGATTTTAAGCTTCACGGTCGCCTCCGCCCAGAGCTCGGCCCCATGGCGCTCAATGATGACGCGGTAACTCTCGACCTCGAAGAACACCGGACGCTTCTCCAGATATTGCGCGGCGAGCAGCTTGAAGGAGGCATCCGCCGCCTCGTATTCGTAACCGCGGAATTCGCGCTCCTTCAATTCGTCGATGAGCGCCTTCACCTCGGGCCGCTTCTCATCAAAAGTCAGGCCGAGCTCCTTCGCCTTGAGGGCGAAACTACTGCGGCCGGCCATGTCGGAAACCAGCACGCGCGTGCGGTTGCCGACCAGGGCGGGGTCGATGTGTTCGTAACTGCGGGCCACTTTTTGCGCGGCATTGGCATGCAACCCGCCCTTGTGGGCGAAAGCCGAAAGCCCCACGTAAGGCGCCTTCGGGTCGGGTCGCAGATTGGCCAGCTCATCGAAAAAGAGCGAGAGGTCGCGCAGCTCCGCCAGATTACCCGCACAGTGCGCCGTGCGCCCCATCTTCAGCAGGAGGTTCGGCAGAATGGTGACGAGGTTGGCGTTGCCCACGCGTTCACCGTAACCGTTGACCGTGCCCTGCACGAGCGATGCCCCGGCCTCGAGACCGGCGAGCGACACCGCCACGCCGAGCCCGCTGTCGTTGTGGCAATGCACGCCGACCTTGTCGCCGCCGAAGCGGGCCACCACCGCGGCGACGATACGCGCCACCTCGGGGACGAGCTTGCCACCGTTGGTCTCGCACAGCGTCAGATTGCTGGCCCCACCGCGCAGCGCCGCCTCGAGGGCGCGCAGCGCGTAATCGGGGTTGTCCAAGTAACCGTCGAAAAAATGCTCCGCATCGTAGATGACCTCGCGGCCTTGGCCGGTAAGGTGGCGCACGCTGTCCTCGATCATTGCGAGATTTTCCTCGGGGGTCGTGCGCAGGATTTCCTCCACGTGCATGAGCCAGGTCTTGCCGACGATCGTGAGCACCGGCACCTCGCTCTCCAGCAGCACCCGCAACTGCGCGTCTTCGGCCGCCTTCACCCCGGCGCGGCGCGTCGCGCCAAACGCCGCCAACCGGGCATGTTTGAGCCGGAGGGTCTTGGCCTCGGCGAAGAATGCGATGTCCCGGGGATTCGACCCGGGGAAACCACCCTCAATGTAGTCCATCCCGAATTCGTCGAGTCGTTGCGCGATGCGCAACTTGTCGGTGACGGAAAAGCTGATGCCCTCTCCCTGCGTGCCATCGCGCAGGGTTGTATCATAGATTTTGACGGCGTTGCCCATGCGAACGCGAAAAACTTGCCGGCCTTCGCACCGCTGGCAAGGGAGCTTTTCCGCGGCCCACTCGGCGTTGTCATAAAAATTTCCCGCGCTTTAAGGTCGACGGTGCGGGTGCGGGCGCAAAGCGTGGCACCCACCCATCGCCTGATGCTCCGCCCATGAGTGCCACCTTCACCCCCCGGATTCTCGAACGCTATGTCGCCATAGATCAGGCCTGCGGTTGGCCCAATCTCACGCTGCTGCCCACCGGCGACATCGTCACGCTGATCTGGCCCGAACCGTGCCACGGGCTGTGGGAGGGCGCCGCCGAATGCTGGGCCAGCACCGATGGCGGCCGCACTTGGGCAAAGCGCGGCGTGCCGGTGCCGCACGCGCCCGGCACGAACCGCATGAATCTTTCCGCCGGACTCGCGCGCGACGGCGCCCTCGTCGCCTGCGTCGCCGGCTGGGGTGGCCGTGGCCCGCGCGGCACCCGCACAAACCACCTCGGCTGCCCCACGCAGCCGCCCATTTCCGCCCGCTCCACTGATGGCGGCCGCACCTGGGAAAATTTCGCCACACCCACCGCGCCCGCAGCTGAAAACCGGCCGAACTACGCCGATGGCCCCAGCTATCGCAACGCCGACGGTTCACCGATGCTCACGCCCTTCGGTGACCTCTGGCCGCTCCCCGATGGGACGCTTGGCGTGATGTTCTATTCCAGTCGCGCGCTTTTTTACGTCAGCCCCGACGAAGGCCGCAGCTGGATCCATCGCGGCAACGTCGGCGAGCACGACGCCACGAGTGAAACCACGTGGCTGCCGCTGCCTGATGGCCGTCTGCTGGCGATGGCTCGCACGCACGGGGATAATCATTTGGACCAGTTCATTTCGACGGACAATGGTCTCACCTGGAAATTCGATCAGGCGGTGACCGGCGCCGGCGAACATCCCGCGGGCCTGACCGCCCTGCGTGATGGCACCCTGTTGCTGACCTACGGCATCCGCACCGAAGCACTCTTTGGCGTCGGGGCGAAAATCTCCCATGATGCTGGCCGCACGTGGAGCCAGCCACAGGTGCTCGTGAACTGCGAAGAATCCACCAACCCGCACGATCCCAAGCCAGAAGCGCGCGATGGCGGCTACCCCGCCAACGTCGCGCTCGCCGATGGCACGATTGTGACTGCCTATTACTGCAAAGGCGTGCGCGCCCACCAGCGCTACCATGTGGGCGTCATCCGCTGGCGGTTGGGTTAAGTTGCCCGATCTGCCGGCGCCCGCTGCCCGCCTGGTTAAGGCGAACCGTCCCGTTGAGCCGCCGCAGTGGCGACATCCCTGCGCCCACGCGCCAGAGGAAGAAAATCATCGTAATTCTCACGGTTTTTCGGAGTCTGTTCCGCTCCATGGCTAAAAAAATCCCTTCCAAACCGCGCATCCTCACCACCACCGTCGGCTCTTATCCGGTGCCCGATTGGCTGGCCGCCCTCCCCAGCGAGCAGGCCGTGATTGATGCGACCCGCGTCATCTTCGACATCCAGCGCCAAGCCGGCATTGATCTCCCGACCGATGGCGAACTCTACCGCTTCGACGTCAACCACCCCGACACCAACGGCATGATCGAGTATTTCATCCGCCCGATGGCCGGCATCACGGGCGTCATCGGCCGCTCGGTCACGGAAGAATTTTCCCGCCATCATCCCATGGGTTTCCGCCGCAAGCCGGCCGGTGTTGTCACCAGCAAGCTCGGGGAAGGCTCGCTCAATCTTCTCGCCGACTGCCAGCGCGCCGCGTCCGTGGCCGGCGGTCCGTTCAAGTTTACCGTGACGAGCCCCTACATGCTCGCCCGCACGCTGCTCGACCACCACTACGGCAGCTTCGACAAGCTCACCATGGCCCTCGCCGAAGTGCTCGCC
The DNA here is from genome assembly GCA_017988885.1 of Opitutaceae bacterium. Lineage (GTDB taxonomy): Bacteria > Verrucomicrobiota > Verrucomicrobiia > Opitutales > Opitutaceae > UBA2377. The sequence goes on along the minus strand of JAGNQV010000207.1, from coordinate 272 downwards.
GCGCAGATGCCCGGCCTGCCCGCGCCCTGCATCCAAGTCGACGAAGCCAACATTCCCGGCAATCCCGAAGACGCCCCGCTGGCCGCCGCTTCGATGAACGTCGTGCTCGACCAGATCGAGGGCGAACGCGCCGTCCATTTCTGTTTCGGCAACTACGGCGGCCAGACCATCCAGAAGGGCAACTGGCAGAAGCTCGTCAATTTCCTCAACGCCCTGCACTGCGACCACCTCGTCCTCGAACTGGCCCACCGCCCGAAGAGCGACATCGATGC
>JAGNQV010000206.1 GCA_017988885.1 Opitutaceae bacterium | reverse complement strand
GCCGGGGTGCAGCCCAGCGGAGCCGGCGGCTCACGCTTTGAAGCGCTCTGGCGCGCGGGGATTGTCGAGCAAACCGGTGACCAACCCGGCCGGGAGGTCGCGTTGCGCGCGGCCGCGGCAAACATCCTCGTCGCCTTGGCGCGACTACCCGTCGACGCACCGGCGGATTTCGCCACCCAGCGCGTGGCCAATGTCGCCCGCGAAGTCGCGCAGACCTTTTACGAGCCCTGGAGTTTGGAACGTGCCTGCGCCCGGGCCGGACTGTCGCGCCGCCACTTCAGCAAACTCTACCGGCAACAGCTCGGCTGCACCTTCCTGGCGCATCTGACCGAGTTGCGGCTCACGCATGCCGCCACGTTGCTGCAGGCCAACCGGCACTCCATCGTCGGCGCGGCGTTTTCCAGCGGTTATGGCGACCTCTCGCATTTTTACCGCCTCTTCCGCACGCGCTTCGGCCAGCCCCCGCGGGCCTGGCTCGAAAAAAGACGCGGCGCGACCTTGCCCAAGACGCGCTAAAGCTGCTTTCTCCACATCGCTCTCATGAAGATCATCCGCCACCTCACTACCGATGGCCCCGCGTTTGCGGCGCTGCAAAATGATGGTTCCGCCCGCGAAATCACCGGCGACATCTACGGCGACTACCGCCTGACGGGCAAAACTATCACGCCCGGCAAGCTGCTCGCGCCCATCGTCCCCACGCAGATTCTCTGTATCGGCCTCAACTACCGCCAGCACGCGGCCGAATCCAACGCCAAAGTGCCGGAGCGCCCCGTGCTGTTCGTCAAGGGCATCAATGCGCTGCAAAACCCCGGCGACCCGATTCTCATTCCGCAGCACCTCCGTTCCGACGAGGTGGATTACGAGTGCGAGCTTGCCGTGGTCATCGGCAAGGCCTGCAAAAACGTTTCCAAAGCCAACGCCCTCGACTACGTGCTGGGCTACACGTGCGCCAATGACGTCTCCGCCCGCGACCACCAGATCCGGCTCGGCGGCGGGCAATGGTGCCGTGGCAAATTCTTCGACACCTTCGCGCCGCTCGGGCCCTGCCTCGTCACCCGCGAGGATATTCCCAATCCCAACGCCCTCAAGATCGCGACCATCCTCAACGGCCAGCGCGTGCAGGACTGGACGACGAGCGACATGATTTTCGACGTGCCCACCATCATCGAATATCTCAGCGGCAGCACGACGCTGCTCCCCGGCACCGTCATCCTGACCGGCACGCCGCAAGGCGTCGGCATGGCCACCAAGCCGCAGCCGCGCTGGCTCAAACCCGGCGACAGCGTGAGCATCGACATCGAGAAGATCGGCACGCTGACCAACCCCGTCGCCAACGAGAAAGTCTGATTCTGCCCTCCCGGCGCCATGAAGCACGTTCACCTCGACACCGTGCCTTGGCTGGAATGGGCATCGACCACCGGCAAGTTTCACGGGGCCGGGCGGCAGATTTCCGAAGCGCTCGGCGCGGTCGTCAACGCCACGCCCGCCGCCGGCGGTCACCCCTTCGATTTGGAATATGGCCGGCTGCTCCCCGGCAAGGCCGGCTGCCCGTTTCACAGCCACTCCGCGCAGTGGGAATGCTATTATATCATCAGCGGTTCCGGCGTCATGCGCCACGGCGACCAGCGCCGCGCGATGCGCGCCGGCGATGTCGCCCTGCACCCGCCCGGCAGCTCCCACCAACTGCTCAACACCGGCCCCACCGAGCTGCTTTATTACTTGGTGGCGGATAACCCACTGACTGAATTCTGCTACTATCCCGACTCGGACAAGTGGGGGCACAAACCCGGCGGAGCGATCTTTCGCCGCCAGGACGCCCACTACGATCTCGGCGAAGACGACGCGCCCGAAACCCGGCAACCGCCTGCTCCGCCACCGCCGCTGCCGGAAACGCCCGCGCGCTTTGTCCAGGTTGACGACCTTCCGTGGGAGCACCGCCATTCACCCAAGGGCCGTTACGACAGTCAGTGCCGCGACCTTTCCCTTGCGCTGGGGGGAGTTCGCCACACCGGCGTGCAGGGCGGCGGGCATCCGTTTGATCTGCAGTTCCGCCGCGTCGCACCCGGCACCGCCATTTGTCCTTACCATAGTCATTCGCTGCAGTGGGAGCTGTTCGTTTTCACGGCCGGCCGGGGCAGCGTGCGCACACCCGACGGCCTGCGTGCGGTCGGCCCGGGAGACATTGTGCTTCATCCGCCCGGTCAGCCTCACCAAACCCTCGCCGCCGCGGATTCCGAGCTTGAGTGCCTGATCATCGCCGACAACCCGCCCGAGGACCTTTTCCGTTATCCAGACAGCAACAAATGGGGCGTTCGCACCCATGGAAAATATTTCCGGCTGACCGAGACCGACTACTTCGACGGCGAGGAATGAGACGGGGAGAAATCTTCGTAAGAGCCTATCCGAATAACCCCGGTGCACTTGGACGGAGAGGCGGTAGGGGCCGTTATCCTTAACGGCCCTTGGGTTTCGTCGCCCGCTCGGGCGGTTAAGGATAACCGCCCCTACCAGATCATGGATTTTCGGATAGGCTCAGACCTTCCGCCTTGGCGTCAGCCACTTCTCGCGTCCGACATAATAGAGGAACACCATGATGCCGACGAACGGAATGAGTGATAGCGCGTCGGCATAGGGACCGTTAAAAAAGGGATTGTGCGCCGTGGACCAAGTGAAGAGCGCGGCATCAAACCGGTCGAGCACGCCCGCGAGAAACGCGATGATGATACCCGCAATCGCACCGCCGGCGATATAACCGGACGCCAGCAACACGCCGGGACTCTTGTCGCTTTCCTCGATGTGCTGCGCCTCGGTCAGATGTGCCCGCTCCGCCTTTTTGCGGCCGTGGCGGTCCACGATCCAGCGCACGAGGCCGCCGAAGAAAATCGGCGACGACGACGACAGCGGCAGATACACGCCGACCGCAAAGGCGAGCGCCGGCACGAAGGACATTTGCAAGACGACCGCGATCATCACACCCAGCAGGACCAGCGCCCACGGCAGCTTCCGGTCGAGAATGCCCTTGATGATATAGGACATCAGCGTGGCCTTCGGCGCATCAAACTTGCGCACCGTCGTGCCGTCGGGCCGCGTATCGTGAATGCCGTTGATGCCGGGATCCACCAGCCACACCGCGTCCCCGGCGTGATTCACAAAATAACGTCCGGACGGACCGCCGACCTCATCCGTTTTCTGCCACACCAGATAGCTGTTAGCATCGTCCCGGGCCTGCGGTCCCTGCAGTGACTCTTGTTTGGACAATTTACTGGCATCAGTGTGCAAACCCGCCGGCGCCACCTGGGCCGCGGGGACATAGACCGTCGCCGCATCGTTGAGCTTGAGCAAAATGGGGCCGAGCAGCAGGGCGGAAAGCAGCGCGCCCGCAAGAATCGCGATTTGTTGATACTGTGGCGTGGCCCCGAGGAGATGCCCGGTCTTCAGGTCCTGCGAGGTCGTGCCGCCGTTGGAGGCCGCGATGCAAACAATCGCACCGACCGAAAGTGCCGTCACGTAGTAGGTGCCGCCCGTCCAGCCCACGAGGAGAAACACGAGACAGGTAAACAGCAGTGTCGCCACGGTCATGCCCGAGATGGGATTCGACGAGGAACCGATTTCACCCGTGAGCCGCGATGAAACCGTCACAAAGAGGAAACCGAAGATCACAATGAGCAGCGCCCCCAGCAGGTTCATGTGCAGCGCGGGCGCGAGCATCACCACGGCGATGATCGCGATGATGCCAATCGCCACGAATTTCATCGAAAGGTCCCGCTCGGTGCGTGGCGTCGCATCGGTCGTGGTGGCATCACGCTTCGACCAGCCCAAATCTTTCAGCCCAGCCCGCAGCCCGTGCCAGATGGTGGGCAGGGATTGAAACAAGCTGATGATGCCGCCCGCCGCCACGGCCCCAGCGCCGATGTAGAGAATGTAAGCGCCGCGAATCTGGCCGGGACTCATGTCGGCAATCGGGATCGTGCCGGGTGCCAGCGGCACGGTGCTACCTTCGCCGAAAAATTTTATCAGCGGAATCAGCAGCAAATAACTCAGCACGCCGCCCCCGCACATGATCGCCGCGATGCGCGGCCCGATGATGTAACCGACGCCCAGCAGCTCGGGCGAAACCTCGACACTGACCGAGCCCGCCTTGAACGGCGCCCCGAAAATCTTCTCCGGCACATCCCGCCAGCCCTTGAACGCAACGTTCAGCGTCTTGTAGAGCAGGCCGAGACCGAAGCCCGTGAAAATCACCTTCGCACCCGGCGAAGCGCCCAACCCGGCGGCGGCCGCCGCTTTCATTTCCGCCTGCGCCGCCGGCGAGGCCGCCGCTCGATCAGCGTCGTTGGCTCCGGCCTTGAGCACTGCCGCGCACGCCGTTCCTTCGGGATATTTCAGGACGCCATGCTCCTTTACGATAAGCGCTTTGCGCAGCGGAATCATCATCAGGATGCCCAGCAGACCGCCCAGCATCGCCACCAGCATCACGCGCGTCAGCTCCAAGTCGAAGCCGAGGATCAAAATCGCCGGCATCGTGACGCCGATACCGAAGGCGAGCGATTCGCCCGCCGAACCCGCGGTCTGCGTGATGTTATTTTCCAGAATCGTCGCATCGCGCCCGCCGACCTTCGACCACCCGCGGAACATCGCGAGCGAGATGACCGCCACGGGAATCGAAGCGCTGACGGTGAGGCCGACCTTGAGCACGAGATAAAGCGACGAGGCGCCGAAAATCAGGCCGAGGATCGCGCCGGTGAGCACGGCCCGCACCGTGAACTCGCGCATCTCGGTTTCCGGGGCAATGAACGGTTCGACTTTGGGGGAGGAAGAAGCAGCCATGGGTATGCGTGCCACTATTAAGGCCGGAGAGATCAACTCAATCCACGAATCACGGTGGCCGCGCAGGTCCCTCTGCGCGTCAAGC
>JAGNQV010000205.1 GCA_017988885.1 Opitutaceae bacterium | reverse complement strand
GCTTTCCCCAGTTTCCGTGAGGGCTATGAAAATTTGTTGTCGCGTTAGCAGTTTCGCCCTCTTTCAACTCTCACCTCCGTAACATTAACCCACTCTCTTTATGGCCGGCGTAGGCAAACTTCTCAAACAAGCCCAGAAAATGCAGCGTGGCATCGAGTCGCTCCAAGCGCAGCTCGAGGCCAAGGAAATCGACGTCACCAGCGGTGGCGGCGCGGTCAAAATCAAGATCAGCGGCGCGGGCAAGTTCCTCGCGCTAAACCTGGATCCGGAATTTTTGAAAGAGGACGCCAAGCTCGTCTCGGATACGCTGCTCGTGGCAATGCAAGACGCGGCGAAGCAGGCGAAGGAATACAACGACACCGAAATGCAGAAGGTCACCTCGGCTTTCCAAGTGCCGGGGATGTTTTGAGCCGGCTCGGTTCGCGAGCTGTGACGCTTGATTCTGCCCAGCGATGACGCCGGCGTTCGAGAAACTGCAAAAGCACCTGAAGCAGCTTCCAGGGCTGGGTTACCGTTCGTCCGAACGCATCGCGCTGCATCTGTTGGTGGAAAAACCTGCGCAACTGCCGTCGCTGGTGGCGGCGCTGGAAGAAGCCGCCCAGTCGGTGCGGCGTTGCGAAAAGTGCGGCAATCTGGCGGAAGGGCCGGCGTGCGCGATCTGTGCCGATGAGCGGCGGGATCAGACCATCGTCTGCGTGGTGGAGCATGTGCCGGACCTCGTGGCTTTGGAGCGCAGCGGCGCCTACCGCGGCGGCTATCACGTGCTGCATGGCAAGCTTTCGCCCATCCAAGGTGTCGGTCCGGAGGACTTGAACCTGGCCGCGCTGCTGCGGCGCATCACGGCGGGTGAGATCAAGGAGTTGATTCTGGCGCTTTCCAACGATGTGGAAGGCGAGGCGACCTGCCATTACTTGACGGAACATCTGCCGGCCGGCGCGGAGGTGAGCCTCAGCCGGATTGGGTTTGGCCTGCCCAGCGGAGGCGGTGTGCTTTATGCGGATTCGGTCACGTTGAAAAGCGCGTTGGATGGCCGGCGGCGCTATTCGTGATTGCGGCGGCGCGGGAATCCATTTGTTTCAGGACGGTTCTTTGCGGGCGTAGTATATCGGTATTATGTGTGCTTCCCAAGCATGAGAGGCGGGTTCGATTCCCGCCGCCCGCACCAAATTTTTTTCAAGAAGTGAAAGAAATTTGCCCTCCGTAGTCTCGGCGAAGGAGGGCATGTTCATCGTCAGCCGTTAGTCTAACCCAATCCGTCTCCAACCTTACTCATGAAATCCCTCAAGTTACTGCTCACGCTGGTTTTCGCCGGTGCCTTGTCCACCGCGCTGGTCCAGGCAGGCGACAAAGCTGAATGCAAAGACACGGACACCAAGCAGTGCTGCACCTGCAAAAAAGACAAAGACGGCAAGGAATGCGGCAAGGACAAGCCGTGCTGCTGCGCCGGTGACGCACCGAAGAGCGAGAAGACAGACGAAGCCCCGAAGACTGACGCGGCCAAGCCGTGAGTTGAGTCTTGGCTAACAGTTCTTAATTCGTGCCGTGTCCTCAATCGGGGGCGCGGCATTTTTGACTGGGAGCGCGGGCGCTGGCCCGCACGGGATTATGCGGGCGAGCCGCCCGCGCTCCCAGGGCGGCTGCTTCCCTGACAATGCCTCACACCTCGGCCGTGACGGACTTGGCCTGCAGGTTGCGCCAGCGGTCAAGGACGCGGCGGTGCATGTCGTCATGCGACAATCCGTGAGCTGCGCGCAGGATTTCCACGCTGGAACCGTGTTCGACAAACTTGTCCGGCCAACCGATGCGCTCCACGGCGGTGGGGCAGTTGGCTTCTTGCAACGTCTCAAGGACGGCGCTGCCGAAACCGCCGGCGAGCACATGGTCTTCCATCGTTACCAACAGCGGGGTGCAGGCGGCCTGGCTGAGCAGCAGGGCGCGATCGAGCGGTTTGACGAAACGGGCGTTCACCACGCCGACGGAAAGGTTTTCCTCCGCCGCGAGGCGGTCGGCGATTTGAAGGGCGTCATGCACCATCCCGCCCAAAGCCCAGATCATGATGTTTGAGCCTTCCCGAATCACTTCGGCGTGTCCGATGGGCAGGGTGGTCGGCTCAGGTTTCAGCGGGACGCCGCGGCCGGCACCCCGGGGATAACGGATAAAGGTCGGACCATTATGTTGGAGGCTGGTCTGCATCATGTCCACGAGTTCGGCCTCATCCTTGGGTTGCATCACCACCGCATTCGGCACGCAGCGCAGATAGGCCAAATCAAACAGACCGTGGTGGGTGGGGCCGTCGTTGGGCGACAGGCCGGCGCGATCCATGCAGAACATGACCGGCAGATTTTGCAGGCAGACGTCGTGGATAATGGGGTCGTAGGCGCGCTGCAAAAACGTGGAGTAGATCGCCACCACGGGGCGGATGCCCTTGGTCGCCAGGCCGGCGGCAAAGATGGTCGCATGTTCCTCGGCGATGCCGACGTCGAAAAACTGGCCCGGCACCGCGGCGGCCAGATGGCTGAGGCCGGTGCCGCTCGGCATGGCACCGGTGATGCCGACGATGTTTGGGTCGGCTTGCGCAAAACGGACCAAGGCCTGGCCGAAGACATCCTGATAATTCGGCGGGGTGCCCGTTGCCGGTTTTTTATTTTCGCCGGTGGCGGGATCGAACGGAGTGGCGCCGTGAAATTTTTCGGGGAAATTCACCGCGGCGCCGAGTCCCTTGCCCTTTTTGGTGAGGACGTGGATGAGCACCGGCACATCGCAGTGTTTTGCGAATTCGAGATTCTTGGCGAGGGCGTCGAGGTTGTGGCCATCGACCGGGCCGAGATAACGCAGGCCGAATTTTTCGAAGAGGGAAGACTCGACGAAGAAGTCCTTCGTCTCGCGCTTCCATTTATGATAAACGCGATTCATCTCCACGCCGGTGGGAAAGCTCTTGAAGAACTTTTCCACGTCGTGATGCAGCTTGTTGTAAGTCGGACTCGTGCTGAGGCGGTTGAGGTAGGCGGAAATGGCCCCGACGTTTTTGGCGATGGACCACTCGTTGTCGTTGAGGATGACAATGAGCCGCTGGGTCGAGGAAACGATGTTGTTGAGGGCTTCCAGGGTGATGCCGCAGGTGAAGGCGGCGTCGCCGCAGACCGCCACGACATGTTCGGCCGTGCCCTTGAGGTCGCGGGCGGTGGCCATGCCGAGGGCGGCGGAAAGCGCGGTGCCGGCGTGACCCGCGCCAAAGGCATCGTGGACGCTTTCGCTGCGGTAGAGAAAGCCGCTGGCGCCGTCGCTCTGGCGCAGTTTGCGAAAGAACTCGCCGCCGCGGCCGGTGAGCAATTTATGCACGTAGCCTTGGTGGGCGACATCGAAGACAATCTGGTCTTCGGGCGTGCTGAAGGCGCGGTGCAGGGCCAAGCTGAGCTCAACCACGCCCAGATTGGGGCCGATGTGGCCGCCGTTTTTGGCCGTTACGGCGATGAGTTCATCGCGGATCTCTTGGGCGAGTTGTGGCAGCTGTTCGGGTGCGAGGGCCTTGAGGTCGGCGGGACTGCGCAGGGTATCGAGCAGGCGGGTGGAGGCGGCGGATTCGTTCATCAGGGTGGACGCAGGCGACAGGCTCAAGCTTCCCGGTCGGTTTCGAATTTGGCGAAGGCAACGCCATCCTTTTGTTTCTTGAGTTGCTCAATCTTGAGTTCGGCCTCCTTGAGCCGGGTCTCGCAAACTTTGAGTAATTTGGTGCCCTCCTCGAACTTGGCCAACAAATCGGCAAGAGGCACGTCGCCCGATTCCATCGATTCGACGATGGATTCGAGCTTGGTGAGGGCGGATTCGAAGGAGGGTTTGGCGTCTTTGGCTTCCACGGCGTCAACATGGGTGGCGCCGGGGGTATTTCAAACAATCTTTAAACTCGCGGCGGCGGAGGTTTTGCATGGACTGGCCGGATGAGTATTGTGCTTTGGGTCACGGCGTTGCTGATGACTTTGCGTTTGGCGGGTGAATTGGTGTTGGCCGGCCTGAATCGCGCGGAAGTGCGACGCCACGCGGCGACGCCCCCGCCCGCCGTGGCGGCCATCATGGACCAGCCGACTTATCGCAAGTCGGTCGCCTACACTTTGGAGAAATCGAGTTTCGGCACGCTCGCCGAGATTTTTGACGCGCTGGTGCTGGCGCTGGTCATCTTTGGCGGGGTGCTGCCCGCGTTATTTGAGGAATTTGCCGTCTGGGGTGGTCCCGAAGCGGTTTGGGATGACGCGCTCTTCATTCTGGCGGCCGGCGTTTTGCTTTCGATGCCCAGCCTGCCCTTTGACTGGTGGGCGCAATTCCGGCTGGAGGCAAAATTCGGTTTCAACAAAAGCACGCCCAAGCTCTGGCTGAGCGACAAACTCAAGGGTCTGCTCCTCACGCTGGCGATTGGCTACCCGCTGCTCTGGCTGCTGCTTTCGCTCGTGCGTTGGGTGGGTCCGCTGTGGTGGGCGTGGGGCTTTGCGCTCTTCTTTGGGTTTCAGCTCCTGATGCTGGTGCTTTACCCGAAGCTCATCCTGCCCCTGTTCAACAAGCTCACGCCACTGCCGGAAGGGGACTTGCGCACGCGATTGCTGGCCTTGGGTGATCGCACGGGGTTTCGCGCCCAGGCCATCCAGGTCATGGACGGTTCGAAACGCTCGGCGCATTCCAATGCCTTCTTCACGGGGTTTGGGCGGTTTCGCCGCATTGTGCTTTTTGATACCCTGATCAACCAGTTGTCGGCGGAAGAACTCGAGGCGGTGCTGGCCCATGAGATCGGGCATTACCGGCGGGGCCACATCCCCAAAATGCTGGCGGTTTCGGCGGCAACGCAACTGGGCGGATTTGCGCTCATCGCCTGGCTGGCGCGCAGTCCGTGGTTTAACACGGCGTTTGGGTTTCCGCCGGGCGAATTGGCGCCGGCCTTTTTGTTGT
>JAGNQV010000204.1 GCA_017988885.1 Opitutaceae bacterium | reverse complement strand
TTTGTCGTGTGGACATTGGCGCCGCGCACCGGATTGCGCGCGGAGGCAACCCTGAGCGACAGCAGCGGGCGGGCATTACCAGCGACGGCCGTGCAGACGCGATTCGTGCGCCACGTCCTTGCTGACGGCGAAGCGGTGGGTGACGTGCTGGACGATGCGACGCGCGTGGAGATGCGTGCGGGTTCTTATCGCGCGGTGTGGCTGACGGTGGAGACGCCGCGCGACGCCATGCCCGGCACCTATACGGGCACGCTCACGCTGCGCGCCGATGGAACGGAGCCGAAAGTGTTTCCGCTCACGCTCGAAGTGCTGCCTGCGACGCTGCCGGCGCCGGCGGATTGGGCATTTCATCTCGATATCTGGCAGCACCCGTGGTCGATCGCACGCGTGCACGGCGTGAAGCCGTGGAGTGACGAGCATTTTGCCGTGATGCGGCCGTATCTGCGCGAACTCGCACAGGCGGGACAAAAAGTGATTACGACCACGATCACGCCGCGGCCTTGGGGCAGCCGGGACTACGACGACTATGGTTCGATGGTGGAGCATGTGAAGCAGCCCGACGGTTCGTGGAAATTCGATTACACGCTTTTTGATCGCTACGTGGAGCTGGCGATGAGCTGCGGCATCAGCGCGCAGATCAACTGTTACTCGATGCTCACCTGGTCCGGTCGCATGGAATACACCGACGGCGCGACCGGCGACACCCGCTCAGCCATGTGCGAACCCGGTTCGCCCGAATTTGCCGACTACTGGGGCCCATTTTTGAAGGATTTTGAAAAGCACCTCGAGATGAAGGGCTGGCTGGAGCGCACGCGACTGGGGGTGGACGAGGCGCCGGCGGCGATGATGAAGTCGATGATGGAGGTGATTCGCACCAACGCCCCGCGCCTCAAGGCCGCGCTCGCGGGCAACCACGAACCATCGCACTACACTGGGCTCGATCTGGCGGATTTCACGATCATTCTCGATCACGCCAGCGACGACCTGCTGCGCGACATCGCCACACGCAAAGCCGAGGGGCGCATCACGACCTTCTATGTGTGTCTCGATCCGAAACGGCCGAACACCTTCGTCAACAGCCCGCCCGCCGAAGCGGTGTGGATTGGTTACTACACCGCGGTGAACGGCTATGACGGCATGGCGCGCTGGGCGTTCACGACTTGGCCGGAGAACCCGCTCGTGGAAACCCTATATTCCTGCCATCCGTGGCGGCGCGACCTGCCGCCCGGTGACGAGTTTTTGGTCTATCCGGGGCCGCGCAGTTCGGTGCACTGGGAAATGCTGCGCGACGGCATTGAAGAATGGGAAAAACTGCAGGTCCTGCGCACGGCTAACGGCGGCAAACTGCCGCCGGAAGTGGCGACGTTGCTGGAAAACTTCCGCGATCCGAAGAAGCTGGGCGACGACGAAAATGTCATTCGCAACGTGGCCGCAATGCGCACGGCGATCGAGGCTGCGGCCAGAAAACTCAACTAAATCCGCGTGAGCATAAAACTCGCACTGGTGGGGGTCGGTCAATTTGCCCAATATTTTATCCCCTTGTTCAAGGCCCATCCGCTGGTGCGCGAGTTGATGCTCTGCGATTTGGATGCGACGAAGCTCAGGGCGGCGGCGGAAAAGTTTGGCGTTACACGAACTTTTCCTTCGCTGGAAGCGGCGCTCAATGCCGAGGTCGATGCTGTGGCCATCATGACGCAGCATTGGCTGCACGCGCCACAGGCGGTGCAGGCTTTGCACGCCGGCAAACACGTGTATTCCGCGGTGCCGGTGGGTCTGACCCTGGACGAGATCCGCAGTGTCATCCGCGCGGTTGAGGCCACGGGCCGCATCTACATGATGGGGGAGACGAGTTATTATTATCCGCATGTCATCTACTGCCGCGAACTGCACCGGCGCGGTGGCTTCGGACACGTTACTTACACCGAGGCGTCCTATTACCATGACTGGGACATCGTGAACACTTATGCGCAGATCAAGGCGCGCGCCGGTGACCGATTCCTTGAACTGGCCGGTTCGCCGCCGATGCACTACCCCTCGCATACGATCAGCCAGGTGGTCAGCCTGCTGGGCGCGCACATGACGAAAGCGGCCTGCCTGGGTTGGAAAGACCGGCATGCGGACGGCATTTACGACCCCCGGGTCAATCGGGATCAGAATCCCTACAGCAACGAAACGGCATTGTTTGCCATGAGCGATGGCTCGGTGAGCCGCATCAACGAATTCCGCCGCGTGGGCCACCCGGGCGGGGAACTGATGAGCGTGTATGGCACCGAGGCCGGATTCGAATATACGCAGGCCGGGGCCGTGCTGATCGGCAAAGATTTTGCCCAGACGACGCGGCTCGACGAACAGCTAAGAATCAATCCCGGGCGGCATGGCGGCACGGCGTTGGTGCAGCCGGTTGATCGATTACCCCGCGAGTTCGCGGCGCTCGGCAACGAGCACAAGGGATCGCACCAATTTCTCGTGGACGACTTCGTGCGCGCTTGCGTGAGCGGTGAACAACCGCCGGTCAACGTCTGGGCAGCGGCCCGCTATCTCACACCGGGGCTGGCCGCGCATGAGTCCGCGATGCAGGGCGGCGTGCAGGTGGACGTGACGGACCTGGGGCCGCCGCCTTGTCCGGCGTGATTCCGGGAGCAATCAAACCACCGGACCGAACTCGTAGCGCAGGGTCCACGCCCGCGTCGCGCCGGGAGCGAGCTCGGACTGGATGTAGGGCTCGATCGACCAGGTGTTGCTGTTGCCCCAGACCGGACACAGGTCGGGCGTGAAATCGGTGGAGAAAACAATCCCAGCGAGCTGCGGGTGCGAGAGCGCGGCGTGCAGCGGCGTATTTTCACCGATGAGCAGTTTTTCGAAATGACCGTCGTCCTTGTGCAGGAAGCGGCGTTTGAAGGCGAGGCGGTGTGGCGCGGCGAAGGCGTAGCCGATGTTCTCTGCCATGCCCCAGTTGGCGGGCAGACCGCAAGTGAGGAGGCGATCGGTCAGCGCGAAGAAAGGGTGCGCGAACCAATGCAGCGGGAGGGGGCGATCGCCGGTGTTGGTGAGGGAGGTGGTGGAGCTGAGCGTGCGGCCGGCCAGAGCGATGCGGCGGGTGAGTTGGCAGCCATAGCCGAGGCCGGACTGCGCCGTGCAAAAATCAATGGCGTCGGCACTGCGGGTGAGCGTCCATGGACAGGGTTGGGTGACGGCAAGCGCGCCCGACGCGTCGGGTGCGACTTCGCCGATCCCGATGATGAAGCCGCGGCCGTTTTCCAGTAAAAGCGGCCGTCCAGTGCCGAACTCGGCATGGCGGAAGGACTCGGGGAGGCCTTGGCCGTTGAAAGGCAGGGGATTGGTCTCGGGCCACTCGGGGCCGGTAACCAGCGGACCGGCTTGCGCATCGGTGACCTGCCAGATGTAGCCGCCCCAGCAATAACGGGTGCCGAGCCGCGGGCGATCCGCGGCGGCGCCCGGGTCGAGCAGGGTGACGGTCAGCGCGTCATGCGCGAGGGTGAGCATGGGGGTAAACCAACTATGCTCGTAACCGTGTGCCGGTTGCCTGACGAAGGAGAACGATTACGAGAACGAGAACGATTTTTACCGATCACTTCACCCGCACGATGCGGACCGTGGTGTTCTTGCCCTCGACCGTCAGTGAGAAATGACCGCCCGGGCGGGGCTCGATGGCGATCTCGCGGTTGACGAGCTCGAAAGGAATCGGCTCCACGCCTTCCCAGACCTGACCGTTGTCGAGCTTGAAGCTGTTGCCGCCGACCCAGCCGGTGACGCGACCCTTCAGGACCGTCTCATTCTTCCATTCCTGGCTAAAATCGGGCAGGCCGAAGCGGTTGAGAAACGAGCTCTTCCGGTCTTCCTCCCGCATTTGTTGGGCAATCTGGTTGGCCTGGAGGTTAACCTCGGTCTTCAGCGAACCGGTGTAATAGCGCAGAATGGCGCTATCAATCGCACTGAGCTGATCGGGTGTGAGCTGGTCGAGCCCGGCGCGGCGAAAATCATCCGACGACATGATGCCCTTGATGCCGGGGAAGGAGGCTTCGGCGAAGGCGAAGGTGCCGGTCAGAACAAAGGCGAGAAGGAGGCGTTTCATAGGGAGAGGAGTTGAAGGGAAAAAGGAGGTTGGGAAAATATTTCCGCAGGACGGGCTCCGGCTCAAGCCTTGATAAACTCGGAGCCGGAGGACTGGGCGGCGATCAACTGGGCGAAGACGCCTTTTTTCGCATCAAGTTCCTTGAAATTGCCTTCTTCGACGATGACGCCGTCCCGCAGGACGATGATGCGGTCGGCATTCTTGATGGTGCTGAGGCGGTGGGCGATGGTGATCACCGTGCGGCCCTCGGAGAGACGGTCCAAGGCTTCCTGGATGAGGCGCTCGCTTTCGTAGTCGAGGGCGGAGGTAGCCTCGTCGAGGATGAGCACCGGGGGATTGCGGAGGATGGAGCGGGCGATGGCGATGCGCTGGCGCTGACCGCCGGAAAGGGCGACGCCGCGTTCGCCGACCAAGGTTTGGTAACCCTCGGGCATCTTGAGGATGAATTCTTCCGCATTGGCCTGGCGGGCGGCGGCGTGAATCTCGGCCGTGGTCGCGTCGGCCTTGGCGAAGCGGATGTTGTCGTAGACGGAACCGGAGAGCAGGATGCTGTCCTGCATGACGACGGCGAGCTGGCGGCGGATCCAGCGCATGTTCCACTCGGATTGCGGCACCCCATCGATGAGGATGCGGCCGGAACTGGGCGCGTAGAGGCCGAGCAGGAGATTCGCCAAGGTGCTCTTGCCGGAGCCGGACGGACCGACAAAGGCGATGTGCTCGCCGGGTTTGATCGAGAGGTTAAGTTCCCGGACGACGATCTTGTCGGGGGCGGAAGGATAATAGAACGAGACGTGCTCGTAAACAATGTCGCCCTTGATGCGGGCCTCGCGGCGGGTGCCGTGCCA
>JAGNQV010000203.1 GCA_017988885.1 Opitutaceae bacterium | reverse complement strand
TGGAGCGATGGTTGCCGCGCGAGGTCAACCCGCTCGCGCATCTGGGGGCCGCGGCCAACGTCATGTTGCTGCTGGCGACGGCGTCGGGCGTGTTTCTCCTGATCTGGTATTCGCCAAGCGTGCAAACCGCATGGGAATCGCTGGCCGGTCTCGGTGGGCGTTCATTGGGCGGCCTGATGCGCAGTGTGCACCGCTATTCGGCGGATCTGCTGATGCTGCTGTTGCTGACGCATGCGCTGCGGATGTTTCTGGCGCGGAAGTTCGCCGATGCACGCTGGTTGGCGTGGGCGAGCGGCATCGCACTGCTCGGGTTGGTTTGGTTCATCGGGTGGACGGGTTATTGGTTGGTGTGGGATGTGCGGGCGCAATTGCTCGCCGCGGACACGATTCGAGGGGTGGACGTGCTGCCGATCTTCGGCGAACCGATGCTGCGGTTGTTTGCGACCGATGCGACCGTGCCGTCGCTGCTGTTTTTCGTGGTATTCTTTTTGCACATGGTGCTGCCGCTCGGGATTGCCGGCGGGTTGTGCGTGCATCTGGCCCGGCTGAGTCGCACGAAATTACTGCCCGACTGGCGGCTCACGGCCTGGCTAATCGGGGCGGTGATCGTAGCGGCGCTGGTTTATCCGGCGACCAATGCGGCGGTGGCGCAGATGGCGGTAAAACCGGCCCGGATGACCATGGACTGGTGGTATCTCTGGCCGTTGGAAATCACGGCGCGGCTGTCGGGCGGCGGCATCTGGCTGACGACGGCTTTGGCGGCGGCGGGGTTGATGACGGTGCCCTGGTGGCTGGCGCGCCGCCGGCCGCGCGCGACTTTTCAAGCGACGGTCAACACCGCGCGGTGCTTCTCCTGCACGCTGTGTTCACACGACTGTCCGTTTGGTGCGATCACGATGGTGCCGCGCACCGACGGGAAGCCTTTTCCCTCTCAGGCACAGATCGATCCCACGCGTTGCATCGGTTGCGGGGTCTGCTCGGGAGCGTGCGATACGCAGGCGATCGGCATGTCGTGGTTTGATGCACTGAAGGTTATCCGCGACTTGGAAGCATTGGTGCAAAAGGCCGTGGCGGGTGGCGAAGCCCCGGCCCTGGCTTTTGTCTGTGCGCAGTCCGACGGCGGTTGGGAAATGTTCGATGAAGCCGCGTGGCGGACGCGGCTGCCGGGTTACACCGTGCGCCCGATTCCGTGCTCGGGCTGGATTGAGCCGAAGATGATTGAGCGGCTGATCAGCAAAGGTGCGGCGGCGGTGTTGATCATCGGCTGTGGGTCGAGCGAGGCATTTTGTAAAGAGGGCAGCGAATGGTTGGGGGCGCGGCTCGATGGCACGCGTGAACCGGAATTTCGGCCCAACCGGGCTGATCCGCGCAAAGTGGCGTTGGTTAATTTCGATGTGTTGCGGCCGCAACTGGTGGGCGTGGCGGCGCAGCGGCTACTCGCGCTGGAACCGGTGCCGAAAAAATCCCAAGGCGGTCGTTTCGGAGGAATGATGGTGGGGCTGTTGCTCGCCTTCGTGGCGATGGCGGCGGTGCTCTGGGTGAGCGATGCGCCGTTTCGAAATCCGGCACCGGCGACGGCGGAGTTTGTCTTTTCCTTCCGGGTCGCGGGCGACTGGGTCTCGGGGGCGGCCGTCGCGTTGCCGGACCCAGCGCACGATACCCGGCCGGTGCACATGCGCACTGCGCTCCCAGCGGAGCGCACCCGCGTGCCCGTGACCGTGCGACTCGGAGTTGACGGCCGGGTGCAGGAGCATGTTTACCAGCCCAAGGGCCTCAAGTCCGATGGCGTCTCCGTGGGTGAACTGCGCGTGCCGCTGGCGCCTGGGGCGCACCGCATCACCATCGAAGTCGTGACGACGGCGGATCCAGCCGGCCAACCGCACACGTGGACAGAAGAAATCAAGGCCGAGTCGCGGCGCATTCAGGTGCTTTCCTACGAAGCGCAACACGGCTTTCGTTTCACTCCGTGAGCCATGAGTTTTTCCTGCCCTCACTTTGATCCCGACCATGATGCCTGTCGCTTGTTGAAGACCGACTGTGTGCCGGGTCGGCGTGGTTGTGTGCTCACAGGCTCGGTCTTTGCCGTGCCAGTGGAGCAGCGTTTGAAGGAACGCGAAGAGGAGAACCGCCAGCGGGTGATCCAGGCGATGTTCGATGCCGCAAAGAAATCGGCAGCAAGCGAATCAGGAATGTAATATCAACCGCCCGTTGGATTTGCTCCTTTGAACGAGTGCTGGGGGTTTGAGGTGGATCGGCACGTCCCTGTGCCGGTGTGGCCGGTTCGACGCGCAGTGGGACCTGCGGGTCTACCCAAGTGGCAATAGCAAAAGGCGATTGGTATAAAGCGATGCCATGCGGTTGAACCGGGCGCGCAATGTCGCGGCGCGTTCTGACGGGCGCAGGGCCGCGCCCATCCACCAATTTATTTTCCACACTAACCCGCAACCAAGCTACACGGTGCGGGAATGACGTTTTGATTCGACGGAGTGGTAGGCGTCGAAGCACACGGCGATGTTCCGCAGGAAGAGGCGACCGAGGTCGGTGACGTCGAAGCCGAGGGGCGTCAAGGCGATCAGCCCGTCCTGCGCGAGCGGTTGCAGCCGGGCGATTTCCGTGGCGTAGCGCGTGGTGAAGTCGAAACCGAACTCGCGCGTGAGCGCGGCGAAATCGAGCGACAGGTGGCACATCAGGCGCATGATGATTTCGCGGCGGCGGTGGTCTTCCTCTGTGAGTTCGCGGCCGCGCACGACGGGCAGCACGTTGCGGTCGAGCGTTGCGTAGTAGCCGGTGAGCGTCTTGTGGTTTTGCCGGTAGCTATACGGGGTCTGCGAAATCGCGGAGAGGCCGAAGGCGAGAATTTCCGCTCCGGCGCGTGTGCTGTAACCTTGGAAATTGCGCTGGAGGGTGCGGGCGCGCTGCGCGACAGCGAGCTCGTCGGTATGCTTGGCGAAATGGTCCATGCCGATGTAAACGTAGCCCCGGCTGGTGAGGGTCTCGGTGATGAGTTTGAGCATCGCGAGCTTGGTCTCGGGCGTGGGCAGGGCGGATTCGCGCTCAAGAATTTTTTGCGCGGGCTTCATCCATGGCACGTGAGCGTAGCTGAAGACCGCGAGCCGGTCGGGATCGAGTTCGAGCACCTGTTCGAGGGTGTCGCGAAAAGTGTCCACCGTCTGGTAGGGCAGGCCGTAGATGAGATCGAGATTGATCGAGGTGAAGCCTTCGGTGCGCAGCCATGCGATGGTTTGCTCGGTCAGCTCGCGGGGTTGGATGCGGTGCACGGCCTCCTGCACTTTCGGGTTAAAATCCTGCACGCCGAGCGAGGCGCGGGTGAAGCCGCTTTCGCGCAGGGCGATGACCTGATCGTGCGACAAGCGGCGTGGATCAACCTCCACGCTGAGTTCGGCATTCGGCGCAAAATTGAAATAGCGGCGCGTGAGTGCATCGAGGCGCTTGAGCTCGTTGGGTTGGAAAAAGGTGGGCGTGCCGCCGCCGTAGTGGAGCTGCGTGACGAGGCGGTCGGGATGGACGCGGGGTGCGAGCAGGCCGACTTCCTTCTCCAAATAGTCGAGGTAGGCGTCGGAGCTTTTGTGGTTAAGCGTGATGACGGTGGTGCAGCCGCAAAACCAGCAGAGTGTTTCGCAAAACGGCAGGTGATAATAAAGCGACAGCGGCAGCGAGGCGTCGCGATTGGAGTGGTCAATATGCTCCAGCAGCGGTTGCGGATCAGCGTAATCCTTGAACTCCACGGCCGTGGGGTAGGACGTGTAGCGCGGCGCGGAGATGTCGTATTTGCGGACGAGGTCGAGATCGACAGTAATCATGAGAAGAAAGGGAAGCTGCCGCAGCGCAGGGCGATCCTAGTAAGCACCAAGTGCCTGCCAGTCCAGATGCAGACTTTCGGAACGCGGAAGGAAATCAGTGTGCAATTGAGTGAAGAATTCATGATTCGTCTGACAGAAGTCTGCCCGCTGAAGGACAGAATATAACAGGGATGTCGGAGGATGGCTTTGACTCAGGTCAAAACGAAGAACGTTTTGAGGTCGATGCTCAGTGCCAGGAAATTCCGGCACTGCCATCTCCGACTGTGTTCAGGGTGCGGGGATACTCGCCTTGATGCCGGCAGCCCAATCCACTAACTGTTGGATCTGGAGATCGGTGAGTTTCGCCTGGCGGTGCATGATCAGATAGGAAGGGAGAGGCATCTCGCCGTCCTTGGTTTCCTGGATGGTCTCGTCCATTTTCTTGCGTGCGCGTTTGGGTGTATAGGTGCCGAACTGGGAGAAGTTGAGTTCGTCAAGGCCCTCGGTGACGTGCTGCTGCATCCACCAGCCTACGGGTTGAATGCGCGTATACCAAGGATAGCGCGTGTTGTCCGAATGGCAGTCATAACAGCTCTCCGCGAGGATGGCTTTAACGGCCGGCGGCGTTGGATACATCACGGTGATATCGTTGGGGCCGGGGGCGGCGGTGGAGACGTTTCTCGCGGCAGGAAAGAACTGGATCGCGACCAAAGCGATGAACAGAACGACGAGAATTTTTTTGAGTAACGACTTCATGAGATGAGGAGAAGGCTAAGGGCCGGAGGCTTTTCTGTAATGAACGGATGGTTCGCTGGATAACGCCGATGCGATTGGTTGCGTGGCGGCCATGAATCGTGGGTGGAAGTTCAGCAGTGATTGAGTGGCTAAATTATGGCGTGGATGGGGGGAGAGGGTTCCAGTTTGGGTGATTGAAATAGCGGGGATACGCGTTGAGCGCGTAGTGCAGCTTCGCGAGGCCCTCTGCGGACTGGCCGTCGGTGGTGAGCAGCGCGGCGCCGGCCATGAGGTCGTTGATGATCACGTGCAGATTTGCGTCCGCTGCGGGTTCGAGGCGGCAGTTTTGGATGAGATAGGTCACGTTTTCCTCCACGGTATGGGCGAGTGCTTTTGCTTGGGCGGG
>JAGNQV010000047.1 GCA_017988885.1 Opitutaceae bacterium | reverse complement strand
CATGGCACAGGATTCGGTTAAGCGGATGCCGGTCGCGGCGGTCGCGTTGAGGAGTTCGAAGAGGACGGGTTTGGCGGTATGGTCGGGGCAGGCGGGGTAGCCGGGGGCGGGGCGGACGCCGCGGTATTTCTCGCGGATGATATCCTTCATCTCCAGATTCTCGGTTTGGCCGTAGCCGCAGAAGTCGCGCGCCTTTTTGTGCATGAATTCCGCGAAGGCTTCGGCCAGGCGGTCGCCGAGGGCTTGCACCATGATGGCGTTGTAATCGTCGTTGGCCTTTTTGAATTCCATGACGAAGTCCTCGACGCCGTGACCAGCGGTGACGGCGAAGCCGCCGAAGTAGTCGATCCGTCCGCTGTCTCGCGGGGCGATGAAATCGGCGAGGCAGTGGTTGAACTGATCGGCGGGTTTTTCCATTTGCTGGCGCAGCATGGGGAAAGTCGCGAGCACGCGGCTGCGCTTCTCGTCGGCGTAAATCTGCACGTCGTCGCCGATGGCGTTGGCCGGCCAGAAACCGATCACGCCCATGGCTGTAAAACGTTGTTCGGCGATGATGCGTTTGAGCAGCGCCTGCGCTTCGGCATAGAGTTTGGTGGCTTCGGTGCCGACGACGGCGTCCGTGAGGATGTCGGGGAAGCGGCCGTGGAGTTCCCACGCGGAGAAGAAAGGGCCCCAGTCGATGTAAGCTGCGATTTCTGCGAGCGTTAAAGGTAGGGCGTGACCGCTGGGCGCGCCGTTTGCATCGTCGTCGTTGGCGATTGGGTTCGGCGGGCCCAGCGGTCCCGCCCTACCGGTGGAAAACACCCGCGTGCCTAGAAATTCAGGCTGCGGAATATCCACCGTCGCCCAATCAAACTGGGGGGCGCGGGCGCGGGCGGTGGTGATCGGGAGCAGCGGTTTGCGACTGCGGCGGGCGGCGAAATCGGTGCGCTGCGTTTCCTGCTTCTCGGCAACTGCGGCGAGGTAGGCGGATTTCTGTTCGTCGCTCAACAAGGCGCTGACGACGTTGACGACGCGGGAGGCATCGAGCACGTGGACGATCCCGGGCGCGTAATGCGGCGCCACCTTGACGGCGGTGTGCGCGGGTGAAGTGGTCGCACCGCCGATGAGCAGGGGAATCGTGAAGCCTTCCCGGGTCATTTCCTTGGCGACGTGAACCATCTCGTCGAGCGACGGGGTGATCAGGCCGGAGAGGCCGATAATGTCGGCATTCAGTTCGCGAGCGGTGGTGAGGATTTTGGTGCTGGGCACCATCACGCCGAGATCGATGACCTCGTAATTATTGCACGCGAGGACCACGCCGACGATGCTTTTACCGATGTCGTGGACGTCACCCTTGACGGTCGCGAGAACGACCTTGCCCTGGGCTTTGGCGGTGCCGCCGCCGGCGATGTGTTGGCGCTTTTCCTCCTCCATGAACGGCGTGAGATGGGCGACGGCCTTTTTCATCACGCGGGCGGATTTGACCACCTGCGGGAGAAACATTTTACCCGCGCCAAAGAGATCCCCCACGATGCGCATGCCATCCATGAGCGGACCCTCGATCACTTCGAGCGGCCGGGCGAATAATCGGCGACATTCCTCGGTGTCGGCCACGATGTGCGTGTCGATGCCTTTGACCAAAGCATGACTCATTCTCTCTTTGACCGGCAATTCGCGCCAAGCTTCGGCGGCGGCCTTCGGGGCGCTCTCGCCCTCTGACTTCGCGGCTTCGGCGGCGGTCTTGAGTTTTTCGGCGTGGTCAATCAGCCGGTCGGTCGCGTCGGGGCGGCGGTTGAGGAGGACGTCCTCGGACAGTTCACGGAGCGTGGGTTCGATCTCGTCGTAAACGCCGAGCATGCCCGCGTTGACGATCGCCATGTCGAGGCCGGCCTTGATCGCGTGGTAGAGGAAGATCGTGTGCATGGCCTCGCGCACGGGATTGTTACCGCGGAACGAGAACGACACGTTGGAGACGCCGCCACTGACCTTCGCGTCGGGGAGCGTTTGCTTGATGAGCGCCGTGGCTTCGAAGAAATCGACCGCGTAGTTATTGTGCTCCTCAATGCCGGTCGCGACGGTGAGGATGTTGGGGTCGAAAATAATGTCGCCGGCGGAGAAGCCGAGACGCTGCGTGAGCAAATCGTAGGAGCGCGTGCAGATGCGGACTTTGTCGTCGCGGCTGGCGGCCTGGCCTTGTTCGTCGAAGGCCATGACGACGGCGGCGGCGCCGTAGCGCATGAGGAGTTTGGCGCGGCGGAGAAATTCCGCCTCGCCGTCCTTGAGCGAGATGGAGTTGACGATGCCTTTGCCTTGCAGGCATTTCAGCCCGGCCTCGAGCACGGTCCACTTCGACGAATCGAGCATGATCGGCACGCGGCAGATGTCGGGTTCAGCGGCGATGAGGTTGAGGAACTTGACGATCGTGGTTTCGCCCTCGATCAGCGCTTCGTCCACGTTGATGTCGATGATGTTGGCACCGCTCTCGACCTGCTGTTTGGCGATGGCGAGGCAGGCGTCCCAGTCCGCGGCCTTGAGGGCTTTGCCGAAACGCGGCGAACCGGTGATGTTGGTGCGCTCGCCGATGACGATGAATTGTGAGCCGGAGTTATTCAAAACAGAAGGTCACCACGAAAGACACGAAACACGCGAAAGTCTGATCCGCGTAGATTGATGTGTTATCTTTGGGTGTAGTTAGGGTTTTCGCGGTTTAATTGATGACCAACGGTTCGAGGCCGCTGAGGCGGAGGGCGGGGGAGTGCGGCTTGGGTTCGCGAGGAGGCAGGCGGCGGACGGCATCGGCGATGGCGCGGATGTGGGCGGGGGTGGAGCCGCAGCAACCGCCGACGAGATTGACGAAACCGGCGCGGGCGAAGCTGCCGAGGATACCTGCCATGTCGGCCGGAGTTTCATCGTAGCCGCCAAACGCGTTGGGCAGGCCGGCGTTGGGATGGCAGGTGACGTAGCACTCGGCGACGTCGGAAAGTTCCTCAAGGTAAGGGCGCATCTGCTTGCCGCCGAGAGCGCAGTTGAGGCCGACGGAGAACGGCCGCGCATGGCGGATGCTGTGGTAGAACGCACCGATGGTCTGGCCGGAGAGCGTGCGACCGGAGGCGTCGGTGATGGTGACGGAAATCAGCACGGGCACGCGGTGCCCTATTTCCTCGAAGAGGTCTTCGAGGGCAAAAAGGGCGGCTTTGGCATTGAGCGTGTCGAAGATAGTTTCAATCAGCAGGGCATCAACGCCGCCCGCGATGAGCGCAGCGGCCTGCTGGCGATAAGCGGCGACGAGTTGGTCAAAGGTGATGGCGCGGAAGTCGGGGCGGTTGACGTCGGGCGAGAGCGAGGCGGTGCGATTGGTCGGGCCGATGCCGCCGAGGATGAAACAGCGGCGGCCGGGCGTCGCGGCCTCGGCACGGCGGGCAGCCTTGACGGCGCAGGCCGCGGCCGCGCGGTTGATCGCCTCGACCTGTTCCTCGAGATGATAGTCAGCCTGCGCGATGGTCGTGCTGCTAAAAGTGTTGGTTGTGGCTAAATCCGCTCCGGCCTCAAAATAGGCGTAGTGGATTTCCTCGATGACGTCCGGGCGGGTAAGCGAGAGCAGGTCGTTGTTCCCCTGCAGGTCTTGGGGATGATCTATAAAGAGCGGGCCGCGGAAATCGGCCTCGGTCAGCTTGCGCTCTTGGATCATCGTGCCCATCGCTCCGTCAAGGATGGCGATGCGCGCGCGAAAAAGCTCTGGCAAGGGCGACTCGGAGGGATGGGCAGGGTCCAAGCTGGCGGCTGACATGCGGCTCATAAAAGAAGGTGGAGCCAGTATTGCAAGTAAACATATCTATAAATCAGCATTCAATGATATGTCATGGGATCTATGCGTCTCGCCCTGCGATCAAGGGTGCAAGAAATGGGACCAAGGTTTGCGAGGTTGATAAATTACGAAGGCGGCGAAACAGGCCGTGCGCACTAATTGCCAAGAAGTGCGCAGTGAAACTCCTTGCCCGCCGCCCTCTGCTGAACTCAGGTGACGGAGTTAGCGTTCTTTCCAACGTCCGGACAGCGGGGAAGGCCGTGAGAATCGGCCACAGTTGCGCTGCGGTAACACATCAGTCCAAACCTCCATCTTGCGGTGACGCACAGAAAGCCAATCGGGTTTACTCCCGGTGAAGGCGGAGGGGCGGCAGCCGGCCATGCCGGCGGGAATGTGAAGTCCGAATACCCGTCCCAGACACTCACGCGGCCGGCATGTAAATTTTTGCATGTGTCGAGTCGCTCAACTTCATCGCAAAAATGAAGCGTGGGGGCAGCGCCGGCCGGTGACGGTCATGCGTGTCTGCTCTTGCCCAAGCAGAGAGACAGCCATGACCAAAATCCATTCGGCCCGGTTTCCGGGTCTTTGCAGTGCAGCCATCGTGCTGGCCGGGGCGATGGCGTCCAGCCACGCCCAAGCCGTGGCCGATTCCGCGGCGACGGTAAACCTTGAGACCATCGTCGTTACCGCCACGCGCACGCCAGTTTCGCTGGCGCATCTGGCCTCCGCGGCCAGCGTGGTGACCGCGGCGGACCTCGCCGCGCGGCAGCAATACGATCTGCTATCCCTGTTCAGCACCGAACCGGGACTGCCGACGGGCACGACCGGTCAGGCCGGTGGCGTGACCTCGCTGTTTACCCGCGGTTCGAATTCGAATCACACGCTCTTCCTCGTGGACGGGATTCGTTTCAGTGATGCCAACACCGAGTATTTTAATTTGTTGGGCGGCTCCTCGATCGGGGCCTACGAACGGGTTGAAATCGTGCGTGGACCGCAAAGCACCTTGCATGGGGGCGAGGCGCTTGGAGGGGTGATCGCCATCAATCAAGTGCGGGGCAGTGGCCCGCACTCCGGCGCGCTGGCGCTGGAGGGCGGCAGTTTCGGCACCGTCGAAGGTTCGGTCGCGGCACAAGGCGGGGAAGGTGCGAATGCTTATTCCTTTTCCCTGGCGGCCGGGCGCACGGAAAATGACCGGCCGGACAATGCCTTTGCGCATGGCAATTTTGCGCTACGGCTCGACCATGATCTCAGTGCCACCGCCCGCATCGGGGCGACGGTGCGCGGCTATCAGGGGCGTTATGAATCGCCCGGCGATCGTTACACCAACGATCCCAACAATTCCGACAATGAGCACATAGCTTTGCTCACGGTCTTCACCGAGTTGGAGCCAACGCCGGATTGGGCGATCCGCGCCACGCTCGGCTATCAGCACCGCCGGCTGGTGGCCGATAACCCGCTGCCGAATCCGCCTTGGGGCGATCCGGCCGCCCATGACCACAACACCACGAAGCGCACCGTGCTCGATGCGCAGGCCACTTGGACCGGTTGCGAAGGGCACCGGGTGACTTTTGGCAGCACGGCTGAAAAGGCGGCCACGCGCAACACGGGCTTTGGCAACATTGATGAACAACAGACGGTGGCGGCTTTTTTTGTGCAGGACGAAATCACCCTGCGAGACGGGCTTTATCTCACACTGGGCTTGCGCAACGACGATCACGATACGTTCGGCAATGCGACCACGGGTCGCGCCGCGCTGGCTTGGGTGGCGCAGCCCGATCGGCTAAAATTCCGTGCGAGTTACGGCACGGCCTTCCGCTCGCCCAGCTTCCTCGATCTGTATGGCACCAATGCGTTCTACGTGGGGAATCCCAATCTCGATCCCGAGGAGGCCAAGGGTTGGGATACGGGCGTTGATTTCACTTTGCCGGACAGCCGCGGCAAGGTATCGGTGACTTGGTTCGACACGCGTTTCGACAATCTCATCAACTACGACTTCATGGTTTTCCCCTCCACGGTCCGCAATGTGGGCAAAGCGCGGACGCACGGGCTGGAAACCACGGTGCGGCTGAACTTCACGAAGGCGACGCAGCTGGAATTCGCGCACACTTGGCTCGAGGCCGACGATCTCACCGCGAACGTGCGGCTCCTCCGCCGTCCGCGCCACTCGGTGGGCGCGAACTTGCGGCATGATTTTGAGCAGAAGTTCACGCTCGGCACCGGGATGACTTGGGTCGCGGATCGCGAGGACGTGGATGCGGCGACCTATGCCACCATCGATGCGGAGAACTACCTCTTGCTGCGGGTTTACGCTGCCTGGCGGTTGCAACAAAATCTCGACCTGCGAATCCGGGTGGAGAATGCCCTCAATAAAACCTATGAAGCGGTCAATGGCTTCCCTTCTCCCGGCCTGGCGGTTTACGGTGGCTTCGACTGGCGCTTCTAGCGCTCCCTTGATTGTGCAATCCATGACACGTAAATTATTCCTCGCCCTGCTACTCGCGGGCGGCGGTTGGCTGCAGGCGGCCGCCGCGGCGGAAGTGCGGGTGGTCTCACAGACCGTGGGCACCGACGAGATGTTGCTGGCGGTGGCGGCGCCGGAGCAAATCGCGGCCTTGAGCCATTTGTCGCGCGATCCGGTTTTTTCGGGCGTGGCGCAGGCGGCCGCGGCCTATCCCGCGATCGGGTTTGGTGATGCCGAGACGATTCTGCGTTTCCGGCCCACCTTGGTTTTGTTGAGCGATTACAGTCGGGCCGAATTGGTGGAGCAGGTCCGCCGTTCGGGGGTGCAGGTGATCGTTTTTAAGAACTATCAAACCTTGGAGGATGCCTATGCGAATCTGCGCCTGTTGGCCGATGCGCTGGGGGATGCGGCGGCCCACGAACGCGCGGAGGCCGTGATTGCCGACTGCCGGACGCGCATGGAGAATCTGCGGCGGCGATTGCAAGGCGTGAACCCCGTGCGGGTGGTTGCTCCTTCCACGTATGGCGTGATTGCTGGCGCGGAAACCACGTTTCAGGATATCTGCGAGCAAGCTGGGGCGGAAAATCTCGCGGCTACGTTGGGTCATCTCAAGGGACATGCCGTCCCGCCCAGTGAGGCCATGCTGAAGTGGCCGGTGGACAAGCTGGTGATCGACGGTGCGAACGTGGCGACGGCACTGGAGCCGTATCTGAAGTTGCCGCCGTATGCCTTTATGGAGTCGGTCCGTGAACGCCGCGTGGCTTTGATTGATACGTGGGCGTTCAGTTGCATCACACATCTGCGAATCCATGCCTATGAACAACTGGCCCGGCAGTTACACCCGGAGCGGTTTCAACAGGACTGACGATGAAACCCCTGCTGTCTCATCGGGTCGCGATGCCCTTGCTGGTGCTACTGCTGGTAGCCCTGGCTTTGGTGTCGCTCGCAGTGGGGGATGTGCGGCTCGGGCCGCGCGAGTTGTTTGATGGACTGCTGCAGCGCGATGGGTTTGCCGCGACGATTTTGTGGAAGATGCGGTTGCCACGCCTATGCGTAGCGATGCTCATTGGCGCGGGACTTTCGGCCAGCGGGTTGGTGATGCAGGCTTATTTCCGCAACAGTCTGGCCAGTCCCGGATTGTTGGGCGTGAGCAGTGGGGGTGCGGCGGGCGCGGTGATCGCCATTGGCATGGGGTGGGCGACGGTTTCGTTTTTGTTGGTGCCGCTGATGGCCGTGGCCGGCGCCTTGATTGCGACGGGGGCGGTCATCTTACTCGCTCGTCAGGGAGCTGGCACCGAACGGTTGCTGCTGGCCGGCATCGCCCTCAACGCCCTCTTGAGCGCCGTCACCAGTTATGTGCTGACCCAGGCGTCGATCACCTATGAGCGCAACGCGCAGATTCTGTTCTGGCTGCTCGGTGGCTTGGAAGATCGCACATGGGAGCATGTGTGGATCGCTGCGCCGATTGTGCTGGGGGCAGTGCTGTTGTGGCCGCTCGGTCGCGCGATGGATTTGCTTAGCCTCGGCTGGAGTGAAGCCCAAAGCCTGGGCGTGAACGTCGTCAGCTTACGCCGGCGTCTCTTGGGACTTTCCACGGTGTTGACGGCCTTGGCGACGGCGGTGGCAGGCGCGGTGGGTTTTGTCGGCTTGGTGGTGCCGCACATCATGCGGTTGCTGGTGGGGCCGGAGCATCGCCGCTTGGTGCCGCTCGTGCTGGTGGGCGGGGCAGCCTTTGTGGTGGCCTGTGATCTCGCCGCGCGCGCGGCGGGCGGGTTGCGGTTGGGGATTGTCACCGCGCTGGTGGGCGGGCCGTTTTTCCTGTGGTTGCTGAGGAGGCAGGCATGAGTGCGTTGCAGCTCAAGGCCGTGGCGGTCGCCAACCGGCTCGAGCCGATCACGCTCGCGCTGGGTCCCGGGCAGAAGGTGGGATTGGTCGGCCCCAACGGTTCGGGCAAATCCACGTTGATGCAGGCTGCCGGCGGAGTTTTGGCGCACACGGGTGAAGTGTTTTGGAACGATCAACCGCTGGCCCGGGTGCCGATGATGGAACGCGGTCGGGTGGCCTCGTGGGTGCCGCAGGAAGCTCAATTCGAATTTGGCTTCACGGTGCGCTCGGTGGTGGCGCAGGGTCGCTATGCTCACGGCGACGACGAGCAAGGCGTCGAGGATGCGTTGGTGCGTTTTGATCTGACCGCATTGGCGGACCGGCCGGTCAACCGGCTCTCGGGCGGCGAACGTCATCGGGTGCTGCTTGCCCGGGCGCTGGCGACCGGGGCGCCCATTCAAATATGGGATGAACCGCTGGCGCCACTGGACCCGCGGCACGCGCTGAAGGTGCTGGCCTTGGCGGACGAGCTGACGCGTGCTGGCGGCACCGTGCTCATGTCGCTGCACGATCTGCGGGTGGCGTATTATCTCGATCAAGTGGTGGTGCTTTCACAGGGCAAACTCCAAGCCGTGGGCCGACCCCACGACGTGCTGACCCCGGAGTTGTTGCACGACGTTTTCGGAGTGAAGGCCGATTTTGTTTCCAGCCTCGTCCTTAAATTACCATGAACCCCGCCCGCACCGTCCGTTGCGAGGCCCTCAATCAGCTGGTCGCGCTGCCCCTCAAACCGCAACGCGTCGTTTGCCTCGTCGCGGGCTACACCGAGGCGCTCTGGGACATGGGACTGGCGGACCGCGTGGTGGGCGTGTCGCATTATTGCGCGCGCTACGTGGACCCGGCGGGTCGACCCGTGGCTGGAGATTATTTGCGCATTAATGAGTCCGTTATAGACCAACTGGATCCAGATCTCGTGCTCATGACCGGCGGAGTGCAATTGGGCGTAGCCCGAAAATTGGCCGCCGCCGGACGCACGGTTTATGTGCTGCCCTTGGCCGACAGTCTGTATGGACTGCTCGATAACATCCGTCGCTTGGGCGCGTTGATGGCTGAGATGCCCGCGGCCCTGGCACTTACAGCGCGGATGGAAACGGAGATCGCGGCCTTGCGTGCCGCCGCGCCGCCGCAACGAAAAAGTGTCTATGCCGAGCTCTGGTTCGGGCGTCACCCGCGCATGGCCGGTGGCCTGACCTTCATCCACGATCTAATCGAGCTGGCTGGGGGAGAAAACCTTTGGCGGCACTTGCCGGAAGGCTATCCGAAACTCGACCTGCCCGGCGTGGTGGCCGCACGGCCGGAAACCGTGATCCTGTTTCACGAAGAGGATGATCATCCCCTGGATGTCGCCGCGTGGCGACGCGAACGTGACTGGGAGGCGCTTTGGAAATTCCAATTGATCGAGTCGGGGATTTCCCGCGGGAAAAATCTCATCCATGACGGGCCTTCGGTGCTCGAAACGGCGCGCTGGTTGCAGGGCCAAATTGCATCCGTCCGGTGATGGTTGGGCCAAGGTAAAGGGAGACGCCGCCGCTTGCAGGCAGGGACGGGCCTTGCATCCGTGGAATTTGGATATGGACAGGATATAGGGTTCCGGGCACCACCCCATGTAGGTGGGGTATAACCTTAGCCGGTGCATGACTGATTACCTGCAAAAAATTCTCACGGCGCGCGTCTACGATGTCGCGCGGAAAACGCCACTGGAGAAAGCGGCCAACCTCTCGGCGCGTCTGAACAACACCCTGCTGCTAAAGCGCGAGGACATGCAGAGCGTGTTCTCGTTTAAGTTACGCGGTGCCTACAACAAGATGGTCCGGCTGACACCCGCCGCCCTGGCACGCGGCGTGATTTGTGCCTCGGCGGGCAATCATGCGCAGGGGGTGGCGTTGGCGGCCAAACGGTTGAACGCCCGGGCGGTCGTTGTGATGCCCGTCACGACGCCGCAGGTGAAGGTGCACGCCGTAAGAGCCCGCGGTGGCGAAGTCGTGCTGCATGGCGACTCGTTTGACGAGGCCTACGCGCACGCGGTGGAGATTGGTGAAAAGGCGAAACTGACCTTCGTGCATCCCTTCGACGATCCTGACGTGATTGCCGGGCAAGGCACAGTCGGGATGGAAGTTCTCCAGCAGCAACAAGGGCCGCTCGACGCGATTTTCGTGGCGATCGGCGGCGGCGGACTGGCCGCGGGGATCGCGGCCTACGTCAAGCGCGTGCGACCCGAGGTGCGCGTCATCGGTGTGCAGCCGGTGGACGCGGCGGCGATGCATGATTCACTCAAGACGGGCCGGCGCGTGCGACTTGAGCAGGTGGGATTATTCGCCGATGGCGTGGCGGTGCGGCAGGTCGGCGTGGAGACCTTCCGGCTCTGCCGCGAGTATCTGGACGAGGTGATTCTCGTGGACACGGATGACATTTGCGCGGCCACGAAAGGCGTGTTTGAGGACACGCGGGCGGTGCTGGAACCGGCGGGGGCGCTGGCGGTGGCGGGGGTGAAGGCCTACGTCGAACGACAGCGCGTGCGGGGGCAGACCTTCGTGGCGGTGGCCTGCGGCTCGAACCTGAACTTCGACCGGCTGCGATTCATCGCCGAACGCGCGGAAGTGGGGGAACATCGTGAGGCGGTGTTGGCAGTGACGATTCCGGAAAAATACGGCAGCCTGAAGAAATTCTGTGGGCTGATTGGCCGGCGCAACGTCACCGAGTTCAACTACCGCATCGCGGGGGCGGACGAGGCGCACATTTTCGTTGGCATGCAGACCAGCGGCCGTGAGGAAAGCGGGAAGATTGCGGCGCATTTCACCCGGCACGGTTTCAAGACGCTCGACCTCACGCATGACGAAATGGCGAAGCTGCATATCCGCCACCTCGTGGGCGGCCGGTCAGCGCTGGCGGAGCATGAGCGGCTCTTTCGCTTTGAGTTTCCCGAGCGACCGGGCGCGTTGATGAATTTCCTGAACTCGATGTCGCCCAACTGGAACATCAGTCTCTTTCACTACCGCAACCACGGCGCGGATTATGGCCGGGTGCTCGCCGGCTTGCAGGTGCCACCCAATGAGACGAAGCAACTGGCGGAATTTCTCAAGGCACTCGGTTACCGCTACTGGGACGAGACAGAAAATCCGGCGTATCGGCTTTTTCTGCGCTAGAAGGCGCGGAATCGGTTGGACACGAGAAAAGCGGTGAGGAGCATGCCGCTGCTTTCCCCATGACCTCCGCTGCCGACGCCCGTCCCAATTTCTCATCGCCCCAGCCGGCGAAACCAGCCCGGGATTATCCCGTGCAGCCGGTGCCGTTCACGGCGGTGCGGGTGACGGGTGGGTTCTGGCACCGCCGGCAGGAAATCAACCGCACGGTCACCGTGCCGTTTGCCTTGCAGCAATGCGAGGAGACCGGACGGATGAAGAATTTCGACCTCGCCGCCGAGACCTTGCGCCGCCGGGCGGCGGGCGAGAAGGATTTTCAAAACCAACCGGCGACGATCTATCCGTTCGATGATTCGGATGTATTCAAGGTTATCGAAGGCGCCGCCTTTGCGCTCAGCATCAAGCCCGACGCGGCGCTGGAGCGGCAACTCGATGCGTGCATCATACGCATCATCGCGGCGCAGGAGCCCGACGGCTACCTCTACACCTTCCGGACGATGCATCCGGACACACCGGCACATGAGTGGATTGCGCCGCAGCGCTGGCTGCTCGACCCGGTGCTCAGTCACGAGATCTACAACCTCGGCCATCTCTACGAGGCGGGAGTCGCGCACTGGCAGGCCACGGGCAAGCGCACGCTGCTCGACGCGTGCCGGCGGAGCGCGGAGCTCCTGTGGCAGGATTTTGGCGACCGCAAGCTGCGCATCGCCCCGGGTCATCAGGTCATCGAGATGGGACTGGCAAAACTTTACCGCGTGACGGGCGACGCGCGCTGGATCGAGCTAGCGCAGATATTTCTAGAGGCGCGCGGACCGGGGGGGAAGGACTACAGCCAGCAGCATCAGCTGGTGGTGGACCAAGCCGAGGCGGTCGGCCACGTGGTGCGGGCGAATTACATGTATGCCGGCATGGCGGATGTCGCGGCGCTGACGGGCGACGTGCGCTACACCACGGCCATCGCGAAAATCTGGGAAAGTGCCGCCGGCCGGAAAATGTATCTCACCGGTGGCGTCGGGGCGAAGCAAGACGGCGAGGCCTACGGCGCGGATTACGAGCTGCCCAACAACGGTTACAATGAAACCTGTGCCGCGATCGCCTTCATGATGTGGAACTACCGCATGTTTCTTCTTACCGGCGAGGCCCGATTCATGGACGTGCTGGAACGCGTGGCCTGCAATGGCTTTATCAGCGGCGCTTCGCTGTCCGGGGATCGGTTCTTTTACCCGAATCCACTCGTCTATGATGGCGAGACGAAAAACAACCATGGTTTTGCCGGACGCGCGCCGTGGTTCGGCTGCGCCTGCTGTCCGCCGAACCTGATGCGCACCATGGCGGCGATCACGGGTTATTTCTACGCGGTGCGCGCCGCGGCGCTATATGTGAATTTTTACGCGGAGAGCGAAGGCGCGGTGGCGTTGGCGGGCACGAAAGTGAAACTTACGCAGCAAACCGAATATCCGTGGCAGGGCCGTGTGCGCCTCACGATCTCGCCGGAAAAACCGGCGACGTTTTCGCTCCGCCTGCGCATCCCGGGATGGGCGCAAGGCCGGCCGGTGCCGACCGATCTCTACGCTTATGATGATCCCACGCCGGCGGACTGGACGCTCAAGGTCGGAGAGTCACCTGTGAATGCGAAGTTGGAGCAGGGCTTCGCCGTCATCACACGCAAATGGCAGACAGGTGATGTGGTGGAGCTTGATCTGCCGATGCCCGTGCGGAAGGTGCACGGGCACGCGGCGATTTTGGCCGTGCGCGGCGACGCGGCGCTGGAGCGCGGGCCGGTGCTTTACTGCGTCGAGGGCATGGACAGCGCGGCCGCGCCGAGTGCGCTGACGGTATCGCCTGATGCCGTCATCAGAGCAGAGGTGAAGCCGGATTTGCTCGGTGGCGTGACGACGTTGGCGGTTAGCGATCGCGGCACGATGTTAACGGCCATCCCGTATTTTGCGTGGAATAACCGGGGGCTTGCGCCGATGGCGGTCTGGCTGAAGCGGGCAGAGTGAGGCGTGCCGCTCAGTCGAAGGACTGGCGGGAGTTGTTCTCCAGAAACGCAGCAATCTCGTCGGCAAACAGATCACCGAATTCGGCGCGCTTTTTTTCGCCCATCCCGAAGATGCCTTCCATCGCGGAAAGGCGCGTCGGATAAGTCCGGGCCATGGCGCGGAGCGTGGCGTCGCCGAAGATGACGTAGGCCGGCACGCGGCGTTCGTCGGCGATTTTCTTGCGCAAGGTGCGCAGGCGCTCGAAGAGAATTTCGTCGCAGGCGACATCGCCCTCGCGGCGCACAGCGCGCTTGGCCTTGGGCAGATCCATCGGCTTGGTGAGCGTGACAGGTGTGCGGGTGCGCAGGAGCGACATTCCGGCGTCGGTGAGCTCAAGGGTGGCGTATTCACCTTCGGCGACCGCGAGGTAGCCGAGCCGCATCAGTTCGCGGCCGACGGCGGCCCATTGCGGGCGGGCGAGCTCGCGGCCGATGCCGTAGGTGGTGAGTTGATCGTGGCCCCAGCGGCGAATCTTGTCGGTGGCGGCGCCGGTCAGAACTTCGATGATATGGTTGAGGCCCACGCCAAAACGCGTGGCCTGGCGGATGCGGTAGACGCAGGAAAGCAGTTTCTGGGCGGCGAGGGTGCCGTCGTAGGTCTCGCGCGGTTCGAGGCAGTTGTCGCACGCGCCGCAGTTATCGAGCGGGAATTTCTCGCCGAAATACTCGAGCAGTTCGGCACGGCGGCAGCCGGCACTCTCGGCGTAATGGACAATCTGCCGGAGCTGGGCGCGGGCGACCTGTTGTTCCTGCTCATTGGTGATCTCGTCGAGGAAATGCGTCTGCTTCGCGATGTCACCGGCGCTGAAGAGCAGGAGGCAGTCGCCAGGCAGGCCGTCCCGCCCAGCCCGACCGGTTTCCTGATAGTAGCCCTCGATATTTTTCGGCAGATCGTGGTGGATGATCCAGCGGACGTTGGGCTTGTTGATGCCCATGCCGAAGGCGATGGTCGCACAGATGATGCGCGTGTCGTCGCGGAGAAACTGTTCCTGGTGGCGGGAGCGTTCCTCGGCGGTGAGCCCGGCATGATAGGGCAGCGCGGAGAAACCCCGGCCCGCCAGCGACTCGGCCACGCGCTCGGTGGCGGCGCGGCTGGCGCAGTAGATGATGCCGCTCTCGGATTCGCGTTTGCGGACAAACTCGATGACCTGTTTCAGCGGTTGGTCTTTGGGGATGACGCGGTAGGTGAGATTAGGGCGGTTAAAGCTGGCGACGAAGGTCACCGGTTCGCGCAGCTTCAGATGGGTGATGATGTCGGTGCGCACGCGCGCAGTCGCGGTGGCGGTGAGCGCCATGAGCGGCACATCCGGGAGAACGGCGCGGAGCTTGGCGAGTTGGCGGAATTCGGGCCGGAAGTCGTGGCCCCACTCCGAGACGCAATGGGCCTCATCAATGGCGAGACAGGTGACGTTCCAGCTTTTTAGGTTTTCCTGCCAGCCTTCCAGCATGAGCCGTTCGGGCGCGGCGTAGAGGAGCTTGTATTCACCCTGATGGAGGCCGCGCAGGCGGCGGCGCGACTCGGCGGCGCCGAGCGAGGAGTTGAGAAAGGTTGCGGCCACGCCACTGGCGACGAGCTGGTCCACCTGGTCCTTCATGAGCGCGATGAGCGGCGAGACGACGACGGTGAGGCCGGGCCGCACGAGGGCGGGCAACTGGAAGCAAAGCGATTTGCCACCACCGGTCGGCAGGAGGGCGAACACATCCTGCCCGGCCAGCGTGGCTTCACAGATCTCGCGCTGGAGCGGCCGGAACGAGGTGTAACCGAAGGTGGTTTTGAGGGTGCGGTGCAGGTCGTCCACGAAAGACCAAGTGTGCGGTCCGGGCTTCGCGCCGGGCAAGCCCGCAGCGCGGTTATTTCGGCCACAATTTAAGCGCCCGCCGGTCGCCGGCGCTGACGTCCGGGGGAGACTCACGCGGCCGGTGTGCCGCGGAACTTGGCGGCAAGCGCGAGGCCGGACAGCGCCGCTCCTTCAACCCGCGGTCCGCCGAAGGCGTCACCTGCAAATCCGAGGCCCAGCGCGGGCAGCCATACGCAGGGATCCGGGTGGGTGGCCACGGGCTCGCTGAATTTCCAACGATGCAGGACCGCCCCGGTGACCGCGGCGCCGAGCCAGGCGGTGATCCCGGGCAAAACCAGACGGAGGAGTTCCTCCTCGGGGGTGTTGTAATGCGTGGCGGAGAAGGCCGGGTTGAGATGGACTGTCACCGCCGCGGGCACTCCGGGGGAAATGCCCTTCTTGGTGTTGTCGGCCAGCCAGCGCACCGGGCCGTGCTCCGGAGCAACGCCCTCGGCCGGGACGGCACTCGGTCCATCGAGGGTGAGCAACAGCGCAAGGCAGGGATGGTAAGTCAGGGCCTCCAACTGGGTCCGGAGGGCGGGCGGCAGGACGACCCCGCCCGCGTCGAGGAGAGCAAGGGACTGCGGCACGGGGGCGGTGAGCGCCAGCGCCCGCGCCCGCACCGGTGGCTGGTTTTCCACCTGCAGGGTCCAGACACCGGCTGTGGGGTTGGCGGACAAGACCCGGCATTCCCGCCGCACCGGGAGCGTCGCCGCCAGGGCCTTGCCCAGCGCGTTCATGGACGGTTGGCCGACCAGTCGCGGTGCCGGGGCACCGGGCCAGGCCGCGACCACTCCCTGGACCTGCCAGGCCGCGACCAAGGCGGCAAACGGAGCCGCGCGGGCCGTGAAGAATTGTGCGCCTTGGTCAAACACGGCCGCGCCGGCGCGCTTGGTCGCCAGACGGCCACCGACGCCGCGGCTCTTCTCCAGCACGATGACCTCGTGGCCGGCGGCCGCCAATTCCCGGGCAAGGAGGAGACCGGACAGGCCGGCGCCGACAATGGCAATGGGTTCGTTCATGACGGCGGGCTCGCGGGGTGTCCCGCCTGCGCTGCTTCCTGCTCAACCGCCGCCTTGGTCACCGCGTGCCGGTGGGCAAACATGCGCTCCAGCTTGCGGCGGGTGAAGGCTCCCCCGAACCAACGGCCGAGCGGCTCGAGCGGCAGGCGGTAATGGATCTCGTCCGTCAGCACGCTGGCCAGCGGTCCGGCGGACTCGACCCGATGCAGGTGCTCCCACCGGGCGAAAGGTCCGCTGAGCAGCACATCCCGGAACTGCCGTCCCGCCACATAATCGCGGTGCACGATCTCCCAGCGGACCCACAGGAAGCCGACCTTGACGCGCAGCGAGACCCGCGCCCCGTCACGGATGCCGCCCACGTGCGACGTCACCTCGACGCGCTCCCACGGCGGGCAGAGCCTCGCGAAGGCCCCGGGTTGCTCGTGCCACGCGAAGACTTCGGCCGCGGGCCGCTCGATCCGGACGGAGCGTGAGAAAACCTGGTCGGGCATGGTGGCGGGCTCACGATTATCCGCGGACAGATGGGCGGGCAAACTTTCCGTGGGGTAGCGGGACGGCCGACCCAGGGTTGCGCGGGCGGTTCAAGTGGCCTCCTTCGGAAATTCCGTGGCGAGCCCGGTGGGGCTCCAGAGGTCAAGTTCCTGGGTGGCGGTGGCGAGTTTCCGGCGCAGCTTGTCGGTGGCGTAGCGGCCGAGGACCAGGCGCAGGGGCGGACGTTCCGCCGACACGGCGGCGATGATGGCGTCAGCCGCACGGTCGGGATCACCGGGCTGCGTGCCATCCATTTTTTCCAGCAACTGCCGGAACTTTCCGCTCGTCGGGTCGTAATCCGGCTGGTGGGAGGCGGCGTGTTCCAGCGAACGGCCGACGAACGTGGTGCGGAACGGGCCGGGTTGCACGATGGTGACCTTGAGTCCGCAGGGCCGGACCTCGGCGGCGAGCGATTCGGCCACGCCCTCGAGGGCCCACTTGGTCGCACCATAGATCGAGAAGCCCGGGTAGTTGGCGATGGCGGCGGCAGCGCTGATCAGGACGAAATGTCCGCGGCGCTGCGCCCGCAGGATGGGCAGGGCGGTCCGGATCACCCGCACGGCCCCGAAAAAATTGGTCTCGAAATTGCGGGCGATCTGTTCCTCGGAGACTTCCTCCAGGGCGCCCAGCAGGCCGTAGCCGGCGTTGTTGACGACCACATCGAGCTGCCCGAAGGCCGCGGCGGCGGCGTGGACCGAAGACGTGACCTGGGCCGGATCGGTGACGTCCAGCGGCAGAGTCCGGCAGTGACCGGGATAGGCGGCCGCCAGGCCGGCCAGGGTTTCCGGACGGCGCGCCGTGGCGACCACCCGGTGACCGTGCGCCAGCAGCCGCGCGGCGAGGGCGTGGCCCAGGCCACGGGAGCAGCCGGTGACCAGCCAGACGGGAGGGTTGACCGGATTACTCATGAAAAAGCGGGGCCGACGGGTTGCAGCGGGTAGATGGAAACGTCCACGGCTTTGGCTCCGAGGGCCGAGACCGGCGGCCCGTCGAGCGTGAATCCCGCCATCCGGGCCGGCGTCGACGAGTAGGACTTCAGATCCGGTTGGTCCAGCTGGTAGGGAGCATGGTGAACCTGGCCGGTGAATAGATGGCCCGCCCGGTCGGCGGTATAAAGCCGGTAGCGTTCAATCAGGAAATAATCGAGCGAGCCGGGCTGGGCGGGGCGGGATGCGGTTCCCGGGGTCCATTCATAGGTGCACGCTGCGGCACCCGGTTCCCGGCGCTGGCAGGTGTAATGGAGCGAGCGACCCTGGTGCCGGGCGGTCATCCTTGCGTCCTTGTAGGGCAGATGGAAAAAACGTTTGGCGAGGGCCACCGCGAGCGGCTGATTGCAGTCGAGGGAGTAAAACCACACGCTTGGGCGACCGGCGGGGTCGCGGACATAGGTGCGGACATTCAGTTCGAGGAACCAGGAAATCCAAGGCAGCGGCGGCAGCCAGGCGGGGCGGACCCGTTGCATGGAAAAGGGCACGATCCCGACGAAGGCGCGGCCCTCGAAGGTATCTGCCTGCAGGCCCGGTGGCAGCGTGGCTTGCACGAGGCGGGGGTCGACCGGCCAGTGTAAGAAGAGCAGATCGTCCCAACGTTGCCGGCCTGCGAGGTGGCCCGTCGGCCGCAGGTCCGGACGTGGACGGGTGACGGGCGGAGGCAGGGTTTCGGTGGCAACAGTGGCGGTCACGTTGAAAATCACAGACTCCAAGCGGGAAATTCTTCCGGGATCAATTTTATGGGGGCAGGTGCCGGTGCACGCACCAAGTGGAAAAAATTAAACCGGGGAAGACAGCGACACTCCGCGATTCGCGGGGCATCGACCGCCTTCCCCGGGTGAAGGGGAGATTACCGGATGACCGGTTCAGTCAACAGGCCTCAGGGCAGGATGACGGTGTCCACCACGTGAATCACGCCATTGCTGGCGATCAGATCGGCGGCGATGACCTTGGCGCCATTGACGGTCACACCCATCGCATCGGCCTGCAGCGTCAGTGCCTTGCCGTTGACGGTAGGCGC
>JAGNQV010000202.1 GCA_017988885.1 Opitutaceae bacterium | reverse complement strand
GATGAACTGGAATGATTATGAAGCCGTCTGGAAACGACAGCCCCTGCCGCTTGGCGCGAAAGCCGACGTGGCCGAGCTCAAGCATACCTTTGCCCGCAAAAGCCGGAAACTCGCGGCGGCCGTGCAGGTGCGGGATTACGCCGAGGCCGGGGCCTGCGTGCTGGTCGCCATCGCCTATGTTTTTTATTGGCGGCAGGTGGGTGCCGGGGGCTGGCCGATGGCGTTTGCCTTGGCGCTGGTGCTTGGTTTGTGCGGATTTTTCGTGCGCGAGCGGTTTCGCGCACGGCGTTTCCAACTCGGCTTGGATGCACCGCTGCTGGCAAAAGTCGATGCGGACATCGCGTTGCTGCAGCGCCAGTGCCATTTGGTCCGGCGCGTGTGGGTTTGGTATCTCGCGCCGGGTATCGGCGCCATGGCTATACATGCCGGGGTGATTTACCGGCAGTCGGCGGCATGGAGTCCGATTAGGGAAACGCCGTTCATCGTGGGATTAATTGTCTTCCTGGCCTTCGTCGTGTGGTTCGCGTGGTTCATCAACTACCGTGCGCTGCGCCAGCAGTTGCAACCCCGGCTCGTGGAACTCGAGAAACTGCGGGAGGAACTGGTGCGGGAATGAGCGAATAAAAAGGGCCGGGCGGAGTCCCGCCCGACTTTAATACGTATCCGCCAGTGATTGGTGGGTCAGCGCTTGCGCGATGCCGGCTTTGGTGACGGGACGCGCGAACTCCACAAGGATTTCCTTTTTCTCGTTGGGATAGAGCTCGAAATAGTTGTCGCTGCTGTGGTGGGGGGGGCCGCCCAACTCGAAGGCGAACCGGTGCTGGAAGACGGGCGAGCGGAAGGTCAGTAGCGCTTTTTGCGGGGTGAGCAGGCGAATGGTGGTGGCGGTCTTGGGCGGCGGCAGTGCGAGGAAGCGCGGCGGGGTAAGGAAGACGGTTTCTTCACTGACGCGCGCGCCGTCTATTTCGAGGGCGATGCGCAGGTAGAGATGATCGCGGCCGTGGGTGGCGAGGGGTTGAGCGAGGTCGAGGGTTTGCTGGCGGACGCCGCGACCGTAGCGGAGGGTAATTTTTTTCGAGCCGCTTTGCACGATGCGGCCATCGAGATGAAAGAGATCCCAGAGCAGCGTGGCGCGGACGGACGGCGCGGCGCCGTCGTAAACGGTGTGAAGATGCACGTGGCGCACGGTGGTGCGGCGGTAGTTTCCGATGATGGCCGTCTCGGTGCCGGGGACGTGGGCGCTGACGAGCGCCGGCGCAAAAAAGCGGCGGGCGATGTGCTGGAGCGCCTTCCAGCGGCCGGTGTGCTCGATGGAACTCCACGAGGCGACGGGCCAGCAATCGTTGAGCTGCCAGTAGAGCGCACCCATGCAGATGGGCGAGATGCGCCGGTAGTGTTCGACGCCGGTCTGCATGCAATGCGCCTGATTGAGCTGTGAGAGGTAGATCAGCGCGTCCTGGCTCTTCGGAAAACGGTAGAGCCGCGAAACGTAATCGAGGATGATCTGATTACCGGCGGTGTTCTTCTGATGGTTCTCCATCACGGCGCCGAAGACGTTGTGGTCATTCGCCGGCGCAAAGGTGGCCTGCGTCTCAGGCGAGGCGTAGCTCTGCATGCCGAACTCGGAGACGAAGCGGAACTTCCACTTCTCGTAATCCTTCACGGGATGGCGGGCGTGCCAGACGTCCCAGAAATGCGTGTCGCCGCTCTTCTCGCCGAGCGCCTTGACGGTGTAGTCGTTGCTGCGTTGCTCGCCGCGGTAGGGCGAAGTGGGCCAGTAGGCGGTGACGGCGTCGTGTGCCGCGACGGCGGCGGGGAGAAGTTGGTGGAAAAGCGCGTCGTAGTGGCGGCGCAGTTTTGGGTTTTTCGCGAGCGTCTCCCAGTTGAGCGTCTCGATCTCGTTGTTGCCGCACCAGAGGGCGAGGCTGGCGCGATGGCGGATGCGGCGGATGTTGTGCACGGCCTCAGTCTTGACGCTGGCGAGGAAGGCCCGGTCGCCGGGGTAGAGCGTGCAGGCGAACATGAAGTCCTGCCAGACGAGCAGGCCAAGTGCGTCGCACACGTCGTAGAAATCCTCGCTCTCGTAGATACCGCCGCCCCAGACACGCATCATGTTCATGTTGGCGCGGGCGGCGGATTCGAGATCGCGCGCGTAGTCGGCGCGGGTGAGGCCGGCGACGAAGCTGTGCGCGGGAATCCAGTTGGCGCCCTTGGCGAAAACGGGCCGGTCGTTGACCACGAATTGGAAGGACTCGCCCCACTTATCCTGTGAGCGGTCGAGCACGATGGTGCGCAGGCCGATGCGGCGCGACCAGTGGCCGAACTCGCGGCCGGTGCGATCGCCGGCGCGCACGACGACCGTGTAAAGCGGCTGCGGGCCATGGCCGTTGGGCCACCAGAGTGCGGGATTTTGGATCGTGGCGTTTAGGTTTTCCGCCGGCCCGCTGATCTCGGCGACGGCTTGGCCGTCGAGGGAGATTGTAACATAATACGTTACAAACGGGTCGGGTCGGGTGAGCTCGGGGGCGAGGGTAAGGGCGACGGAGCCGTCGTCGGCGTGGGTTTGCGCGAGGCGGACGGATTCGAGGCGGTTGGCGCTCCACGCTTCAAGACGGAGATCGCGCCAGATGCCGGCGGTGACAAAGCGCGGACCCCAGTCCCAGCCAAACTGGCATTGCTCCTTGCGGAACACGGAGCTGCGACCGACGGAATCGTTGAACTCCTTCGGCTGATGCCCGGGGCGGGTCAGGGGCAGGGCGCGGCCGACGCTGGCAAAGACGATGCGCAGGTCGTTGCGGCCGGGGCGCAGGCGTGATCTCACTTCCCAGCGATGGGTGATGAACATGTTGTCGGTGCGCGCGAGCACACGGCCGTTGAGATAAACGGTGGCAAGGGTGTCGAGGCCGTCGCAGACGAGGTCAACGGTGTCCTCGGCGCGGGCCGCGGCGGAGACGTTAAAGCTCGTGGCGTATTCCCAATCGCGGTGCTCGATCCATTGCAGGTCGAGTTCGTTGGTGCCGAAAAACGGATCAGGAATGAGCGCGTGGCGCAGCAGGTCGCGGTGGACGCAGCCCGGCACGACGGCAGGGAGCCAGGGAGATTTTTTCGTGGCATCGCGGAATTTCCACGGCGCGGAGGCAAGGGGCAGAGTGATCATGCGCCGGAATGGTCAGAGCCGGGCGAGCATGCGACGCACGCCTTCGACCGGGGGTTCGGAAATTGGCCGAAAATCAGCGCGGCGATCGAGGGTCGCATCCAACACGGCGCGGGTGGCGGGCAATTGTAGAATCGTGCCGCTGAGCCCCACGGGAATCGAGTCAGCGGTTTTAAAGAGTTGGGCGATTACGGTCTGAGCCAGCGTGGCGAGCTCGCCGATGGAAGTGCGGAAAACTTCGAGCGCCACCGGGTCACCCGCCGCGACGCCGGTGGTGACGAGTGGCCCGAAGTCGGCCACCGCGGTGTGCGGGGTGGCGGCGCTGTAGAAATAACGGGAAATGGCGCCATGGTCGCTGAGTTTCAGTTTTTCACACACCGCGGTGCCCAGTGCAGAACGAGTGGCCCAGCCTTGCAATTCGAGTTGGGTGCGGGCGACCGCGCGTCGGCCGAGATCGTGGGCACTGCCGCCATCGCCGAAACGCCAGCCGAGTCCGCCGGCGTAGTGAATTGCGTTATCAAGTCCGCGGGCGGCGACGAAGGAGCCGGTGCCGCTGTGCAACACGAGGCCGGGCGCGCCGCCGGTGGCGAGTTCGAGCACGGGCAGCGAATCGTCGAAGGTCTGCACGATACCGAATTCGCCCAAGCGTGGCGCGAGCTCGCGCCAGAATTGGCGGTTGCCGGCCATGCACAACAGCGTGTGGGTGATGTTTGCGCCGGCGGCGTGGGTGCGCGCCTCGGCGGCGAGGGCGTGGAGATTATCGAGCAGGAGCGAGCGGATGGTGTCCTGGTCGATGAGGCTGGGGTTGCAACCTGGGGCGAGGCGCCGGCTGACGATGGCGCCGCTGGGGTCGACGAGGATGAACTCGGTCTTGGTGCCGCCGCCGTCGAGGCCAATTTTAAAATTCATGGGAAGGATTTAACCATTAAAGACGCTAAACACACTAAATCCATATAGGGGTTGGATCTAAAAATCGTCACTCGGCTTTCCCTTTGGGTTTTTTTGGGGTGTTTCGTGGTGAAAAAATTCACGCGAGTGGCCGGCTGAGGCGGTGCGTGTAGGCGGCGCCGACGCGGCGGTTGTGCTCGATGGCCCCGGGCAGGTTCTGGCTGCGCAGGACGGGCAGCGGATGCCCGTTGGTTTTCATCCAGGCCATGACTTCGAGCATAAGGAGGTTCAGTAGCATCCCGCCGACCAGGGTGGAAGTGGGGCCGGACATGAGGCCGTCGCCCAGGTCAACCAAGGTGTCGCCCGGCACGCCGAGATTATCGAGCACCTGAGCGGCGACCGCGTGCAGGTTTTTGCCGTCGGGGTGAACCGTTTTGGCGGTGGTGGACATGGCCACGGAAGTGAGACCCACGACGTGGAGACCCTTTTGTTTCGCATAAAGTGCGACCTCGAGCGAGGAGGAATTTTTGCCGGAGTTGGAAATGACGATGATGGTTTCGCCGGGCAGGAGCTGGTATTGGCGGTCGTAGCGGCCGGCGAGCGCGGTGCCGTAGCCCACCAGATTTTCGATGAAGCCGCCGGTGGGATCAACGACACCGTTGACGCAAACCAGGCCGCCGGCCCGGCCGATGATTTCGCGACCGATGACCTCACTGTGGCCGCTGCCGAAGACATGCAGCATGCCGCCCGCGGCGAGTGACCGGCCGATGACAGGGGCGAGTGCCTGGATGACCGGCAGGTTTTGCTGGCGGGCGCTTTCGATCAAACCCATGGCGCGTTGGTAAAACTGGGCGGCGGGGGAACTCATGTGCTGGTGAAGAAAAGCCTTCCCTTGGCGGAAGTCGCGGCAAAAGTGGCTGCACCCTTATCCCT
>JAGNQV010000201.1 GCA_017988885.1 Opitutaceae bacterium | reverse complement strand
CCCCGGCGCATCACCGCGACGCGATCGCAGAAATTGCGCACGACATCGAGGTTGTGCGCCACAAACAGGTAGGTGAGCCGGAACTCCCGCTGCAGGTCCTTGAGCAAATCCAGCACCTGCGCCTGCACCGAAACGTCCAGCGCCGAGGTCGCCTCGTCGCAGACCACCAGCGCCGGGCGCATGATCAGCGCGCGCGCGATGCCGATGCGCTGCCGCTGCCCGCCGCTGAACGCATGGGGATAGCGCACCCGGTGATCCGCCTGCAACCCCACACGCTTGAGCATTTCCACCACGCGCGCTTCGCAGTCGGCGCCTTTTGCGAGGCCATGCAACCGCAGCGGTTCGGCCACGATGTCCCCCACCGTCATGCGCGGGTTAAGCGACGAAAACGGATCTTGGAAAATCATCTGCATGTGCTGGCGCAGCGGCTTCAACTGACGGTCGGTCAGTTTCACCAAATCCAGCGGCGGCGCCCCGGCGCGGCAAAAGCTCACTGCGCCCGCCGTGGGCGTTATCGCCCGCAGGATGCAGCGCGCCGCCGTCGTCTTACCCGAGCCGCTTTCACCGACCAGTCCAAACGATTCACCGGCCGCCAGTTCGAAATTGATGTCGTCCACGGCCCGGACCAACCGCACCGGCCGCGGCCGGAACCCGCGACTCATGACCGGAAAATGTTTGCTCAATCCCGTAACGACGAGGAGCGCGTCGGCTTTTCCGGGCGGATTCATCGGGCGGCGGCGCGGCGACTGGGCAGCGCATCCAGCAGCGCCTGCGTGTAGGCATGCTGCGGGTTTTTCAAAACGGCACGCACGGAGCCCTGCTCCACCAACCGGCCGCGATTCATGACCGCGACCTCAT
Organism: Opitutaceae bacterium; assembly: GCA_017988885.1. GTDB lineage: Bacteria > Verrucomicrobiota > Verrucomicrobiia > Opitutales > Opitutaceae > UBA2377. Next base: position 4,122 of record JAGNQV010000201.1, on the reverse strand, counting down.
CGGCCATCTGCGCCACCACGCCGAAGTCGTGCGTGATCAGCAGCACGGAACAGCCGATCTCGCGCTGCAAACTGCGAATCAAGCCGAGCACTTGCGCCTGCACGGTGACATCGAGCGCCGTCGTCGGTTCATCGGCGATCAGCAATTCGGGCCGGCACACCAAGGCCATCGCGATCACCACCCGCTGGCGCATGCCGCCGGAAAGTTCGTGCGGATACTGTTGAAACCGGTGCGCCGGGTCGGGAATCCCCACTTTGTCCAGCATGTCAATCGCCAGCGCCTTGGCGGCGGCGGCCTTGACCGGCTGGTGCAGCAGAATCGCCTCGCAAATCTGGTTGCCCACCGTGTGGACCGGTGAAAGCGCCGTCATCGGCTCTTGGAAAATCATGCTCACCAGCCCGCCGCGCACGCGATAAAGCATCGGCGAGCGCTCATTGAGCTGCGCGAGGTCGATGTCCCCGAGCCGCGCCGAACGCAGCAGGATGCGACCGCCTACGATTTTCCCCGGAGGTTGAATCAATCGCAAAATCGAATGGCTCGTCACGCTCTTGCCGCTGCCGCTTTCGCCGACGAGGGCGAGCGTGCGGCCGCGCCCGACGTTGAAGCTCACGCCATCCACCGCCGGCATCACGCCGTCGTCGGTGATGAAATGCGTGCGCAAGTCTTCCACCTCCAGAATATTGGGGGACGCGTTCGCGACAGAAATTTTCTCAAAACCGGACATCAGCGGGAAGAATAAGGGTCGGCGGCATCGCGCATGGCGTCGCCCGCAAAATTGAAGGAAAGAATCGTCAGCACAATGAACAAGACCGGCGCGAGCAACCACGGGTAGTTCCCCACCGTTTGCAGATTTTGGCAGTCCTGCAGCATCACACCCCAGCTCACGATCGGCGGGCGCAGGCCCAGCCCGAGAAAACTGAGCACCGTCTCGCCGAGAATCATCCCCGGCACGCTCAGCGTCAGCGACACAATGATGTGGCTCGTGAAACCCGGCACCAGGTGGCGGAACAGCACCCGGGCATGACTGGCGCCCAGCAGCCGCGCAGCCACCGCGTAGTCCTCCTCGCGCAGGGAAAGGATCTTGCCGCGCACCACGCGGGCGAGCCCCGTCCACCCGATCAGGCTCAGCACAATCGTGACACAGAAATACACGGTCAGCGGCGACCACTCCGCGGGAAAAATGGCGCCCAGCGCGAGCCAGAGCGGCAGCTGCGGCAGTGAGTTGATGACCTCGATCGCGCGTTGAATCAAATTGTCCCAGCCGCCGCCGACGTAACCGGAAATTCCGCCGAGGCTGACGCCAAGCATGAAGGTCACGATGATCGAAATGATGCCGACCGAGAGACTGATGCGGGCACCGTAAATCAGGCGGCTGAGCACGTCGTGCCCATATTTATCGGAGCCCAGCAGATAAAAGACCGGCGTCAGGCCGGCCGGTGGACCGGTCGCCGCCAGCGCGGCACGGTCGATCCCAAACAAGTGCCGGTCCAGCGTGCACAGCCCCCACAGTTGATAGGATTCCCCGCGCACAAAAAAACGCAGCGGCACACGCACCGCGGGATCACTCGTGTAGCTGCGCGCAAAGGTGACCGGGTCATCATAGCGCTGCATCGCGTGCACATAAAATCCGTCCGTCCAGGAAAAGTGCACGGGCTGCGGCGGGCAATACGAGTAGGCCAAGTTCCGCCAGTTGCGCGTGGTCGGCGCGAAAAACTCGCAACCCAGCGCCATCACATAAAGCACCACCAGCAGGAAAAACGACGCCATGCCCAGCTTGTGCCGGGCAAAGCGGCGCAGCGTCAGTTCCCACGGGGAAAGCACCGCCTCGGCGCGAACCTCAACGGGGTCGCTCATTTGCTCCCTCCCAACCGGATCCGGGGATCGAGCCACAGGAGCACGAGATCGCTGACGAGTGTGCCCACAGCGCCAAGCACGCTCAGGATCATCAGCATCGAGGCGGCAAAATAAGTGTCTTCATTGAGCAGCGCCTGCAACAGCACCGGCCCCACGGTCGGCAGGCTCAGCACCAGCGCCACGATCGCCCCGCCGGAGACCAGTTGCGGAAACAAACTTGCGAGACTCGAGGCAAACGGATTGAGCGCCATGCGCACCGGATACTTGAGCAGCAGCTTGAGCGGCCGCACCCCCTTGGCCCGGGCGGCGACAACGTAGGGCTTCTTTAATTCATCGAGCAGATTGGCGCGCATTACCCGGATCATGACCGCCGTGCTGCCCGCCCCCAGCACCAGCACGGCAACCCAGACGTGCTGCAGCAGATCCACGACCTTGCCCCAGGTCCAAACCGGATCGGAGGCATAGCGCGCGCTGAACAAGCCCGACACCGCAATATCCAGATACTCGGAGCTGAGATACATCAGCACGATCGCAAAAAGAAACGGTGGCACCGACATGCCGACAAATCCGATCAACGTGAGCGCATAGTCGCCCACGGTGTAGGGCCGCACCGCGGAATAAATGCCGATCGGCAGCGCCACGATCCAGGTAAAGAGGATCGTCAAAATCGAAATCACAAAAGTCAGCGCTATCCGGTCGCCGAGGATCTCGTTCACCGGCAGCTTGTTTTCCATCGAACGTCCGAGGTTGCCTTGCAGCAGCCCGGTGTCGGCCCGGTCAAACGTCACGAACCACTTGAAGCCCATCCAGCGCGTGTATTGGCGCCAGGCGGGCTCATCCAAATGGAAATTTTTGCGAATATCCTCCAGTTGCGAGGCCGCGCTGGGGTCGCCGTTCATCGACAGCTCGGCGGTTTTCGACGCGATAAAATCGCCCGGGGGCAACTGCACGATGGTGTAAACGATGATCGAAATGACCCAGAGCGTCGGCACGAGCGTGAGGATGCGCCGCCACACAAAAGGGTGCCGGACGGCGAGCATCACAATACCAAGCCCGCCCAGACCCCACAAGCCCCACGCCAATACACGACCGCCGAGGCTGGCGGTGGCCGCTCCGGCGGAGCTGTCGCCCCCATTCGGGAGCGTGGAAGGATGCGCGAGGGCGGCTTGAATCCGTGCGACTGTCGCCGCCGAGTCGTTGGACTGGTCCCAAAAATACGTTTCGATCCCGGTATTGCCCGGGGTCATGAAGAAATAACCCGACAGGATGGCATCCGGCACGTTGCGGAACCCGTTTTTCACCGCGACCAGCTGCGGCGGCGGCGTGGCCATGGTGATGTTCCAGACGTTGTCCGCCGCGATCTCCAAGATTTCATTAAAATACTTCAACCGCGCCGCCGGGGTGGGGGCGGTCTGGGCGAGATCATACAACTCCATCGCCCGGCGGGCGGGATGCCCGACCGGCGGGCCCTGCAGAGCACCCACCGCCGCGCCGCGCAGGCCGCCAAACCAATACCAATTGCCCCACTCCGGCGCAAAAAAGGAGGCGCCGTTAGTCGCGACATAGGTGCGCGCATCCAGCATCGGGAGATATTCCTCCAAGCCCGGCCAGTAAGTGAAATCGTGTTCGCGCGCCGCCTGCTCCACCTGCCAGAGCGTGCGCGGATGAATCTGCACGATGGTGCGGAGGCCGACCTCCTCCCATTGCACGGCAACCATCTGCGCGGTGTCCGGCGGGTAACTTTCCGCGAGATTGAGAAACCACGTCATCCGCGTGCCGTCGGGAAAGGTGCGATAGCCTTCAGGATCCCGCTGCGCGAGTCCCAGTTGATCGAGCAGTGCATTGGCGCGGGTCGGATCATACGCGGTGTAACTGTGGAAATGGCGTTCGTTGCCGTAGACGGATTCCGGCCCGGGGGAATTTTGCGCCGGTTCGCCAACCCCGTTGTAAACCGCGGCGATGATTTCCTGGCGGTTGATCGCGAGCGAGAGGGCCTGCCGGAACTGCGCTTCGTTAAGCAGGCGGTGCTTCCACGCCGTGACCGGCTCGTGCGGTTTGATGACGCGGTTGAGATTCGGGCTGATCGTGGCCATCGAGCGCGTGGCGTTGAACCAATGCCGCAGGGTATAGTCCCGGCGCGCCGCTTCGCTCGCGAGCAGGGTGTAGTCTTCGAAATTGAGGTGCCGCATCTGCATCGACGCTTCGCCGCCGGCCACCGCCGCGGTGAGCATCCCCGTGCTTTTTTCGTCAAAAACCACGCGGTCCAGA
>JAGNQV010000200.1 GCA_017988885.1 Opitutaceae bacterium | reverse complement strand
AGATGCTCGGCTTCGGCCCGGTGGACATCCGTCAGCCAACGCGAGATATCGCCGATGGAAATCACTCCCGCCACCCGGCCGGCCACCATGACCGGCAGATGGCGACAGTGTTTGGCGCGAAAAATCTCCATCGCCTCTTCCACGGTGGACTCGGGTAAAATGGTGGCGACCTCGCGCGTCATCACCTCGTTGATGCGCGCTTGCTTGGGATCAAGTCCGACGCCGATCACCCGGCGGAGCACGTCGCGTTCGGTGAAAATGCCCACCACCCGCTCGCCTTCCATGACGAGCAACGAGCTGATTTTATGCCGGTTCATTTCATGCACGGACTCGGCGACTGTCAGAGTTGGAGCGATGGAGCGCACGGCCGTGCCCTTGCGCTCCAGTAACGTGGAGATCGAAGTATTCATGGGTAACGAGGGGGTTCTCTAAAGCCTATCGCTCCCCGGGGGCTTCACAACCGCAAAGTCCCTTCGCCGCCCGGTTATTTTTTGAAGAATACGTCCAGCGCGCCGAGATTTTTGAGCGGCCGCACCTTCTGCGTGCGCACCGTCGCGGAGGTGATTGGTTGGTGCGCACCCGACCGCGCGGACGCGGCCGCCACCCCTGGCGTAGTCACCGCTGCTAACATCCGGTCCAGCTTGGTGGCCGAAACCGGCTCCGCCGTGCCCAGTTCCTGGGCAAACAAGCTCACGCGCAACTCCTCGACCAACCAGCGCAACGTCTCGCTGCCGCCAGTCTGCGCCGCCCGCCATTTCCTCACGGCCGCGGCGTAGGGTGCCATTTGGCGCGCGCGCTCCGAATCTTTGCCGGGATTTTGCCGCCAGCGGTCGGCACGCATTTTCATCGCCTTCAAATAGCGCGGAAAATGCGCGAGCTGGGCGTAAGGCGTCATCCGCAGAAAATCAGACGGGATCAAGGCGGCCAGCTCACCTTCGAGTCCAGCATAGGGCTGCGGATGCACCAGCAAGGCCTGCCGCAACATCATGATTTCCCGCAGCAGATCAGCCAAGCGTGGCACGAGCCCGCGCAAGTCCGCCTTCGCGCCTTCGAGCACGGTCGCAAATACCGCCGCCTGCAGCGGCCACACCGGGCGGTCGCAGACCCATTGCCTGATCGAGTGCAAAGCCTGCGCTTGCAATTCCTGCGGGGCGGCGAGGGTCGCGATGAGCGGGCCCAGCTCACGCAACGCCTTCAAATCCCGCTCCAACCAGCCCAGTTCGTAACGCAGTTGCTGCTCCAGCAGTTTGTCCGTTCCGGAACGGGTCACAGCTTGGGCCTCCTCCGCGGCTTTGAACAATCGCAGACTCACGCCCGCCAGGCCCGGTTGCAGTCCCGGAAAAGCAAACACCGGCACACCCGCTTGTTCAGTTACCAACACCTGCGCGGGAATGTCCCCGAAAGTCCAGTCGGCCTGCTCGGGTTTTTCCCATTGGCCACGCGCCTGCCGCCAAGCCGCCGGTTCGGCCCGCGCCACGGTCACGCTGGCTTCGCGCTGACGTTGCGCCAGCGCGGTCTGAATCTCTGGGAGTTCGCGGCTGGCACAGAGTTCGCGGTCCGCGTCATCCCGCACGCGCACCCGCACGCGCAAATGATCCGGCAACGGCTTGCCCATCCAGAGTGCGGGATCAATCGCGATGCCGAAGCGTTCGCGCAATTGCGCAGCCAGGGCTTCGACCAGCGATTCCCGCCGGCCGGTCAAGCGGTCGCGTTGCGCCACTTGCTCCGCCACACTCTTCGCCGTGTCTGCCAGTGGCACAAATGCGCGCCGCAATTCTTTCGGCAACGCCCGCAGGTAATGCTCGATCTTTTTTTCCAAGTGCCCCGGCACGGCCCAATCGAGGGCGGCAGGCGTCAGCGCCTCGGCCTCACGCACGTTGACTTCCAAGGTCACGCCATCATCGGCCTGGCCGGGCTTGTAGGCATAATTGAGCGGCAACGCACTGTTCACCAGTGGCAGCGCGGCGGGAAATGCCGCGGCGTCATGCGTCAGGGTCTCGGGATCGCGCAGATCTTCCGGCTCCACCATGAGGAAACGCGGTGCGGCGGCTTTCCGTTCCCGCACCAAGTCCACGAGTTCCGCCACTGCCGATACCACGGGCCGGGCGGTGCGCTCCGGCGTGTGGTCGTCACCCGCCACTTCTCCTTCCGGCCATAATCGTGCCGCATAAAACCGATAGAGCGCTTCGTCGAGATTCAGATACCCGCTGTCCCGCGTGCGGGTCAGGATGAGCTCGAGCTTCTCCCGCACCCGGCGGTTATGCGCCAGAAAATCAAACGGCCAGGTAATCGTGTCGTTGACCAAACCCTCCCGGATAAAAATCGCGGTGGCTTCCGCCGGGTTGATTTTTCCGTAGCTCACGGCGCGGGTTTCCAACTCCAATCCATACAGCCGGGTGCGCTGTTTCACCATCACGCGGCCGGCGTCGGGATTCCAAAACGGCTCGCTGTGCGCGACGCGCACCAGATGCTCACCCAACTCAAGCGCCCATTGCGGATCCAGCCGGGCACAGGTCCGCGCATAGAGCCGCGTCGTTTCCATGATTTCGGCCGTCATGATCCAACGCGGCAATTTTTTGCCGGCGGTCGCACCGCCCCCGGCGGATTTGGCCGGGGAGGATTTGCGTTTCGGGTCGTCGCGCTTGAACAACACGGAGCCCGGAAACAGGGTCACCCGTCGGTCATGCGTGGCCTTGTAACCGCCGTTCTGTTCGTCGAGATGCGCAATGTTGCCCAACAGTCCGGTCAGAATTGCTCGGTGGATGGCCCGGTAGGGCGGCGTGCCAAAGGCCGTCGCCTTCGCATCCACGGTCTTGAGCCCATCAAAGGCGGACGGAACTTTTTTCTCCCCCCGCTCCTGCACCACCTCGGCCAGTTGCGCATGCACGTCCCGCCACTCCCGCATCCGCGTGTAGCTGAGAAAATGGTCCCGACAGAAGCGGCGCAGCTTGGACTGCGTCATGGTTTCGAACTCATCGTGAAAGGCATCCCAGATATTGAGCAGCGTCAGAAAATCCGAATCCGGATGCACAAAACGCCGGTGCGCCGCATCCGCTGCCGCTTGTTTCTCCAGCGGGCGCTCGCGCGGATCCTGGATGCTCAGTCCGGCCGCAATCGCGAGCACTTCACGCAACGCCTTCTCCGTGCGCGCCTGCAAAATCATGCGCCCCACCGTCGGGTCCACCGGCAATCGCGCCAGTTCACGGCCCAGGGGAGTGAGTGGGTGCTGCAGGTCCTGAGCGGCTCCCTCTTCGCCGATTGCCCCCAGTTCCTCCAGCAACGCATAACCCGCGCGAATGGATTTTCCCGCGGGCAGGTTGATGAAAGGGAATCGCTCGATATCGCCGAGGCCAAACGCCTTCATGCGCAGAATTACGTCGGCCAGATTCGCCCGCTGAATCTCGGGCTGCGTAAAGCGCGGCCGTTCCTGGTAATCCTTCTCCGAGTATAACCGGATGCACACGCCATCCGCCACGCGCCCGCTGCGTCCCTTGCGCTGATCCGCACTCGATTGTGCAACCGGTTCGATGGGCAGCCGGCGCGTCCGGGCCTGCGGTGAGTAGCGGCTCAGCCGGGCGAGGCCGGTATCCACGACGAAGCGGATGCCCGGAATGGTGAGCGAGGTCTCCGCGATGTTGGTCGCGACAATGATTTTCCGGGCCTGCGTCGGGGCAAACACCCGCTGCTGGTCCGCATTCGAGAGCCGGCCAAAAAGCGGCACGAGCTCGCAGCCACGCAAACGGCGGCCCTCCAACAGATCGCCCACCTCGCGGATATCGCGTTCACTGGGCAGGAAAACCAGAATGTCACCCGTCTTGCTCTCACGCACGATGCGTTCCACCGCCTCGACCGCACCGTCGATATAATGCAACGCCTCCGCCCTCGCCTCGCGTTCGTCACCTTCAGCCGCGTCGCTGCCCAGTTCATCGAGCGGCGCATAGATAACTTCCACCGGATACGTCCGGCCTGACACCTGCACGATGGGCGCGCCGTCAAACGCCTGGCTGAACATCTCGGTGTCGATGGTCGCCGAGGTGATGATGATTTTCAGTTCCGGTCGCTTGAAACGCAGCGTGCGCAGGTGCCCGAGCAGGAAATCAATGTTCAATGAGCGCTCGTGCGCCTCGTCGATAATGACGGTGTCGTATTCTCGCAGCATCGGGTCGCCCTGCACCTCGGCGAGGAGCATGCCATCCGTGAGAAACTTGATCGTCGTGGCCTTGGTCGTCTGGTCGTTGAAACGGATCTTGCAACCCACTTCCCGACCCCAGGTCACGCCCAGTTCCTCGGCCACGCGCCGCGACACCGAAAGCGCCGCCACCCGCCGCGGCTGCGTGCAAGCGATGCGGCCCTGCAGACCGCGGCCGGCAGCCAGGCACATCTTGGGAATCTGCGTCGTCTTACCCGAGCCGGTCTCACCCGCCAGAATCACCACGGCATGCTCCTGAATGGTCGCGACAATTTCCTCCGCCCGCGCGCTGATGGGCAGCTCGGGCGGAAAATCGAGGCGGAACGGCCAGGCGTGTTTGGGACGTGACGGCATGCGTTAACGGGTCATTCTGGGCTTTGTCCGCCATAGCCTTGGCGGCCAACGCACCGAATCCAGACTGGAAATGACCAATTTAGCCACTCCCGCACCCACGCCAGCGGAAAAAATTCTGCGGCGCGTGCTCTTCATTTCCCTGTGGGACGGCTGGAGTCTCATCGTAATCGCCGCCCTCGGACTGCTCGTCACCCTCTTGCTGGGCGACTTGTCTGGCATCGCCATCGCCCTGCTGGTGCTGCTGGCCGGCCTGATTGAACTGCGCGGACGCAAGCAACTTCAGCGCCGCAATGCCGAGGGCATGAAGCTGCTGGTGCGTTCGCAGGTTTTCCTGCTCACAGTGATTTTGGTTTACTGCGCCAGCCGGCTCGGCAGCTACGACGCTGAATCCATGCTGGCCAACTTGACTCCCGATATGCAGGCCATGTTGACCGAGGCCGGCCTGCAAGTCAGCGACATCGTGCCGT
>JAGNQV010000199.1 GCA_017988885.1 Opitutaceae bacterium | reverse complement strand
GCCGCGATTACCTGCACCTGCGCAGGGGTAAACGGCGCCCCGGCCCCCCAGTCAAACCCGTGTTCCTTTTTCATCCGTTCCAGAAAACCGGGAAAGAAATAAGGCACCTCGTTGGCCAGATCGACATACACCAGCCGGTCGAAACCAAAGCGGCGTTGCCATGCGCGCAACATCCCCGCCCAAAGCTCCGCGCCCTCCGTGTGATTGCGCGGGGTCCCGAGCACCGCCGGCCCCTTGGTGGCGCCGGCCGGATTGCAACCAAACCACCAGGCGCTGAGCGTGTAGTGCAGGCTGGGACGGGCGAGCAGCTTCTCCATGAACTCAATCAACCAGCGTCCGGCCGGAGCGGTGACGGCGGTGTTCCAGCACCACGGCATGTAGGGCTGCCGGGGGTCAGGCCAGTGCAAGGTCCGATCGGGTTGGTTGAGATCGATCCACTGGGGCATCGGATCCAAGCGCACGGTGTTGTAGCCGCGCTCGATGGTTTCATCCAGCACGCGATCCCAATCGGCAAAACTTCCACCCGGACCATGGCGCAACAAAAAAGCCTGGTCCCACATGGCCAGCGTGAGCCGGCGCGGAGTCAGTTGTTCCCGCGGATCAAAACCGCTGGTGGCAATGACCCCCGGGAGGGCCCGGGCGGAATTCGAGGAAACTTGAGCGGGCATATCCATGGGAAAAAATTTAAATCAACCTCGTGCTAGGCCGCTGGGCCCTCTGCGTCGAGCCAGCAACTGCTTTCTGGATTTGAAAAACTTTCCACTGGTTCTGGGTTAATCCTGAAGCGCCGGCCGGGAGCCGCGCTCGTGGCCAACTTTCGGTGGCAAGAGAGGCCGTGGTAGTTTTGGCGGGCCCCGCTTATCGCCTTGCGGCGTCAGATTGATTTCCTAGAAATTCAGCTATGAAAGGCTCCGCCAGCATCACCCCGTTGGCCGCAGGCAATTAAATGATCACGCGGAATAAAAGCCCCAAAAATTGGCGGCGAGGCCTTGCGCTGCTGGTTTGCCTGCTGGCGGCCCTGCGGCTCGATGCCCTCTCGGTGGAGGGTTTGGTCGCCGATCCGCGAATGAATCCGAAGCGCTTCGCCAATGAATTTGAGAGCTTTGAATATCAATTTTTTGATTACGTGCAAAACCCCGAAACGTTCTTGCGCAAGCGGAGCGGGGATTGCGATGACTACGCCATCCTGGCGGATTATGTCCTCAAGCGAAAAGGGTTTGGCACCCGGCTGATTCATGTGCGCATGGTCGGGCGCATTGCCCACGCCGTCTGCTATGTCATCGAGAACAAGGCCTACCTCGATTACAACAACCGCAAATACAGCTTCAACCTGGAGCGCAGCGGTTACACCGTCCGCGAAATCGCCGACAAGGTCGCGGACTCGTTCCGGGCCAACTGGAGCTCGGCCTCGGCTTTCACCTACGATTACAAGCAGGACCACAAGCAGGCGGAGTTCACGGTGGTAAAAACCGAATCACCCGCCAAGGATCCCGATCGCGGCAAACCACCAATCTCCGCCCCTCCGTCCAACCCCGCTTCATCGTGAAAGATAAAACCATCCGTCGGGTGCTGGCTTTTTTTCTCCTTATTTCCGTCGTGCTGGTCGCCATGGCCGTCAACGCGGTGCGCAACATCGACCGCTCGGTGGACACCAGCGATTGGGTCACCCACACCCATGCCGCCATCCTTGAGGTGGATGGCATCCTGACCTCGTTGCAGGCCGGCGACGGGGCCTTGCGCACCTACGTGATGAGCGGCGACGCCCGCGACCTCGCGGCGAGCCGGGATGCGTTGGGCCAACTGGAGGAACACCTCGAGGTGGCGAAGGCCCTGACGCGGGCTGAGCCGGCGCAGCACGAGCAGGTGTTAAACTTGGAGAAGCTGGCCAATGCACGGCTGGAATTTTCCCGCCGGGTCCTGAATGCGCGCCGACTGGGCGAGACGGATAACGTCAGCGCGCTGCTGGCCGCGGACGACGGTTTCTCCGCCATGGGCGAAATCCGCCGGGGCGTGGCGAAGCTGAAAAGCGAGGAGATGACCCTACTCGCGGATCGCGACAAGGAAGCCTACCTGCAGGCGCAGACGACGCGCTGGACCGTGTGGGGTGGCGTGGGGATTAATTTCCTGCTGCTCGCCGGCGCGGCCTGGCTCATCCGCGACGACATCGCCGCCCGCCGCCGGGCCGCCGACGCGCTGACCGAGGCCAACGCGCAGCTCGAGACCCGAGTGCAGGCGCGCACCGCCGAGCTGGGTGCGTCGAACGAGAAGCTTTCGAGTGAAAATCTGGAGCGGCGTTGGACCAATCAGGCGCTGGAGCACCAGCTGCGCTACAATCAACTCATCATCAATTCCATCAGCGACCTCGTGTTCGTCCTTACCAAGGTCACGAACATTTCACGGATCAATCCGGCGGTGGTGCGCGTGACCGGCTTCGAGACCGCGGAGCTCGTGAACCAGCCTTTGCTCAGCATCGTGAAACTGGCGGACGCGTCGTCCGCGATGGTCGATCCGCTGGTCCAATCCCTGAAGGATGGCTACGACCTGCGGGATTTGCCCGCCGCAATCCTGAACAAGCGTGGAGAGAAAATCCCGGTCCGCTTCACCCTGTTCCCGCTGCGCGACCGGGACAAAGTCGTCGGCGGCGTCGCAGTCCTCCAAGTCATCAATCCCGGATCCCCAGCCAAGGGGTGAACACCTGAAACCCTCCGCGCCTGCGCGACCTCACCTCATGAAGCCACACATTTTGATCGTCGATGACGAAGCCGATATCCGCGAACTGCTGATGCAGTTTTTGGTCAGCAGTAACTACCGGGTCACCTCGCTTGGGACCGCCGCCGAGGCGCTGCAGGCGGTCGTGACTGATCCACCGCAATTGATCATTTCCGACCTGCAACTGGAGGATTCCGACGGCTTGGCCATGATCGACCAGTTGAAGGCCCTGTTGCCCGATGTGCCGGTGATTCTCCTCACCGGGGTTTTCTTCGACCCCACCGTCTTCCGTGATACGCTCAGCAAGAAGGTTTCCGCCTACGTTTACAAAACCTCCCCCCTCACCAAGATCCTCGGTGAAGTCCAGCGGTTGCTCGGAAAATGAAGCCTACGTTTCACCCCAGTCGCCGAATTCCGATTCACGTTTGGTGAATGGCCTGACCATCAGGGGAGTTCAGATGGGGTCCAGACCGTCACTATTATATTCATACCAGCGATCCTTAGTTTTTGGACTATTCACTAGAGTTAAAGCCCTGTTTTAAACACGAATTTCCCGGATGTGCCCAGCGGATGGGATTGAATCCGTGCCGATCCGTGAGATCCGTGGTTAAAGTCTGAAAGTTTTTGGGAGTTAGTTTCAGCCGAGAGCCGCTTTCATCCGACGCAGCGCTTCGACGAGCGTGGCGCGGGGGCAGCCGAAATTGATGCGGACATGCGTGCCTTTTGGCGAACCGAAGAAAGCGCCATCGCTCAGGCCGACGCCGTGCTTTTCAAAATGAGCGATGGGGTCGGCCAGCTTGAGCGCTGAGACATTGAGCCAGGCGAGGTAGGTGGCTTCGATCGGCGCTTCAATCACCACACCGGGAAGTTCCTGCTTTACGAAATCGCACAGGTAATCGCGGTTGCCGCGCAGCGTGGCGAGCAGGGCCTGACGCCATGGCTCGCTGTCGCGGTAGGCGGCTTCGCAGGCGGTGAAGCCGAGCGCGGTGACCTCGGCAACGATGCCGGCGGTGGCGCGGACAAACCGGGTGCGCAGCGCGGCGTCGGGGATGATGGCGAGCGAGGTGCCTAGGCCGGGGACGTTGTAGGTCTTGCTCGGCGCCATCAGCGTGAGCGTGCGTTTGGCAATGTCCGCGCCCAGCGTGCCGGTCGGAATGTGCGGCAGTTCATTCAGGATGAGATCACAGTGAATCTCGTCGGAGCACAGGATGAGATCGTGCCGCACGCAAAATTCGCCGAGGCGCACAAGTTCGTCGCGCCGCCACACGCGGGCGAGTGGGTTGTGCGGGTTGCAGAGATAAAAGAGCTTGGTCTTCGGCGTGACCGCGCGTTCCAGCGCCGCCCAGTCAATGCTCCAGTGGCCGTCCTGCAGCACAAAGGCCACCGGCGTGGAAATGCGCGCGCTGTTCTTGGGCGCGCTCATGAACGGCGGATAGACGGGTGACAGCGTGAGCACCTCGTCGCCGGCGGCGGCGAAGGCCTGCGCGGTGACATTGAGCCCGACGACCAGCCCCGGCAGCCACACGATCCACGAGGGTTCGATGCGCCAGCCATAGCGGGCCTCCATCGCGTGCACGACGGCATCGACGGTGGACTGCACCGGCCGGGCGTAACCGAAGATGCCTTGGTCCACCCGCGCATGCAGGGCGGCGAGGATGGCGGGCGACGATTTGAAATCCATGTCGGCGACCCACAACGGCAGCACATCGCGGCCGGCATATTTCTGCCACTTCTGGGAATCAGTGCCGAGGCGCTGGGGAACGGTGTCGAAGTCGAAGGTCATGACGAGTGCGCCATCAACCAACCATGGTTTGCGCGGCGGAGCACGGATTTTCTCCGGCATAACGCGGGGCTCTGTGATTAACGCGGCGGTCCGCCGGAAACATCATCTGCCGCGCAAGCAGAAGGACGGCGGCCGCGATCGGGTTTAAATTAGCCCGAGCCAGGCGCGCCCGGTCGCGGTCAAGGGGGCGCAGCCGTGGAGTGGCCATGGCCGGTCCCGGTCAGCTCTTGCGGTGAAAACAGGAGCGAAACTCCGGCGGCGAAGGGGCGTAAAAATCGGGCGACGCGTGCGGGTGGCGATTCTGCCCGCGGCCGGTTGACGGCAGTGATAGAATCCGTGCGCCATGGCCGAAGAAACCAAACCGTTCCCCCAACTCACATGCCGACACCTGCAAATGACCCTCGCACAAATTGCCCGACTGCAGCCCTGGCAGCAGCTGGCGGAAAAACATTCCGCACGGCCGCCGCGGTCATTGCGGGATTTCCAGCAGCAGTATGCCCGAATTCTCGCACCGCGTCTCACCTGAACG
>JAGNQV010000046.1 GCA_017988885.1 Opitutaceae bacterium | reverse complement strand
AGGTGCCGTCCGGCTGGAGAAAACGTTTGTTGATGTTGAGATACACGACGTGATCTCCGTCCTTCAATTTCGCGATCATCTTGTTGATCGCATTGACCTGGGCGCGGGCCGGCGAGTCCTTTTCACCTCGCGGGAAAATCGCCAGCAGCAGTATCCTCGCCGATGGCAGTTTGGCACGCAGGTGCTCGACGATGGCACGCACCCCTTCCGCCGTTTCGGCCTCGGTATTCCGGGGCGTGATCTTGTCTTTCTCAAAACCCGTGTTGTTCGTCCCGATCATCAACACCACCGCCTTCGGCGCAATACCGTCCAACTCACCGTTCTCCATGCGCCAAAGCACGTGCTGGGTGCGGTCGCCGCTGATGCCGAAGTTGGCGGCCTTGAGTGATGCAAAACGCCCTTCCCAGATCGCCAGCCCTTCTTTTCTCCAGAAATCCGTGATCGAGTCCCCAAGAAACAGGACGTCGATGTTCCCGGCCTTGGCGATTTCGACAAAACCCTTGTGACGGGCAACCCATTTTTCGTCGCGCGGCACCGGCACCGTCGCGGTATTTGCATGGACCGAAACGGCAAGCACGGCCATGAGGAGCACCGACATCAAACCAGGGGCAAAGCGGAGGGATTTCATCGGCAAGGTGCCTATCAGGGACGCCTTTTCAGCGCCAGACTCATTTTCCCAGCCGTCCTTCAGTTGACGCCCCGCAATGTCTCGCGCTGACTGGACGGTTCACCTCCATGGCAGACTTCCTGGATACTCCCGCCTCCACCAAACTTGAACGCGCCTTCCTCGTCGGTGTCCAGACCTCCGACATGGCGGCGGGCGAGGCAGCCGAGTTGCTCGATGAACTGCGCGAGTTGGTGGAGAATCTCAAGCTCACGGTCTGCCAGTCCACCCTCGTCAACCTCCGCGCCCCCACGCCCTCGCTGCTTCTCGGCAGCGGAAAGGCGGCGGAGATAGCCGAACTCGCCAGGGCGGAGGGTGCGGACGTGATCGTATTCGACGAGGCGCTGTCACCTGCACAGCAGCGCAACTGGGAAAAACTTTCTGGACTGGCGGTGATCGACCGCCAGGAGGTGATTCTCGAAGTGTTCGCAGATCGCGCACAAACCCGTGAGGCCGTGCTGCAGGTCGCGCTGGCGCGAATGGAGTATTCCTTGCCGCGCCTGACACGCGCATGGACCCATCTCTCCCGTCAGCGCGGCAAGGGCGCGCTGGGCGGCGAGGGCGAAACCCAGCTCGAACAGGACCGCCGCATCGTGCGCGACCGCATCGTCCATCTCAAGAACGAGCTCGCCGAAGTCCGCAAGCAGCGCAGCACCCAGCGCCGCCGTCGGCAACGCGTCCCGGTGCCCACCGCGGCAATCGTCGGCTATACGAACGCCGGCAAATCCTCCCTGCTCAACGCACTCACCGGCGCAAGCGTCCTGGCCGAGGACAAGCTTTTCGCCACGCTCGATCCGACCACACGCCAGTTGCAGTTGCAGGGAAACCAGAAGCTGCTTGTCACCGACACGGTCGGCTTCATCCGCCGCCTGCCGCACGGGCTGGTCGAGGCGTTCAAGGCAACCCTCGAAGAGGTCGTCGTCGCTGACTTTCTCATTCACGTCCTCGATGTCACGAGTCCCAACGTCGCTCACCACCACACGACAACCCTCGCCGTCCTCAAGGAACTCGGTGCGGCCGACAAGCCGACGATCACGGTTTTCAACAAGGTGGATCTGGCCGATGGCGCCGCGCTTCGACGCGCGCACCATCTCGCTCCTGACGGACTTCATCTCTCCGCGCGGACAGGTGCGGGACTGCCCGCCCTTGTCGAACGCTGTCTCGAGCAGATCGCGGACTCGCTGCGCATGACCACCCTGCTCATTCCCCACGAGCGCTATGAGATCGTGGCCCGCCTGCATCAGGTCGGCCACGTCCAGCACGAGGAGCAACGCGACGACGGCGTCTTCATCCAGGGCCGCTTCCCTCCGTCGCAGTCCGCCGTCTTCGCACCATTTGTCGTCCGGGAGTAGGACTGACCCGATTGCCCGCACAAGCCTCACCCCCCGCGGGAAGGGCACGCTTCGTCGTGCCCGGTTCGAAAAGCACCACGAATTTCCCTGTCCCGTGGATCACAGTCCGGCTCCAAATCCTTCAGCCTGCCGGCCGTGAGGCAGGGATCTGAAAGCGTCCGTGACTCTCCAGCCTCCCCTGTCTATTCCGCGTCGTAGATCTGCACCTTCGACCAGTAGGTCTTGAAGGATTCAATGAATCTGCCGTGGATCGGATCCACCTGATAGGCGTCGTGCGCGGCCACGTCCTTGCAGATCACCGTGAGTGCGACCGAATAGGACCGGTCAATGACCGGACGATCCGTCGTGGCGGCAGGCGTGCCCACGTAAACGGCGGCAACCGATGGAATGGTGCCCAGCGACTCCACGCCCTTGCGAAAATCGGCGCGCTGCGCGGCGGTCAGGTCGGGTTTGAGCCAGAAATAGACGGTATGAACGAGCATGGATAGGGAAGTTGTAGTTCAACCGGATCGAATCTTGCAGAAAACTCGACCTCAAAAATCTTTCGCGTTCGCAAATCTCCGGAATCGTTTGCCGCATTTGCGCCGTCGGAGAGCTATCCCGTCAGATCCAGAGGCTGAGAAACCGCTGGGCACTCCAGCCCAGCAACGCCGTGATGGGAAGGGTCAGGACCCACGCCCAGAGGATGCGGGAAACGACACCCCACTTGACCGCACTCGCACGCTTGGTGGCGCCGACTCCCATGATGGAGGTCGATATCACGTGCGTCGTTGAGAGAGGCACTCCGATGTGCGTGGCAGCCTGGATGATCACCGCCGCTGTCGTTTCGGCCGCGAAACCATGCACGGGCTGCAGCTTCACCATCTTGTGACCCATCGTCTTTATGATGCGCCAGCCCCCCGCTGCCGTCCCCGCGGCCATGGTCAACGCGCACAGCACCATCACCCATCGCTCAACCTTGAACTCAGGCGTGCGCAGGAACTCCATCCAGAACGGCGCGTTGTCAAAGGCGCCGGATTGTGTCCCCGTGAAGAGCGCCAGTGCAATGATTCCCATGGTTTTCTGGGCGTCATTGGAGCCGTGGCTGAATCCCATCCACGACGCGCTCACGAGCTGCAGTTTTCCGAATACGACGTTGATCACGCGGGGGCGCACCTTTTTCAGCACCGCGTAAAGAATGAACATGATGATCGCGCCAATGACAAAACCCATCAGCGGGGATATCACCATCGGGAGGACCACCTTGGGCCACAATCCCGTGTGTTTTCCCGCGGCATCGATCACCGACCAGTGCAACACATGCCAGTCCCCCGCGCTTGTGCCCACCGCCGCGCCGCAGAGTCCGCCCACCAATGCGTGACTCGAGCTGGACGGCAGGCCCAGCCACCAGGTGAAGAGCCCCCAGATGATGGCGCCAAGCAGTGCCGCAAGCACGGTCACCATCGTGAGTGCATGCATGTCGACCAAGCCGCGGCCGATCGTCGTCGCCACCGCGGTCCCCCACATTGCTCCGGCGAGATTGAAGACCGCGGCCATGGCCAGCGCCTGGCGAGGGGAAAGGACCTTTGTCGACACGACCGTCGCAATCGCGTTGGCCGCATCGTGAAACCCGTTGATGTATTCGAACACCAACGCGGCGAGGAGCACCAGCAGGAAGAGCGTCATGGGCCGGCCTGCTCAGGAGTACTTCAATACGATCTGGAAAACCACGTTCCCGGCATCGCGGCACCGGTCGATGCACTTCTCGGTCATTTCGAAGAGGTCCTGGAGGATCATGGTTTCCTTCGCGTCGGTCGGCCCGACGTAGAGTTCCCGGATCAGCCCCAGCATGACCTTGTCCGCCTCGCCTTCCGCATATTTCAGCTTCTCGTTGGCCTCCTGCACCGCTTCGAGTTTTGCCCCCCTGCGAAGCTGTTTCACCATGAACGCAACCGCCGCCGCAGCCTGGCCAAGCAGTTCGGCCTGCCGGATGAAACCCTCGCGCGGAAGCCTGCCCGGATAGAGCGAGAGCCGCCTCACAAGCTTCTCAACGGTCTTGGGAATCCGATGGAGGGCGAGGGAAAGCGCCTCGATGTCTTCGCGTTCCAGCGGCGTCACAAAAGTCTTGCACAGCTCCTCGGTGATCTGGCTGGTGATCTGCTTGTTCTTCTGACGGCTCTGAATGAACTCATCGAGATCGCTGGAAGCCGTGTAGGCATTCCCCCGCTGGAGGTAGGCAGAAAAAAGTTTTGTGCTCGCCAACACCTCATCCGCACTCGCCTCAAGCAAGTCGTAGAATTTCTCATCTTTGCCAAAGAGTTTGCGAAGCGTGAGCATGGAACAAAATCGTAAGGGAAATACCGCCCCCCTTGTAAACGACCTTTCACCAGAGAATCGAGCGTTTGCTTCAAATATTTCCGCCCAAACTGTTTAGGCTCCGCAGGCCCCAGGAAACCCCTACTCCAAGGGTATTCACCGCGCGTCGTTTTGCGCAAAATGGACCAGAATCCCCGCCAAGCGATCATGCCATTCTTTGATCTCTCGGTGGGAATATTTTCTCCAGCCTTCACCCGTTTTCATGCCAAGTCGGCCGGACTCTACTAGCCGCTTGAGCACTTCCGGCGTTTCACGGTCATTACATAGGCTTGGAAAAAGCTGATCGCAAACGGCACGGTAGACATCCAATCCCCCAAGATCGGCGGTTCCAAAGATGCCCGTTACAGGAATGCGTCGGCCGAAGCCCGCCCGTGCAACCGTATCTATGTCATCCGGCAACGCAACGCCCTCGGCCACCATCCGCATCGCCTCCCGCTGCAACGCAAACGCAAGCCGATTCCCCACAAAGCCCGGGATCTCTTTCCTCAAGATAACCGCCTGCTTGCGACAGCGACCAAGCAATGCCCTTACAATGTCCAATACCCACAGATCAGTCGTCGCGTGCGGCACGACTTCGACAAGCGGCATTAAGTGGGCGGGATTCCAATAGTGCATGACGACGAAACGCGACGCAGTATCGGCACGTTCAAAAGCTGCACACAATTTCGACGGTACAAAGGTGGAGGTGTTGCTCGCAAGAACCACATCCGATCCAGTTTCGCGCTCGAGTTTCCTGAACAAGCGTTTTTTTGCCTCGATAACCTCGGGCACCGCTTCGATCACCAGTCCCACTCCCGCAACAGCCTCTTCAAGAACAGGCAGGCAGGTTACTCGTGCAACGACCTCATCCACATCCCTGTCCAGTAGGCCATGCTCACTCAGTGAACTCGCGTTTCCGCGAATAGTGGACAAACCTCGCTCCAATTGCGCGGCGTCTATGTCAGTCAAACGCACTTCCGTACCATATGTCGCAAAATTGAGCGCAATGTTTGCCCCCATCGTCCCCGCACCAAGGATCGCAACTTTGGAGATTTCATTCATAGCCCTTATCCTTGATAAAGTATCGCTCCAAGGAAAGCCCACAAGCTCGTGGATTTCGATGAATGCATTCGAGTGCTAGTTGCAACATGGAACGTACGCAGCAGTCACAAACCGCACATGGGACGAATATTTCAGGCTATCCTGCCACCGCCCCATGTATTGAATATGCAGCTAATCTTGATTCGTGCAGAGTGCCATCGGATGCTCACACAGCGAGCACTGACTCGAGCTGCAAAGGCTATTTGGCGGAATGGTAGCGGCATCATCTACTTCAGTTTCCATTCAGCTTGATAGGCGGATTCCGCATTCTCAGTCCATGAGACGATCGGCCCAGAGTCTGAGCGAATAAGCGTAGCATGGTGATTGCACAACGCGCTAAGGTGGCCTCCTTCCTAGAGGACTGACTTTATCTTAGAATCCCCATGAGATCGATCTCAGCTGCAATATCGGCAACTTTGTTTATCGCCATCAAGATGTGCGCGGCGGAGCTGGTCGTAAACGGTTCATTTGAACAGATCGTACACGATTTCCCCGCCGGCTGGGTTAGAGCAAACAATACCGGCATTAGCGCCTACGGACTGGATGCGGGTATCGACGGCGAACACGCGTTGAGGATGGAGTGCCCGATGCCGGGCTCGACGGTGGAAGTCTTTCAACCGGACCTTGCGATGCTCGCCGGAGAGAAATATGTCCTCTCCTTCCAGGCGCGTGGCGACCAAACTCCAGTCGGCAAGCTACAAGTACAAATCAAGGGAGAGTCTGCCCAATCTACACCCATTCTGGAAGCTTCTGTAGAGATTTTGAAGGAATGGCATTCGTTCCATCTTGAATTCTCGCCTAAAGATCCGCTACCCACCAACACCTGTTTGGTGTTTTCTTTCAGTCCCTCAGGTCGGTTGTGGCTCGATCAAGTTTCATTGCAGGGCAAAGTCGCTTCAACCGATCGGAAAGATGTTCCGCAATGGCAACCGCGACTGACCTCAGCCGGTGGAAAAAATCTCGTTCCAAACAGTTCCTTCGAATGCGGCAACGATGGCTGGCTCTCGCTGGGAAAAAAACTCAGCTTCGGCGGGAATGTAGCTGGGCTTTATGGCGAAGTCATTGAGGATGGCGGATGCGATGGCAATCGCGCCTTCCAACTCCGGCTCGGGCCCGGCCGAACGCCAGAATCGTTTTACGATTGCTGGCCACCCGAGCATATTGTCCATCACCGATTGCTCGCCGTAAACCAAGGCTGGATTGAAGTCGATCGCGGGCGCACCTACACGCTTTCCGGCTACATGCGAAGCGATCGGCCAGGCACAAAGGGAGTTCTCTTCCTAAAATTCAGCGGCGATGCCAGCAATCCAGGATCCACATTCATGCGAGAATTTCAACTCACCAGTGGATGGGAGCGTTATAGCTACACCGTGGTCGCCCCGGAAACCGGTGTGTTCGTCGGCATAGGGCCGGACACCAGTGCAATACCCAACGAAATCGTCACATTCTGGGCAGACGCGATACAGCTTGAGGCCGGCGAAGCTGCCACCAGCGTGTCCACACGGGAAGCGATAGAGCTAGGGTTCAATACCGATAGGTACGGCAACATCTACTCTGCTGGCGAACCAATCACATTCGACTTGGTCGCGCACAATTCCTCAAGTGCGATGAAGGCCGTTACAGTTCGCCTCATGCTGACCGACTATTGGGATCAGCCTCTACCTGAAAGCACCATCGCACTCTGTATCCCAGGAGGAGCCACTTCACAGAAAAGGGTGTCCGTCGACTTGCCTGCGGGCTGGTATCGCGCTCATTTTTCATGGACGGTATCCGGCCTGGAAAATTCACGAATCCTACGTTTGGCGGTCATCGAACCATTTGCATACCGCGATTCGCCATTCGGCTTAAACCATGGTCCAACTACCGCTGACGCAATAAGACAGATCATGAAGGCCGGCGTCACGTGGGTGCGCGATTGGTCCGTCAACTGGGAGTGGGCTGAGCCCCAGCCTGGTCGCCGGTCGTTCGCTGATATCGATCCACAAATCCAACGCCTGCGTGATCAAGACATGAATGTGCTGAGTCTGCTACCCTCCAATCCGTCCACCAACTGGGCGTCGTCGGCACCCACATCGGTGCCTCCTACGCTTTGGTACCGATTGGCCTATGCGCCAAAAGATCCAGAGTTGTTGTTCGATTTTGTAGCAGATGCGGCAACGCGCTTTCGCACCACAGTTGACCACTGGGAATTTCTTAACGAGCCGCTATGGGTACCTGATTTCTGCCTGCCAAAAAAAGGAGGCTACAAAGTAGCCGACTACATCGCGCTATTGAAAGGAGCCTCGGCAGCAATCCGCCGCGCCAACCCAAAGGCCAAGGTCATCGGTGGGCTATCCATCCAGTCCGAGATGATCTTCGGCGACGAATTCATCAAGGGTGGTGGACTTGACTATGTAGATATCCTGAATCTCCACCCTTATGCCGACCGACGCACACCGGAATCCTTCATCGCCGATTTGCTGCGCATTCGCGCTGCTTTGGATCAGCATGCCACGCGCAAGCAGATATGGGCAACCGAGACAGCTTACTATGGCTTGGACCAATTCCCTTTGCTGCCCTGGCATCCACCCGCCAATCATTTTGCCGCCAACCGTTTGCTGGCGAGTGAGCGCCAAGCCGCCGACTATCTTGTCCGCTTCTCCACCATCATGTTGGCGCATGGAGTTGCGAAAATCTTTTGGCATCAGCCACTGACCGGCGACGCAAATCAAGGCCTCAATGACGTCGAAAACGTCTTCATCGCGCCAAGTGGCGTGCCTCGAAAAACCTACGCTGCATTATCTGGACTGGCTAATGTCCTTGGTTCAGCACCAATTTTCTCCGGCCAGTGGGAGTTACCTGTTTCGGAAAATGGAACTGTCACTCCCGAAGTCTTGGGTTATTCATTTGCCGCGAACGGCCATGTCGCTATGGTCATTTGGAGTACTAATGATAAGACGACCGCCGAACGGTGGGTGCTAAAGATGCCGGTTGGATGCACAGGGCGCAACGTCGTAGGCGCAGCACTTGAGGGTGACCGAATTCCGCTTTCGGAGTCGCCCGTATATGTGGTTAGCACCACGCTTACTCCGGAAGAGCTTTCCCGCCAATGTCTTTTGGAAAAGGCCCCATGATGAGCGACAAGAGCCCGACTTCAGCCCCAAGAACACGGCTCGACTCGTTGGATGTTTTCCGCGGGATGACCATGTTCCTTATGCTGTTTGCGAATGACATGAACGATTCCGACTTGGGCCATATCGCTAACGTGCCAGAGTGGCTGCGGCACATGCCTGCCGGACGCGACGGCATGACCTTCGTTGATCTAATTTTCCCAGCCTTTCTATTCAGTGCCGGGCTTTCGATCCCACTCGCAATAGGACGCCGCCTTCACGCGGCTGACCGAACCGGCGCTTTCGGGCACGTGGCCATGCGCAGCCTCTGGCTAGTCGTGATCGGACTGGGTATGGTGAACACCTACCGTTTCCACCCCACCGCGATGCCGATCAGCCCCGCAGTTTGGGAATTTCTCTTTTTCATTGCAGTGATACTCGTTTGGCAAGATTCACCCGCAAGTTCCGGAGCAAGCGCATCAGGCCCCTTGATCAGGAGAAGTATTGGTGCATTCGTTATTCTCGTGCTTGCCATCATCTATCGTGGAAGCGACCATGGCGACACGACTTGGATGCGCACCAGTTGGTGGGGTATTCTTACCGCAATCGGTATCGCTTACTTTATTGGCGCAAGCGCCTACGTGCTCCTCCGGAAAAACCTGGCTGGCCTTGTCGGACTATTCGCTTTGCTGACTGCAATCAATATTGGAGATCGAACTGGTGCGTTGCAGGTTCTCGATCCGGTACGAAGCTACTTTTCCGTAGCTGGGCTAATTGGGGGCCTGCCTTCAATCCTAGTCGCAGGTATCATTGCTGGTACCATTATGTTTGACGGCAACGTCACTACTACAATTTCGGTGCGCATTCGGCGACTTCTATGGATGGCAGTCGCAATCTCCGTAGCCGGCCTGCTACTGCGACCACCATTCGGCATTTCAAAGCCCGCGGAAACTCCTGCCTGGTGCCTCCTGTCTACAGCAATATGCTCCGTCCTGTTCACCTTTCTTTTCTGGCTGGTCGACATGAAACACATAAGCGCATGGGCTGGCTTTGTCCGCGCCGCCGGTCGGCAGCCATTGCTTGCCTATTTCCTGCCGCATCTGCTTTATTCGTTGCTCGCAATCTTGGGTATCACATGGCTCAAGTCTCATCTCAACTCCGGCCTGCCCGGCATCCTGCGCAGCTTGTGTATCGCGCTGCTTATCCTTGGATTCACCGGTCTGCTCACACGAATCAAGGTGAACCTCAGGCTTTGAGTTGCGCCGGCAACATGGCGCCTCGCAACTTTCTGCAGGCTCACACCCTCCTCGATGCCGTATCCTCTGAGAGGATAGTACCAGATATTGAGCGCTAAAGCGTAGCCCTAGATGGAAGTAAAGTGGCAAACTCGCCGACGTGTACGCAAGCATGCACCCCGGCTCACTGCCCCCAAATGACGTGAGCTTGTTCCAAAACAAGACTGCGAGGCGATCAATGGTATCCGTTGAAATAGCCCGGATCAAGGTCGGTTGCACGGTTGCCATGCCGCTTCTCCTGTCTCTCGCATTCTTGGTGGCCATCGTCCACGCTGAAGAGCCGGCAAGTCGGCTCACAGGCGTCGATACCTGGGCCGGGCGGCCCGCTCTGCCAGCTTTGGTGAATCCCGCAGTATCGTCGCCACTGCAATCTGTTCTCTCACTCCGCGGCCAATGGGAGTTTGTAACGCAAGAGGTCGCCCCCCTGCGCCATCCCACTTGGCGCTCATTTTATGCCAAACCGTGGCATCAATCTCGCGCGATCCAGGTACCGGGATGCTGGGAAGCTCAGGGGGTTGGATCTCCAGGCATCGGGAATGCCTGGGATACACGGTGGGACAATTGCGCGAAGCCGCTGCGTTGGATTTACATGGGAGATGCTTGGTACCGCAAGACGGTCACTATTCCTCAGAGTTGGAAGGGCCAACGTATATGGCTCAAGGTAGGAGGTGTGCGTTCCCAAGGATGGTTTTGGGTTAACCATACCAAGGTTGCTTGGGTCGACAATTATTGCGGCACTTACAAGTATGATATCACGGATCTCGTACAGGCCGGAGGCCCGGTGGAGGTTGTTGCCGAGGTCAGCAATACGCAGCCCAGTCGAAAAGGCCTATTTAGTAGCACCCACAAGTTCGGCGGGCTCTATAGGGATGTAGAATTGGAAGCCACCCCCGACACTCGGATCGACTATGCGTGGGTCCGTGGAGATTTTGACCATAAGGCAGCCGAAATCCACGCAACTGTCACGTTCGGCAATGAATTCCCCTCCCTGAAGAACCCGATCTTGCGCGTGACACTGAAAACGAGCGACGGTGAACCGGCAGGTGAGGGAATCGTGGCAGTAGAGTTCGGCGTCCAGCAAAAGTCCACCGACCTGACCTGTCGCATTCCTCTTACGCGATTCATTCCTTGGTCACCAGATTCGCCTGCGCTCTACATTGCAGAATTGACTCTCTGCGAGGGTGAACAACCGGTACATGGGTGGGTGGAGCGGTTTGGTGTGAAAAAATTTGAAGTCCGAGGAGATCGTTTCTTCTTCAACAACATTCCATTCTTCGTCCGCGGATACGGCGATGATTTCGTTTATCCGCTGACTCTGGCCTCTCCAGCCTCCCGCGAAGAACATCTCGAGCATTTCAAAACCGCACGGAGAGCCGGCTTTGTTTATGTCCGCTTGCACACTCACTGTGAGGTACCCGAATTTTTTGAAGCGGCAGATGAAGCGGGCATGCTTGTCCAGCCTGAGTTACCTTATTACGGAGATTATCCCACCGAAGCCTTCACTTTCGATCCGATCCGGGACCTGAAAGAATTGATCACGCACTATCGTCGCTATGTCTCACTCGCGACCTACTGTATGGGCAATGAGGGCACATTCGGGGAGCCGCTGGGAAATGAGATCCACAAGCTGGTCAAGCGACTTGACCCTGACCGTCTGGTGCTTCATCAAGACGGCACGCTCAACACGAAGGAAAATTCCGATTTCAGGAATGGGCCAATAAACGTCTGGGCACCGGGCAGCTTTGTTTGCGACGCGCCATTTATCGCCCATGAATACCTCAATTTGTCGGTCAAACAAGATCCCCGACTGGCAAAGCGTTTCTCAGGGGTCATGGCTCCCCCAGTTCCCGAAGAAGATCACGATCAACTTCTAGCTGCTGCGGGCTTGGATCGCCACTGGGGATACGCCTGTCAGGATTCTTCGCATTCCCTACAAGGGTTTTACCAGAAGGAGGGCCTTGAGGCCGCCCGACTGGATCCGACCTGTGACGGTTATAGCTTCTGGACCATCGTCGACGTGATAGTACGACAGGGAAACACCTACAGCGCCCAGGGTTTTCTTAACGCGTTCTGGGAGCCAAAGCCAAATGGCAATACCACCGAGGACCTATTGACGGTCAATGCCGCTACGGTGCTTATGCTCAAATCCAACCTAAGCCCCCGCATAGCGGTATCCGGCGACCAAGTCCGAGCCGACTTCTGGATATCACACTATGGCAGGGAGCCGTTGATGCAATCCCGACTTGCGTGGGCCTTACGCACGGAAGGCACGGTGTTGGCCAAGGGAGTTTGCGACGGTGGCGACGTTGAGCTCGGTTGCGTCCGCTCGCTGGCGCAAGTCGATCTTTTGGTTCCCGACCTCGCGAAACCTGTACACGCGATCCTGGAGGTTGCAGTTGTTGACACCTCCATCCGCAACCAGTGGGACTTTTGGCTCTTTCCTAAACGCGCGGTTCCAAGAGTGACAGGAATAGCCGTTGCACAGACTCTCCTACCCAAATTAATCCCACTATTTGATGGGCTGCTCTCTTCCGGGGATCCAGAATCCGAAAGAGCTTCGCTGTTAATCTCCTCGATCGGAGCGCCCGATGTCGAACCCGCGTTGGCTGCAGGCAAGCGCGTCCTATTGATCAATCTGGCAGACGGGAAACCCAACGTCAGCTTAGGATGGTGGTGGATGGGCAACCAAGTCGGGACTGCCTTTACAAAGCATGATTGCTTTGGTGAATTTCCGCACGATGGTTACCTGTCGCCACTCGCATTCCGCATCCTGAAAACAGGCCTAGTATTGCCGGCCCCAACTGGTTTTCGTTCCGACGAGATGTATGCGGTCGGCGAAGGTCTAAACAGCTATTTCCTCTACGCAGGCGAAGCGAGAATCAAGGAGGGCAGAGCTCTGATGACTTTTGGTCTGGATCTGCTCTCGGGTCACCCTGAAGGCACATGCATTCTCGACGGCCTGATTCGCTACGCACAGTCAGATGCTTTCAACCCAAGGGGTGAAATCAATTCCCTTCCGCTAATACCGCGGCCAAAGGATGTCAGATAATTCAAGCAGAGCGTACCGTGATTGTTCAGCCGACTGGACAACGCCAGAGCGATTGATTCCCCACTAAGTCAACCAGGAAATCTTGTATCCACCCTATAGACCCTCAATAATATAATCGATTTCAAGCTGCAATAGCAGGTCTGTATAAGCGATTATTGTTACACTGAATTCCACAAATCCACGCAAAGCACCAACAGGCCCCTTCAAAGGCACAACATGCTTTCAACAGCCTCTGGTGATGCTTCTGAACTTCGCAATCGTTCTGCTACTCGACGGGTGCTACCATTCGGCTCTTCCTCCCGCGCGCCTAGTGGCATTCGGCGATTCAATCACACGCGGATACGCCGTCCCAGAGGGCGCCGGCTGGGTTGAAATCATGGCGGCTCGTCTTCATGCCAAACGGAGCAGGAAGGACATCGCCGTCGTCAATTCTGGTGGTAACGCCAACACCTCCTCGGAGGGACTGTATCGAATCGAATCCGATGTGCTGGCCCACCTGCCAGGACTGGTTCTCGTTGAGTTTGGCGGCAACGACGCCGTGAACGATCCTCTACGCAATATTAGTCCCGATAAATTCGAACAAAACATCCTCAAAATATACAACCTTGTGACAAAACGGGGAGGAACCATCGTCCTGGTCACGTTTCCTCCCATAATCAACAATTGGCATGGAAGCTATTCCGATCCCTACTACGACAAATGGGGCGGACTTGACAATTGTGTGGACCTTTACCGCGAACGTACCAGGCAATTGGCGAAACACTTGGGATGTCGGCTTTTCGATCTGGATCATTTTCTACGTGATCTCATCAAGAAAAACGGGGCGGAGGACTACATCCAGCGCGATGGTGTTCATCTTACGCCAATTGCCAATCGGCTCGTTGCAGAGGCTATGATCACGTTTCTATCCACATTCGAAGAGAGCTACATGCTTAAATGATTACCCCCACAGGTACCTCTGCTGCGTCAGTGGACTTGAAGGCTCGCCAATAGAGCGTCCGCCGCACCGGCGTCGCCCAGCAAGTAAATCGGCGAATTGCCCAGCCGCACAACCGAATGTCTTAATTCTCGGCCCATGAGATCCCGGCAATCTAGCCCATCTGGGACGCTAACGGTCGCGTTACCAGACGGATCCCATGCTACGATTGTCGCATGCGAACCCGCCTCAAACGCAAAGCCGAAACCGTCAGCCAGCCTCCTATCTGCAACAAAACGCGGCGCTGCACCCATGAATTGGTTGAACACTGCCAGCGCCGGGAAAACCTTGCGCACGGCGCCGTCTTCGAAAAGACAACTCTCTGTCCCTGGCTTGTTGACCGAACCGGTACAGCCGGAATGAAGGAATATCTTCTCGCCGCCGCGCCCAAGAAAGATCGTGGCGTAACGCACCGTATAGTCGGCGACCTGCCTTTCGCTTAGCAACTGTGGCTCCGACCACAGCCCCGGAACTGGAACGAACGGCTGGCGAGGGAGATCGTCGGTGCCGAAGTAGGAAAATTCCGTCATCCAAAGCGGCTTCGCTCCGCCGTGGGCCGCCATGGTCTCGCGCAGCGCATCCATGGAATGGGTGAGCACCTCGGGCAAGCGGAGCTCCTGGCCGTTCCGCAGGCCCGCGCTCGGATAGTCGTGCACGCCGAGGACGTCGCAAAAATCGAGCAGCCCGTTCTTAAGCATCTGGTGGGCGGAAACGTCGCCGGGAAACATGCCGCCGCCCATGATGCGCGCCCGGGGATTCGCCGCGCGGATGGCTGGCACCGTCGTGCGCAGCAGCGCGAGGTAGTCCTCGAACGTGTAGCACTTGAGTTCCTTCGTCTTCAGGACCTCCTCGCTCGGCAGCGAATACAGCGTGAACAGCGCCTCATTCAAAAACTCCCAGACCTGGATGCGGTTTCGATAACGGCTCACCGCCGCGGACACGAAGCCGTTCAATTCCTGCGGATCCTCGGGCATCCAGGCCCAGCGCGCGCGCAAGAGCAATTCCTGGTCGTCACCCTGGCCGCCGCCCCTATGGCGGGGCGAGTGTTTGCGGATAGTTGCGAGATCGGCGGCGGTGGAATTCCACTCGGCCGACGGAAAAGGAATCATCGCGATCAGGTTGAGCCCCTGGTCCGTCACGCGGTCGACTTGGGGATCGCTGACCTCCCAGTGGTAGTCGCCGCGGGCGGGTTCGATATGCTGCCATTTGAGCGACCAGTCGCGGTACCAGGTGATGCCGGCTTTCTTCGCGAGGCCGACCAGTTCGGCAGTGGGATAGGCGTGATTGACTCCCAAAGCGGAACCGCCCGCAGTCTGCCGCGGCACAATGGCGACGCGCAACAAACGCGATTCGGCGGACTGCGCCGCCGGCCATTCGGCCACGATGCGGTAAAAGCCGCGCCAGTCCGCGGGCAGCGGCACCGATCGTTCAACCGTGCCGCCCGCAGGCACGTCGAGGACAACCGGTGGAAATTCGACCACAGTATCGGCGTAATCGGTCACCTTGAATTTGATCTCCGTGCGCGAGCGTTTGCCGGTGCGATTCGCGGCTGTAACCTTCAGCGCAGCCGGTTCGCCTTGAATGAATACGCCGGCGAGCGCGGCAGGCACCACGCCGATCTCGACCGCCGCCCGCGGCACAAACGCGGTGGCCGCATCGCCCTGCTCCAGTTGAACGGCATCGACGTCGATGGTCGCCTTCACCTCCTCGACGAGGTCCGGACCGACCAGCACGAACACATAACGATATTTCGGTGTGAACGTGCAGCTGTAGCGCCGCCATTCCGGCGTCAGCGCCACCGGCTCGAGGATCTCCTCGCGCTGGCCGTTCCAGCCTTGGCCGGCATCCTCGTTCCAGACCCCGATCGCGCCGCGCAACCCCGCCTTTGACGCCCGCATGCTGGCCGAAATCGTATAGGAGCGGCCCGGCGTGACCTCGATCCAGCCGACATTGGCCGCCAGCGGCCGCAATTCCCGGCGGTTGACCGGATAAAAATAATCGAAGTTGAAGACGGGTGTGTCGCCACCCCCCAGCGGAATGCGCAGGAACGAATCGCCGTCCGCCGCTCCACCCTTTTGCACCGTGCCGTGCAGCGTCGCGAAATTGCCCCAGTTCTCGACGAGCGGCGCCCAGGCGTTGCCATCGCCGGCGCCGCGGCCGAGCGAGGACCAACCGGCCGCGCCCGTCTCGAACGAGCCGTTCGGCACGAGGTTCTTTCCTCCGAGTTCGGGCACAGTAGGGGTGAAGCGCACCGGCTCCTCCGCGGCTGATGCGAGCGGGACCGCGCAGAGAGTAGTGATCACCAGACCAATCGTGGCGGCAAGCGGCCGCCGGAAGGGAATTTCGTTTTTCATGGGATTGGGAAAACAAGGGGATGCAGCCGGACCGCCGGCAGACCGAATGCGGCATCATGGCATTCTTCACCGTGGCCAGCTACGCCTGGGTTCTCAATCGCTGGCACTATTCTCTCGCTCGGTTTGGCCGGCGCTTATTCGCGCCGTTCCTCGGCCTTGTCGGCCAGGAAGGCTCGCATCTTCCGGATCTTGCCTTCCGTCAGGATCACGAGTTCGTCGATTTCGCGCCGGGTCAGGCTGGTGCGGACGTAGCACGGCTCGCGACGGGCGAATTCTCCGAGCAGGTTGATGAAACGCTGCTGGGCCGCGATATCCTCGCGGACGAGGGCGAACAAGGCGTCCTCGCTTTCGTGGGCGGCTGGCGCGTCATCGGCCGCGCGAGCGCTTTCGATTCCCGTGTGGAGATGATAGGCGCGCACGATGGCGTTGCGCTGGCGGCAGAGTTCCGACGCGAGGGCAATCGACGCCTGGTTCAGCTCCGCGTACTGGCGCTGCGTGGGCCGGCCTTCGGGATTCTCGCAATACCAGAGCCCGACGCGTTCCCCGGCGCTGGCCTCCGCCACGGCGTCCCCGGCGCGGGCCGCGGCCCGGGCGAGGTGGATATTCATCCGACCCATGGCCTGGGCGAAGGCCTGGCCCTTGAACCGCTGGTAACCCTGGGCCCGCCAGGGCTCGACCTTGGTCATGATGCCGAGATTGCCGTAATCGCCGAGATCGGTCGGAACGAGGGCCCGCAGCAGCGCCGCCGTCGTGCCGATGCTGAAATAAAACTGGCTGCCATCCAGAGGTCCGAACTGGAAATCGTTCCAGGCATCGAAGGCGCGCTCCACTTCCTGCCACGCGTCATACATCCGGGGGCCCGCCTTCGCGCCAAATTGCCGCCGGGCAAGCTCCGCGAGAACCCCGGCCGGATCCTGGTCCGGGTCCCACTGGAATTCCCGCGTGACGAGGGCGTTGATCGAATTGTGCTCCGCGACGGTGCCGAAAATTTCCGTGGTGTTCCGCACACCCCACGCCTTGAATTTCTTCAGGGCGTCGGTGACGTGGAAGGGAAACGGCAGGCTGCGGGCGACGGTTTCAAGGTTATTGAATTCGAACGCCACATGGGCGGGCACGCCCCGGTCCGCGGCGACCTGCAGCGTCGTGAGGAACGCCGGATCCGGCCGCGCCGAGTCGGGCACCATTACACAGCGGTCGGACCCGCTCCAGCCGCTGAGCAAGCTGTTGTAGCCCCGCGCGGCATGGATCATCTTGTCGAAGCGCTCGCCGTGATAATGGACGGCGCCCCAGAGGCGGAAATCGAACGCAGGATTGCCGGCATGCGCCGCCTCGGCCAGCAGCGTCACGAGCTTCGCCTGGGTTTCCCACGGGTTGTAGACATCGGCCGGCGAATCCGTGCAAACCGCCCGGCAGCGCGGACAGAGCGCCGGGGTGCAGATCCAGTGGCTCATGTCCATGTTGTAGAAGATCACGCCCTTCACGTCCGGATACTCGCGCGCGAATTTCTCCATCATGTTCCGCAGATGCGCCTGCACGATCGGGCTGCTGACGCAGAGGGTGACGTCGCGCCCGTCCTTGTCGCCGCCCCACGGACGCTGCACGGCGCCGAGCGCCTCCGGCGGGTATTGGTCGAGGCGGGCCGCATCCCGCGGCAGGACCGGTTCGCTGAGAAACACATACTGGTCGATGCCGTATTTGCGGCAGAGCGCAGCCATCGCCTTCACCTTGCGCCGAAAATCCGGCGGCCGCGGCTGCAGGCTGTTCACCTCGGCCACCGAACGCTGAAAGGGGAAAACGTCGCTGTCGACGAAGTCGTGCAGGCTCGCGCCCACGCCCTGGTCGGTGAGCTGGTTGATGCCGAGCCGCGAAAGGTAGATCGCCTTTCCCTCGGGAAAATCCTCCGTCGCGAGATTGACGTAGCGGTTGAAGCTGTAAACCGGCCCGCTGCCGCGCTGGCGGAAATACGGCACCTTCCGAACATCGAGCGTCTCGGTCGCGCCCGCCTCCACGAAATCCTCGAAGGCATATACGCCATAGAGCACGCCCCGAGGATTGGCGCCGGCGACGACGATGTCCTCCCCGATCCGCTTGAGGTGAAAGCCGTCGTCCTCGGCGGAAACATCGTGGATGTTCAATTTCCCGTTCTCGCCGAGTCGCCGTATTTCCGGCTGGTTGATCTCGCGTCCGAGCAGGAAGCGTTTTCCCGCCGCAGCACCGGATGCCGGAACGATCTTCACTTCCAGCCCTCCCCGGCGGAGGAACTTCTGCAGGACTTCCGCCGCGGTGCGCTCCACGAGGTCGGGTGCGTCGGCGATGACGATCGCATGCGTGGCGTCGATCCCGAGTTTCGCCAAACCGGTGGCTAGGAGCGCCCGCTCGCCAGTCGGCGCGGCTTCCGTCGGGTTTTGGGAAATGCCGTCGGCCCGCACTCCGAGAAATGCGGATGCGAGGCCCAGGGCGAGCAGGAAACAAAGAGGCGATTTATTCATAATCCAGGTTGGGCCGCGTGAACTTAGAAGCGTTTTTTTGGGGGTACCTGCCGGTCCAGCGCGATCGGCGGATGCGGACATCCTACTGCTCGGCATTCCGGCCCACTACGTTTAGTCGATCCTGAAAAACGCCGCTCAGGCCGCGCAGCATCTTGGGTCTTCGGGGCATAGCGCTTCCAGGAGCTTTAGGAAAATGACAAAAAGGAAGCCCATCAGCTTCCCGAAGTTCATCGCGGCG
>JAGNQV010000045.1 GCA_017988885.1 Opitutaceae bacterium | reverse complement strand
CAACGAAGAGCGCCGAGAGCCACCGGTGCCGCCCGCGAAAGGCAATGAGCACTTCCTCGGCGAGATTGGGTTCGCCCGGCAACGCTTCACCCGGTTGGGCACGGCGCAGGGCGGCTTGGATTTTTTGATCGATGTCATTCATGGGGGGAGTTTTTCGAGTTTTAGTTTCAAGGTTTCACGGACGGAAAAGAGGCGGGACTTTACGGTGCCGGGCGCGAGAGCGAGCACTTCGGCAATCTCACTGACGCTGCGCTCCAGCTCGTAATACAGGTGCAGCAATTCGCGCTGCTCCGAGGGCAGGCTGGCGATCACCGTGCGCAACCGCAGCACATCGTCAGCCGGCTCAGCGGCGCTGAGGCTGGCGGGCGCCAGTTCATCCGCCGCACTCGCGGCCGCGGTCTCGCGCCGGCGCAGGAGGCTGCGTTGGCGGATCCAATCGGCGCAACGCCGCTCCACGATCCGGAAGGCCCAGCGCGGAAAGCAGGCCGGGTCGTCGAGCCGGGACAACTGACGCGCAATGGCCAGCCAGACCTCGGTCAGCACCTCATCGGCCGCCTCCGGGCGCTCGACCCGCACCAGGGCGAGCCGCCGAAGATCCGCGCGCCAAAGCCCATGCAGGTCGGTGAAGGCGGCCTCGCTGCCGCCTTGGGCCTCGAGCACCAGCCACTCCGTCAGGACTTGTCGCGAATCCCTTTTCATTGGTTTTACCCCAAAGGTCGCACGCCGGGTCGCATCGGTTCAAACAATGTAGCCGCGGGCGTGAGGCCATCGGTTGAACAGGAGCTATCATGAGGCCAGCCGGTCAGCAAGAGGCGTGGAGGGTGGGGGTCATCGATGCATTTTCAGGCTGCCGGCGGCATGTCTGTTTGTAGCGCATTTCGTTACAAACTGGATTCTGGTCGACGTAGCGGGACTGATATCACGGTGCGGTTGGTCGGGAAATATTATCGTGAAGACCTGATCCATTGTGCGGCTCTGTTCGTTTGACACTGGAACGGGCGCGAGATGGAGTCAGGCGAGGCGCTGATGAAGAAAAATTTGACTGCATGGCTCATCAGGTTGGTCAGCGGCGTTCGTCCCATTCCGGTGGAAATGTGCCCGCCCGGTTCCGTCATCTACTTTGCGAATCACTCGAGTCACCTCGATTTCCTGACGATCTGGGCCGCCTTACCCGTGGCCTTGCGGACCCGCACCCGGCCGGTCGCGGGGCGGGATTATTGGGAGAAGACCGCATTGCGCCGTCATATTGCCCGGGATCTCTTCAATGCGGTCCTAATCGAACGCCAGCATGTGACCGTCGCCACAAATCCCCTCGCGCCGATGCTCGCGGCGCTCGATGCGGGCGACTCCCTCATCGTCTTTCCCGAGGGCACCCGGAGTCCCGATGGCCGGATCCACGCGTTCAAGCCAGGTATTCATCATCTCGCCCGCTCACGGCCGGAGACAGCCATGGTGCCCGTTTACCTGCAGGACCTCAGCCGCATTCTGCCCAAGGGCGATGTGCTGCCGGTTCCGCTCATTGCGAGTCTTACCGTTGGCGCGCCGCTGCGGCTTCAACCCGAGGAGTCAAAGCAGGATTTTCTCCGCCGGGCACAGGGTGCGGTCGAGAACCTGGCCCATTCATACCATGCAAATCGATCGTGAACTCCTCTGGATGATCAGTGGGATCGTGGCGCTCCTCGCGCTTTCATCCACCATCACATTTATCCTCAAGCGTCGCTCCGGCGGCGAGGCCAGCCAGGTCATCGCCAACCTCGACGCGCGGGTGCGGGCGTGGTGGGTGATGGTCGCCATCTTCGGCCTCGCTCTCGCGACCGGCGGGCTCGGCTCGGTGATCTTGTTCGCCCTGGTGTCCTTCTTTGCGTTGCGTGAATTCATCACGCTCACGCCGACGCGCGGCGGTGACCACCGCACGCTTTTCTGGGTCTTTTTCGTCGTCACGCCGCTGCAATACTACCTGGTGGCCACGCACTGGTATGGCCTGTTTTCCATCCTGATTCCCGTCTATGCCTTCATTCTTGTGCCGACGCGGAGCGCCCTGGCGGGTGACAGCACCCAGTTCCTTGAGCGGACGGCGAAGATCCAGTGGGCACTGATGGTATGCGTGTATTGCGTCAGCCATGTGCCTGCAATCCTGATGCTGCAGGTTTCGGGCTATGCGGGCCAAAACGGCAAGCTCCTGCTCTTCTTTGTCCTCGTGGTGCAAATCAGTGATGTGCTGCAATACGTCTGGGGCAAGCTGTTTGGCCGGCATAAGATCGCGCCTGGGATCAGTCCCAACAAAACGGTCGAGGGCTTTGTGGGCGGCGTGCTATCTGCGACCGCAATCGGCACGTGCCTGTGGTGGGCCACGCCATTCAATCCGTGGCAGGCCGCGCTGCTTTCCTTCATCATCACCCTGATGGGCTTTTTCGGCGGCCTCGTCATGTCCGCGATCAAGCGCGACCGCGGGGTTAAGGACTACGGTTCGATGATTGAGGGCCATGGCGGCGTGATGGACCGGATCGATTCGATCTGCTTCGCCGCGCCGGTTTTTTTCCACGCCGTCCGTTATTTTTTCGCCTGATCCATGGCCTCCATTTACGATATCAAGCCCGGCTTTCAAAATCTGCTGCGCCCATTTACCCGGGCGCTGGCAGCGGCCGGCGTGACGGCCAACCAGGTGACCCTGGCGGCGGCCTTGCTCTCCGCCGGTGTCGGAGCCTGCCTCGCCCTCCAGCCCGCTGCCCGCTGGCCGCTCCTTGTGCTGCCGGCCTTTCTCTTCGTGCGGATGGCGCTCAACGCCATCGACGGCATGCTGGCCCGTGAACACGGGATGAAGTCACGCCTCGGCGCCGTGCTCAATGAGATTGGCGACGTTGTCGCCGACACTGCACTCTACCTCCCGCTGGCGCTGGTGCCGGGCTTTTCCGCGACGGGGATCGTAATGATCGTGCTGCTCGCCGTCATCAGCGAGATGACCGGCGTCGTCGCCATCCAGATCGGCGCGAACCGGCGTTACGATGGGCCGATGGGCAAGAGCGACCGTGCTTTTGTCCTCGGATTGCTCGCGCTGCTGCTCGGACTGGGTGTGCCGGTGGGACCTTGGCTGTGCTGGGTGCAGATCATCATTGCCGTGTTACTGGCGCTTACGATCCTCAACCGAGCCCGTCATGCGCTGGCCGAAGGGTCGGCGTCCCGGTGAACATGGCCGCCCGCCCGCGGGGCGCAACGGGCATCGGTTGGATCTGGCCTGCGTGGCATCTCACTCCCCGCGAAGCTGCGGATTCACGCTATTACATGGCTGCTCTTCTCCGGCTTCAATTTTTGTTGGATCGGAATCTGACCTGAGCGCCAAGTTTGGCCGAAAATTTTCAACTGATCAGCAGCAGGCGTGGCGGGTGACCGGGCTGAGTAGCGGGCGCGCGATGAATACAGGGGGGCACGGGACTGTCGGGATAGTCGGTCGCGATGCGCCAGAGGTGATGAACGCCGAAGGAGAACGGCTGTGCGTGCGGCAACGGGGCGTAGTGGAGGTCGTAGGAATTAGCGCTGAGGTATTCGCGGAAATCGGCGTCGTCCGCTCCGCCATATTCCTGCAAAAGCGCGGCGCGGATGGCCGGATCATCGACGCGTTTTTGCGCCTCTTCGTTGCGCAGGCCCTCAGATGCCGGTCCATGATAGGTGCAGAGCCACGTGTCGGTCGGCACCGGGGCACTGTCGGCGTGGAAGGAGTAAACATCCGTGGGCACGAGCGCAGCAGTGTCGTCCCGCGGATAAGCGTGGATGCAGTTGAGTTCTGGCGCGAGGCTTTGGGCGCGGAGGCGCTGCAGGTCGGCGACGAGACTGTCGCGTGCAGTCCGGCCCGCTGCGCTGAGGGTGAGGGAGTTGAGCCGGGCTTCATCGAGCGCAATGATCCCTTCGCCGCGGGCGAGTTGGGCGACGATTTCGCCGAAGTCACCCGCCAGCGTGCGCGGCCAGCAGAGTGCGTTGATGCCGTCACCGAAAGGCGTCGCCAGAAGCTCTTCGAAACTGCCGACCGCCTTGATGCGCGGGTAATGGGGTGGCGGAGTGAAGGCAGACATGCGCGATTGACCTGCAGCCCATGGTCGGCTCCCACCGCTGTCAACCCGGGGGCGGCCGGTCCGACCGAAACACTATTACGCGGGGAACAATTGCAGGGTGGGGAGGCCTAACCCAAGCTTCCCGCTTCATCCCACTGTGATTGATCCCCCACTCAGGCCATGGTTAGTTGCCGGTCTTGTCTTCGTTCTGGCCATGACGCCGGACGTGCAGGCGAAGGAAAAGGCGGCTCCGCCTTTTGGCGATGTCGTGCAACTCGCCCCGTTTGTGGTGAACGGCAAAAAGCTCTCCATCTCGATCCACGCCCGCACGCCGGCGGACCGACGCTACGCCGAGAAATTTGCCGACGAAGTAGTCGAAATCGCTTATGAAACACTGGAGGACGCGACCGGCAATGGGTTGGTTATAATCGGCCGCGAAGGGGAACCACATCCCATCACCATCTTTCAAAAATTCCTGACGATGGCCGCGGCCGGACAGCTCGACCCGGCGGTGGCGGCCAAGGCCGGCGAATTGAAGGCGATGCTGGCGGACTTGAAGACGATGAGTCACATGGATGACGACAGGAACCACGCGACCACTGAGGAGGAAGCTGAAGAGGAGCCCCACGAAAAGCAGAAGGAGGAGAAGGTCGTTAAATTGACGCTCGAGATGGTGCTGCCGGCCCTGCCGCTGCCGCTGGAGGGAATAGGCTCAAAACTCTACCAGTTGTCCTGGGCGGAGAATTTCAACGAGGCCCGGATCGAACAGAAGCTGCGGACGCTCACCGTGGCTGACCTCGAAAGCGACGCGCTGTCCAAATACACTTGGGTCTTTTATCTGCCGCCCCGCAATGCATTCGTGGGCGTGCAGGACGAGTTGATGAAACAGGTGGTGCTGCAGCAGAAGCTCGGGTTGTTCAAACGCGCGGCGGTGAAGAGCGCCCTGTTTGTCTTCAAGCCCGCGATCAAGAAGGCGGTGGAAAGCATGCGCAAGGGCGTGCTGTTCATGACCGTGCTGCGCGCCGAGAGCGATTACAGGAAGGATGACATCATGACCCTCTCCGGCGCCTACATGAATGTGCTCATGCCGGACTTCAAATTCAACGGTGGCACTGAACATCAGCGCGCACGGGAAGCGATCGAAGCCCAGAAAATCAAGAACGCGGAGTATGCGAAGGATCCCTTTGTTTCACCTCCGCGACTGACTGAATTTGACCCGACCGCATATGCGGCCTTTGAGGGAGAATACAGCCCGACCGGGCCGAAGCCCAAAGGTGTTTTTTTCTTCAAACGGAAAGGCGAGATCTACATCTGGCAATATCAAGGCCGCAGGAAACTGGTTTTCCATCCGGCCGGGGACCGGTTGCTCGTTTCGTCCAATGGCAAGCTGACCCTCGAATTTCAAGTGGATGAGACGGGCGCAGTCACCGGGGTTGAACAACGCCAGGAGCGCCGTCGCGTAACGTTTCCGCGGAAGATGGAGATCCGCTGAACCCAAGCGGTTGGCCGGTTCAATCACCGTCGTCCGACCTCTTGTCCGTAGAACACCACCGCCTGAATGCGGTGCGACGCGGCAGGGCGGGTTACACCCCATGGTGACGGGAGGCACGCAGGCTATGCTCCCGCCATGCCCCTTATTAATGTAGTTATCACCCTCGTGGTCGTTGGTCTGGTGCTTTGGGTGATCAACACCTATATTCCTATGCAGTCGACGATCAAAAGCATCCTCAACCTCGTCGTCGTGATTGCCGTCATTATTTGGCTCCTCTACGGCTTCGGCGTCATCAGCAGCGGTGGCGACGTGCACCTGCCGACGGTAAAGTAATCGTTTTTCACTGGGACGCGGCGAAGGACTGCCCGGGATTGTGGTTGGCAGTGCCGCTCCGCGCATGGCAAGGACCGGTGCATCGGCTTTTGAGTTTGCGGCGGCAAATGGCTTAACCCAAAATCCCGTGACTGATCATCACCAAGCCAGCAAAGGAAACCGCCATGAAAGACCTTGAGGCAAAAAAGAGACTTTCGGCCGCGCAACGCGAGGCACTGCTCGGGGGGTTGCAGGCCCGCTTCGAGAAAAACATGCAGCGTCATGCCGGACTCGCCTGGGCCAGGGTAAAGGCAAGGCTCGAAGCCAATCCCGGCAAGCTGTGGCCGCTCGGCGAAATGGAGCGCACTGGCGGCGAGCCGGATGTCACTGGCTGGGACAAAAAGACGGGCGAGTTTCTCTTCGTGGATTGCGCGGCGCAGAGTCCGGAAGCGCGCGCCAGCCTGTGCTATGATCGGGCGGCGTTGGATGGGCGGAAAAAATTTCCGCCGCAGGGCTGCGTCACGGAACTGGCCGCGGCCATCGGCGTCGAGCTGCTGACGGAGGAGCAGTATCACGCGCTGCAGCAACTCGGGGAATTCGACACGAAGTCGTCGAGCTGGCTGAAAACCCCGGATAACATCCGGAAACTCGGCGGCGCCATCTTTGGCGACCGCCGCTTCGGTCGCGTTTTCATCTATCACAACGGAGCGGAGTCCTATTACGCGGGCCGGGGCTTCCGCGGTTGGTTGAAGGTCTAACAGGGGGAGCGAGCATTCTCCGTCCTCCAATGCGGCGGATTTGTTCAGCCGACTCGCTCCCACTCGGCTTGCAGGCCTAGCCGGGCAATCCAATCTGCGAGCACGGCGTGATCGATCGCATCGGCGCTGACGTCGAGCATGGCACGAATATCGGTCAGGTGCTTGGTTGAGGTGCCCTCACGAAAATATTCCAGCTTGCGCAGAATGACGTATTCCGGCGGAGCAACCCAGACGGAGCCGCCGGGCAACTCGGTCTGCCGTCGGCGTTCCATGGCCCAGTGATGCAGCGGATCGGAGCCAACTGGATAGAGGTCCGCCTTGTAGCCGCTTTCCTCGTGGATGAGATTGAAATGGCCGCGGCGTTTCCGTCCAGCTTCTGTGCGTATTACTTCGACGGGCGGCGCGTAGTATTGGTTCTCCGGGAAAGCGGCGTGGAGTTTTGTGGCGTCCACATCCGACAGGACGATGACGATATCAACGTCATTTGTGTAGCGAGGTTTTCCGTAAACAATCGCCGCGGTTGCGCCGGTCACCATGTAGGACAGCCCGGCGGCCTCCAGCGGGCGTGTAAACAGCGCGATGTAATCAGCTCCGGGCATGGAGCGTGCGGTGGGCGATCTCGCGGCGGCGCTCCGCTTCCGACCAATGCGGATGTGAAGCGCGCAGTCCGCCATCCATCAAGGCCCGGGCCTGCTCATGCATGCCGAGGGCTACGGCGACGCGTTGCTTGGGCGTCATCCGGCGGTAGATTTCCACCTGACGCGCATCGGCGGCGAGCACGTGATCGGGAGTGGCGGACATGGGAACAGGGTTAATCGCGCGACATCGCGGCGCAAGCCCGGGTTGGACCGAAAGTGCCATCGCGCATGGGAGGACCTTGGGTTCTTTCCTTCAACCGACATAGCTTTGACTCAAATGGGCGCCGGGAACTAGGTTGCGGCATGCGCATATTTCCCCTGCTGGCGATCCTTTGGGTGTCAGCGGCCTGTGGGTTTGCCCAGGATATCGGGCGGATGGCCGAGGCGGTCAATGCGGCGGCCAAAGCCGACGGGTTCATGGGCTCGGTCCTTGTCGCGAAAGGCGATCAAGTGGTTTTCGGAATGAGCGTGGGCTGGGCCGACGCGGAGTGGGAGATACCCAATGCGGCGACGACGAAGTTCCGGATTGGCTCACTCACGAAGCAATTCACCGCCGCCTCCATCCTGCTGCTGGAGGAGCGTGGCAAGCTCAGCGTGGATGACCCGATCTCCAAGTATATTCCCGGCGTGCCCGCGGCGTGGTCGCCGATCACCCTGCGGCACCTGCTGACGCATCGGTCGGGCATTCCGGATTTCACGGCTTTGCCGGCCTACCCCCGGGAGTGGAAGTATTCCGGTCCGTCGCCCTCCATGATTTTCAATTGGGTGCGCGATCAGCCGCTCGAATTTTCCCCGGGCTCCAAATACCAATACAGCAACACGGGCTATGTGTTGCTCGGGTGGATCATCGAACAGGTTTCCGGCCAGGCCTACCGCGAGTTCGTGAAGCAGAATATTTTTGATCCGCTCGGCCTCGCGGACAGCGGCTACGACTCGAACACGGCCATCATCCCGCGGCGCGCGTCGGGCTACAACACCGGCGCCCTCGGCCTGCGCCACGCCAACTACATCGACATGCGCACGCCGCATGCCGCCGGCGGGCTTTATGCCACCACCGGCGACCTGCTCAAGTGGACGCAGGCCCTGTTCGGCGGCAAGCTCCTGCAGCCGTCGTCGCTCGAAAAAATGACCAATTCCTTCCGCGACGGTTATGCCTTTGGCCTGAGCATCGGGACCAAGGATGAGCGGAAACGCGCCGCGCATGCCGGCGGCATCGATGGATTTGGTTCCTTCCTCGCCTATTTTCCGGCGAGTGGTGTGACGATCGTGGTGCTGGCCAACATTGCCGGACCAGCCGCCCCGCATTTGGAGGAACGGCTGGAGGAGATTTATTTCGGCCGCTAGTTTCATGGTGTAAAACGGAGTTTATCTTGCAGAAAATAACCGAGCCGAGCGACGGGCCGAACACCGCGATTCCAGAAGGGACATCCTCCGTGCAGTGGGCGCTTGCCTGCCTTTCGCTCTCGATGCTGCTGGCCTCGCTGGGCACCAGCATCGCCAATGTCGGCCTGCCCACGCTGGCGCAGGCTTTCGCCGCTTCCTTTCAGGATGTCCAGTGGGTCGTCCTCGCCTACCTCCTCGCCATCACGACACTGATCGTCAGTGCCGGACGGCTCGGTGATCTCACCGGGCATCGCCGGCTCCTGCTCGCGGGCATCGGCCTGTTCACCGTGGCCTCGGTCCTGTGCGGACTCGCACCGACGCTCTGGCTGCTGATTGTGGCGCGGGCGGCGCAGGGCCTGGGTGCGGCCATCATGATGGCGCTCACGATGGCGTTTGTCGGTGCGGCGGTGCCGAAGGAGAGGATTGGCCGCGCCATGGGACTGCTCGGAACGATGTCCGCAATCGGCACCGCACTCGGACCCTCGCTCGGCGGCGTGCTGATCGATGGTTTTGGCTGGCGGGCCATTTTTCTCATCAATGTCCCGCTCGGCCTTCTGACATTGCTGCTCGCGCGCCATCATCTGCCGGTGGATCGCGTGGAGTCGAAGACAGGTCGGACCGGTTTCGATCCAGTGGGCACGCTGCTGCTGGCCCTGACGCTCGCAGCGTATGCCCTCGCGATGACGCTGGGGCGCGGTCATTTCGGCCCGCTCAACCTGAGCCTGCTGGTGGCGGCCGTCATCGGCGTTGGACTTTTCGTTTTCGTCGAGGCGCGGGCAGCAGCGCCATTGGTCCGGCTGGCGATGTTTCGCGATCCCATCCTGAGTGCGAGCCTCGCCATGAGCGCGCTCGTGTCGACGGTGCTGATGGCGACGCTGGTGGTCGGGCCGTTTTATCTTTCGCGCGGACTCGGGCTCAACGCGGCGCTGGTCGGGATTGTCATGTCGGTCGGCCCGCTCGTGGCCGCGCTGACTGGTGTGCCGGCCGGCCGTCTGGTGGACCGTTTGGGCGCGCAGTTCATGACCATCGTCGGGCTGCTGGGCATTGCGGCCGGCTCGGTGAGCCTGTTCGTGATTCCGGCGAGTTTGGGCATTCCCGGTTATCTCGCACCGCTCATCGTCATCACCGCGGGCTATGCATTGTTCCAGACAGCCAACAACACTGCGGTCATGTCGGACCTTCGGCCGGATCAACGGGGCGTCATCTCTGGCCTGCTGAACCTGTCGCGCAACCTCGGGCTGATCACCGGTGCCTCTGTCATGGGTGCCGTATTCGCGCTGGCGGCGGGGACACCCGACATCATGACGGCCCGGCCCGAGGCCGTGGCCGCCGGAATGCGGATCACCTTCGCGGTTGCCGCGGTGCTCATCGTCGTCGCGATCGCCCTCGCGGTGAGAAGCCGGGCTCTGGCAGCACGTGCCAAGGCCATCATTAAAAACGGTGTCATCGCTGCGATTATGATGGGCGTGTTGGTCTGGACCAATGCGGCCCATGCCGGAGCTTCGGTGCCGGGCACGAGCGCCCCAACCCCCGCCGATCCTTATCCCCTGAGCGCCGCGGGGTGGGGATCGGAAGTCGGGCCCGGTTTGTTTGCCAGCCGTTGGGTCGAGGATTGGACGGGCATGCGCGCCGCCGGCAATGCACCGGCACTCAAGGCCATGCCGCTTGGCGATGAGACCTCTCTGACCCTGAGCGCCGAAGTCCGCCTGCGCTACGACAGCTTTGCCAATGCGCAGCTGTTGCGCGGTGATGATTATCAACAGGGTCTGGCCCGCGGCATCCTCGGCGCGGATCTG
Source organism: Opitutaceae bacterium (assembly GCA_017988885.1). Classification (GTDB taxonomy): domain Bacteria; phylum Verrucomicrobiota; class Verrucomicrobiia; order Opitutales; family Opitutaceae; genus UBA2377. The sequence continues at coordinate 8,652 of JAGNQV010000045.1, read as the reverse complement.
CGCTTCAACCCCAACTTCCGGGTCTATGGTGAGATTGGCACCGGCCGGGTCGAGGGTCGCCGCGCCGCCGCGTCCGCCAGTCTGCAGAACGACGCGTCGCTTCAGCAACTCTTCGCCGATGTCCGCACCCATGTTGGCTCGACCTTGGTGGGCGCCATGGTCGGTCGTCAGGAATTCGCCGATGGGCCGCGGCAATTGCTGAGCGTGGGCGACGGCAGCAATCTGCACCGCACCTGGAACGGCGTGCGGCTCTATGTCCACGCTGAACGGGTTCGGTTGGGCGCCTTCGATTTTCGCGCCACCCGCCTGGGCCGTGAAGCTTTCGACGAACGGATCGACCACGCCGAGCGCCTGCAGGGATTTAACATGAGCCTGATCGTTGCGCGCGATCCCAAGGGTTCTGACACCTTCCTGGATCCGTTCTGGATTCATGGCACGAACCCGGTGTTTCGCTCCGGCGGTCTCACCGGTCCCGATGATCGCGACACTTACGGCGTGCGGCTCTGGGGGAAGCGGGGTGCTCTGAAATTTGATTGGACGCTGGCTCACCAGAGCGGTGAATACCTGAATCGCGACATCGATGCCTGGGGGCTGTTTGCCGTCCAGAGCCTGGCGCTGTCGGCCAAAGGTTGGAAACCCCGTCTCACGACCCATCTCGACGTGGCTTCCGGCGGCGGGGCCTATGGCACCGGCACTCAGCGGGGATTCAACCAGCTTTATGCCAGTTCCAACTACCTGGGCGATGGCCGGTTTCTCAGCCTCAGCAACCTGCTGCTGATTGCGCCGGGAATTTCCGCCACGCCGACACCGGCGACCAGTCTGGCGATCGAATACGGTTTTGCGCGACGGCTCGCGGAACACGACGCGGCCTATGCCGGCGGGATGCGCACCTATCCCGGCACGCAGAATGTGCCCGGCCGTGACATCGGTGGCTTGCTCCGTTTCACCGGCAATTGGTCGGCCACCGCGCATGTGGCTTTGTTCTGCAGCTATGAGCACCTCAGCGCTGGTGACGTGCTGCAACGGGTGCAGCTTCCCTCGGGCAGCTATGGCTACGTCGGCACGACGCTCAGGTATTGATGGCCAAGACCAAGCTGGCCGGTTCACGGCCGCGTCAGTCAAGAATCAATATGACCCCGTCCGGCTGCCTTCAGGATCTTTGTAAACTTAAACAGACATTATAGCATAAATAATAACATAAAATATTATTAATAATTGTTAATCAGAGAGTTATTATAGTAACTAAAAATACTATTGAAAAAAATAACGCTGGAGCAATGGTGTCCCCATGGATCTCACAACAGTCAGCGAAGTCAGATCAAGTGCGCTATCACTCAGGGAGCATCTCGAGGCCATCCTCGAAATGCTTACCGCAAGAATGAGGGATGAAGCTCATCCCGAAGGAAACATGGAATGGCTGCAAGAGTGTGCCAGAGAAGCCGAGCTGTTAAAAGGGGACCTCCGGTCACTATCAGCCATTGAAGATCATATGGTCTCCGTCCTCACCGACAGTCTGAGTTTTGAATCAGATGACGTTAGCGTGTCTCCCGCAGGCCTGCGGAGCTTCACCATCGAAATCAGCCAGGGGATGATCAACCAGAACCTCTTGACCCTGACCGACGCCAAAAAGCGGGGATTGGTCAGGGATGGGGAGAAGTTCAGGATCGAGCTGCCCGATGGAACGAGCTTTGCCACCGAGCTCTGTGATCCGGGCAACAAGCTGCGCGAGCGCGGACTGATCCGGAAATTATACAACGACGCCAAGCTCGCCGCTGGAGACAAGGTGGTGATGGCTGAGATGAGTCGCGGTGTTTGGAAGTTGCGCCCGCAAGACGAGACTGACCTGGAGAAACGTCGGCAAGGGCTTGAGCAGCTCATGAGCGAGCTGGATGCGCAGCTTGAAAAGGCAGAATCCGAGAAAGCGAAGACAGGCAACCTACCCCAAAACGTATGAATGCACCCATGAAAGACTCGACGGTGTTGGTTGAAACGGAATGCCAGATACTCGTCAGCCGGCACGCTCTTCGGCGCGCCCGTCAACGGATGCATTGGGACAGTAGCGCGACAACGCGCATGGCGACCCGGGCGTTTCTTGGTGGCCTGACCCAGGACAACACGACCGGCACAATACGATTCAATCTGCTCAGGATAACGAACCCCGTTTGCTCGGCGTGCGCCTACCTCTACGGGGAAAACATCTTTGTCTTTGCGCAGAACCCCGTGGGTCAAGAGGTCGTGCTTCTCACGGTCTATCGAGCCAACAGGGAGGTCCTGCAATCTCGCGCCAAACGCGCTCGTCTGCACTGGCGATCCATGGGTTTTCAGGGGATTCGCGACGGGACTGGTCAACTCCGACCTTACGCGCTGGTGGAACTAAACGATGAAACTGCCGCTTCAGAAACTGATGTGGAGGTTCGTTACGCATGACGACTTTCTCCTCAACTTACGTCACCTGTGGGGCGTGCGGTCAGAATTTCGAGCACAACGCCCTCTCAAGCACCAATCGTTTCGGCTCAATGGACTTGGACACGCGTCCGCCAGAAATGGAACGATCAACCATGAACGCCTGGATTCAACGGTGCCCGGGTTGCGGGCACTGTGCGAGCGACGCCTCCGTATTCGATCGGCGTCTCATGGTGCTGTTGGAGTCTGAGAACTACCAAGGCAATTTGGTCGATCCGAATCTTCCCCCGCTTTCAGCGCAGTTCGTTTGCGCCGGCCTCCTTCTTGAGGCCGCCCTTGAGTTCGTAAAGGCGGGTTGGGAATTCCTACATGCAGCCTGGGTCACGGACGATGCCAATCTCGCCAACGAGAGTCGGAAATGGCGCACTCGCGCTGCGGAGTGTTTTGGCCGTTGTTTGGAAAGCGCCGAGCTTTCCAACGAGTTCGCGATTGAATTGAGCGCGGTTCAAGTCGACTGCCTTCGCCGGGCGAATCGTGGAAAAGAAGCCGCGCCGATCATTGACCGTCTTCAGGCCGAAGCGAGAAACCCTGTAATCGACCAAGTCATGGTTTACCAGCGCCGGTTGATCATGAACGGGGATAATGCGGCGCATACCGTCAGCGAAGCCATGTCGACGAGAACTTAATTATGCCAAGCCAACAAATCAGTCAGAATGGAACGTGGATCCGCAGGATTCATTGCAGTTGGGGAAATGCTTCGGGCTACCGGACAGATGTCAGGGCCAGCCTGCTCGCTGACCCAAAAGTCAAAAGAGCAGCCTTTGTTCTGGATGATGGTCGAGCAATTATCGTCTCGATCGAAGACATGCGCCGGGCTTTGGCGAACGCACCCAGACGGCCCAACGGTTGTGTCGGCCCTTACAACGTCGATCCGCAACACAGCACCCTGAATGGAGTCATGATTCCGATGGAAATACGAGTGATCACCGTCAAGAACAGGGCTGCCTAGTCTAGTAAAATAGGTGTGGACCGAATTAGAGTCATGTCTTGATTATTGACAAACTAAGACCGAACCAAGACGTCAGGAGCTAAAACCAAGTGGCCAGTAAGTTCGGTGCCGCTCAGAAGTTCGAAAAGTGGTAGCTTCTCCGTGGGTCCGGACAGCCGGCATAGCGGGGGTCGTGCCGGATGCCGAGGTTTTTCCCGGATGATGTCCTTCATATCTATATTCTCGGTCCTGTCGTAGCCGGAAAATCCCGAGTCTGCTTGTGTATGAATTCGGCGAAGGCCCCGGTGAGACGGTCGCCAGAGAAGAGTCTTATCCCCCTAAGACGAAGGTTTTCGCTGTCACGCGACCCAATGCCTCCCGATCGATTTCCACTCCCAAGCCGGGACCGGCTGGGAGTTTCATTTGGCCTCTGACCATGGTCACGGGGTTGCGCAGCACCGTGGGTCGGGATCCGAACCGAAACAGCGTCCGCACCGGGCTGTCGTAATACGTGTGCAGGCCGATGTCCTCGCAGGGCCGGGTCAGGCCGGTGACGGCGGCAAGGTGCAGGAAGGCCGTGTTTTGGATGCCAAAAATACCAGAGGACCCAATCGCGTTTTCCACGCCGGCAGTCCGGGCGGCGCAAGCGATCCGGAGGGCATTGGTCATGCTGCCCTGATTGTGGGGATGTTGGTTGATGAGATCCACCAGACCGGCGGCCAGCACTTGCTGCACGTGCGGCCAGTAACATTCCTTGTCGAGCATGGTTTGCCCCTGCAAAAGCCGGCGGGCCGCCCGGACGCAGTCCGCGTTGCCAATGTGAAACAAGTCCTCGATCACGGCGACGTCCGCCGCATTCAGGGCCGCGATGACGGGCAGGGCGGTGGACATGCTCTCGTAAGCGCCATTGGCATCGGCTTGCAGATTGAGGCCCGGCCCCACCGCGGCACGGATGCCTTGGATAATCGACACGTCGCGGTCGGCCGTGCCGGAAAGTTTGATTTTGAGATGGCTGACCCCTTGCGCGCGCCAATCACTAGCCTCGGCTGCCATGAGTTCGATCGGCCCCAAGGTCACGACGGGCATGCCGGGAATTTCCGTCCGGGCGATCGGACCCAGCAGATCGGCGAAGCGAACGCCCCGCTGCTGGGCATGCAGGTCATGGAGCGCAATCGAGACGGCCTCGGCGACGCAATCCACCTCCGGATGGCAATAGGTGCTGCATTCCTGCAGACTCAGCTTGGGGCGGTCCGTGGGCCATTGCTCCAGCAGCAGATCCAGCCCGGCGGCAACGCATCCGAGCAACCGCGGTGAAACTCGGACGGCCCAATTCCACAGGGGTTCGACTCGCGGCATGAAGACCTCGCCCCAACCGCTGTGCGTGGCCGTTGAAAGCTCGACGATCAAGGCATCCACGGTTTGGCGCGCGTCCGTCGCATAGCTCACGGACATCTCCTGGACGCAGTGATGCAGGCGGATACGGATGATTGGGTCTGAAGCGGACATGCGAGCCGCACACTGCCCTGATTTCCGAGGGGTTGCAGTTACAAACTCCCGGCGCATGGCCGGAGAGGTATCCTGCGCCAAAGCGACCTTGGCTGACCAAGTTCCCATGAGGTCGTAATAGGTTCCCTGGCCGTTCCCTTATTTAGAACCCACTATGAAAGTGGTGCCCGGGGTGGGGGTCGAACCCACAAGACTTTCGTCGGTAGATTTTGAGGCGTCCGCTAGAAGAATTTATAAAACCATGTATTGCATATATATGCAAATATATAAGATGGCGTAAAATAGCTAACCGTTTGACGTATTTGTCAAACAGGCTCGGCGCAACCGATGCGGAAATTGATTTAATTCCTGTGGCCTCAGCGGCTCGATTACAGAGACGACGGTGGGCTTCCAGCTTTGTTGTTACAAGGCACGAGAATGACCATCCAGAATTCTTGCATCGCAATCAGTCGCCAGCCTGCCGACGCATAACCCCGCCTGCAATCACCGCGCCCGAGGATGGAGTGCATAAAAAGTGGGCACGCAAAATGGGGTCCGACTATAAAAAGCATCACCATGCCCGCCCCATTGAAATCTTTGGCTCGCCTCGAAGACACGGCCACGGTCTACCTCCCGACCTTCTCCGCAACCAAAAGCGCCGATTTGGTGAGATATTCCGTCACCGTGAGCTTCAGTGTGCTCGCAGCATCCACAATCGTCGCCTTATCCTGGGTGGTCAGCCGCAGCAGCACGGCCTCACTTTTGGGCAGGCTGGCAACCTCGGCCTTGCTGACCGTGGGGAGGGGCTTCTTGCGGGTCTTGCGCTTCATGCGGCCAGCTTCTCCTGCCGACGGAGAATGGCCAAGACTGTTTTCGGGGTCCACTGCCCGCCCTGCTTGGTAGCCACTCCATCAGCCACCATGCTGCGGGCGATGGCCCCGAGGGTCAGGCCGCTGGCCCTGCGCTCCACGATGCGAGCGATGGCAGCTTGCTCGGTCTTGTTGGGGAGGAGGGTGATGCCGTCAGCCGAGAGGTCGTAGCCAAGGGGTATCTTGGAGGATATCCGCTTGTTGTGTTGCCGAAGGTGACTCATGGCGTTGGTGGTCCGCTCCCGAAGCTGGTCCCGCTCAAACTCTGCAAGGACGCTCATCAGCTTGAAGAACATGCGGCCCATGGCTGAGGAGGTGTCCAGATTCTCGCACAGGCTGGCTAGATTCGCATTACAAGCCTCCAACTGCTCCGCGAGGGCCAAGGTATCCCTGACGCTGCGGGAGAAGCGGGAGAGGCTGTAAACGACCAGAATGGCCCCCTCCCGGCAGGCGGCAGACATCGCCTTCTTCAGCTCGGGCCGATTGTCAGCACGCCCCGCCGAGCGGACCTCGACGAACATGCCCGCAAGCTCGTGCCCGTTGGCCTTGGCCCATGCCTCGATGCGCTCCCGCTGGTTGGCGAGGCTGACGCCGTCGTTGTTCTCAACTGAGATTCTCGCGTATCCGATAGCCTTCATATGCTATCTTGTATGCTAGCTAGCTTGGGTGATAGCAAGCCCGATTTTACCAAGGGGTCGGTTATTCCCGGGTAGAATGGCTGTTTCCTGCCCCTGCTTCCGCATAGACGCAGCGGCGCAAAGGGGCGGTGAGCATCGTCTCCACGAACTAGACAGTTGGCAAAGGCGGTGGGCCGCTCAATGGGGGAGGAGTGGCGGGCGTAAAAACACCCACCAGTTCGGGCACTGTGCCCGCCGATTGCCAACCCGCCATACCCTGCCGCCACACAGACGTGCTAGGAGCCAAGCTACCCGCAGCTTGCATCTGTTGCAGCACTACGTAGGGAAAAGGGCCAGCCTGCTGACCGTTGAGGGCGACGTAGAAAGTCACCGATGGCGCACTAGCCAACGGCGGCGGAGCAGCACTTCCAGCCGGTGGCATCTGCGTCATCATCTGGCCCGCTTGCTGGCCGAGTTGTGCCCCCATCATGACTCCCATCCCTGCGCCGATGCCCGACTGCATCATCAGTCCCGACACACCTTGGTTGCCAGCGGCGGTCTTGAGGACATCCATGCTCTTGTCCAATTGGTAAATATCCCGACCGACAACGTTTAACTCAGCCGCCTTTTCTTTGATTTGCTTTAGCTTGAGGTAGCTTGGGTCGTCCTCCGGCACGTTCAACGATTCAAAGAAGAACGTCTCAAGCAGTATACCGTATTTCTCCATCACCGGAGCAATTCGCAGCCGCGCCGACTCCGACAAGTCGTCTAGGTGCGCAGAGATATTCAAAAAGGAAATCTTTTCGTTGAACAACGTGCCAATTTGAGTGCCCACCGTGGACATCACCTTGCCACGAAAATACTGCTTTATTTGGTCGTCTGTAATGCCAGCAGAAGCACCCAGAAGTGTCGTCAGAAATATCCGCGCATCACTTACGCGAAAGCCATATTGTCCGAAAGCACGCATCGGCACTATTATCCCGTATTTCGGGTCCTCGACTTGTATGGGAGACGGCGTGCCCCACTTCGTGTCTAGCTTAGCCAGCTTGTTAATAAACCAAACCTCCGCCTGAAAGGGTGTGTCTCCGCCGAATGGCAGACTCAAAAGTGTCGTGAGCAGTGGGATGTTCCCAGTTTTCAGCGTAGTAGTCCCCTCTGTAACCTCGTCGCACACTTTTCCCCTATAAACAAAGAAGGCAGTTTGCCCCGGTTTAACAACAAGTTGAGAACCTAGGCGAAGATTTGAGGACGGAAATTTCCAAGCCACTTGGCTCGTCCCACCATCCCACGCAATAATGTCAATGAGAGCCATATTCTGTTACCTGTTTTAGCCAAACAAACGACCGAATAGCCCCTTCTTGGGAGCGTCATTACTATACGTAGCCTTAAATTCCTCCAAGAAACCCGTTAGTTGTGGATTATTGAGACTGGCAAGCCGAAGTCTGGTATATGCTGCTTTAGCCTTGGCCTTCCATGCATCGTTGACCTCGTCGCCCCATGCACCTAAACCAGTTTTGCAGTTGCCGTGGCAAAATGCAAAGAACTCGGTAAGCAGGGAAATCTCTGACGGAAGAGGGAACATGCCGATAGCTTTAGCCTCGGCAGCTTTCCCAGGATAAAGCTCACCATCGTCGTCATCTGCTTCCGTCGCCCTCTTTCTATACTCATCAATACTGCGCTTTAGGGCACCAATATACTCATCGGTGCTAAGTTGTGCGGCCCTCTTAAGTTCGGTTCCGCAATACTCACAATTAGCTATCACAGCGCTGACCTTTGCGCCGCATGTTGGGCAATTTGAATGTGTCATCAATAGTTGTCGGGTTTAGTTTACGCTACAAGAGTCAGAGCGATAAATGGCCGTTGTTAGGATTGTAGTGGCTCGTTTATAGGAAGTGGCGCTTGATGCCGTCTGCCTGTTTGGCGGTCATTGTTGGACGCTCCCTTTCCTCGCTTTCCACTTTCTCCCGAAACTCATTGAGCACGGTTTTGGGGTTCTTACCCGACAGTTTGGCGACCTCCTCGGAGTAGTGCCTTTCCAGTTCCCAGTAGCTAGCTACCTGCTCAGCAAGCTGAGAAACCAGAGACTCAAGCTTCGCCATCCGGCGAGCATCGCGAGTCGCGAAAAAAGATGAAGCGGAGCCAATCAGGACACCCGAAAGTGTAAACAGACCATTGACTATGGTGTCATTCATGCGGAATAGCAACTGAGTGGCTGTGTGGAATGCGGGTGAAGTCCACCCACCATAGGCGGCATAATTCAGTAGTGTCAATGGGTGATATCCACCCGTCG
>JAGNQV010000198.1 GCA_017988885.1 Opitutaceae bacterium | reverse complement strand
AGATTTTTCGCGCCAAACACTGTCGCCATCTGCCGGTCATGGTGGCCGGCCGGGTGGCGGGAGTGATTTCCATCGGCGATATCTCGCGTTGGCTGACGGATGTCCACCGGGCCGAAGCCGAGCATCTAAAGAATTACATCAACGGCGGCATGCAGGCGTGAGCTCCACCGCGTGGACGGCGAAGTTTGACGCGAGGTTGGCGGCCGGCAGGCTCGCGGTCGCATGAGTGATGGGATTTACGGCAGCAAGAAGGACGCCGCGGCCTCGGCATGAATCGCCACCGCATTTTCTGCGCCTTGGCGCTGGCCGTGATCGGAATCTTTCCCGCCGGCTGCATTTTCTACAAGGCGGCCAAAACCACCGGGGAGCTGGTTGCGAGCACGGTGATTGTGGCGGGCAAAACCACGAGTGCGGTGGTCAAGACCACGGGTAAGGTGGCGGCGAGTGCCATCACCAGCACGGGCGCGCTGACCGCGACCGGCATCGAATCTTTGGCGACGTTGGCGCAGGCAGGGATGGTGACGTTTGTGGATGTGGCGACTGGCGTAATCGTGCGGGTGCCCTGGCAGGAAGGCATGACGCTTTATGCGGGTGGGACGACAGCGGAAGTGGCCTTGGCCGGCCGCGCAGTGGATCTGGTGCGGCGGGGAAAACTGGTTTACAAGGTGGCAAAACAACGGAGCGCCAATCCGCGGCTCGAAGCGGGTGATGTGGTGCGGCTGGCTGGACGCAGCACGCGTTAACCGCCACCGTCGACGTTTAACCGCAGGCCCTGCCGGTCACGTATCAGGCGCACCGGCGCGCCAAAGGCTTTGGTGAGCTGACTGGCGGTCAACACGGTGCGCCGCGGACCGGCGGCGAGCACCCGACCGGAGCGGAGCAGCAGCACATGAGTAAAAGCAGAGGTGATTTCCTCGACGTGATGCGTCACCAGCACCAGCGCCGGCGCACCGCGGCGATGCGCGAGGCGATCGAGCAACCGCATGAAATCCTGGCGCGCGACCGGATCGAGGCCGGCGCAGGGTTCGTCGAGGATCAGCAATTTGGGCCGGGCCATGAGCGCGCGCGCGATGAGGACGCGCTGGCGTTCGCCCTGCGACAAATGCTGCCACTCGCGTTGCGCGAGGTGACCGGCATGCACGAGTCGGAGCAACCGCCGGCCCGCGGCGCGATCGGCGGATGAAACGCGGGCCCAGAGATCGAGCTGCGCAAACTTGCCGCTCACCACCGTGTCCAGCGCCGTTTCGCAGACGGGAATGAGTGCGGTGAAAGAATTCGTCACGACGCCGATGTGCAGGCGGAGCTCGCGCCAGTCGCTTTCGCCAAATTGTTTGCCCAGCAGCCGGAGGTCACCGGAGGTTGGGGCCAGATAGCCGGTCAGGGCGCGCAGCAGTGAAGTCTTGCCGGAACCGTTGGCCCCAAGAATCACCCAATGTTCGCCGCGTGCGACCCGCCAGTCCACGCCACCGAGAATCACCGTGCGATCGCGGCGCACCACCAGACGGTCAACTTGGAGAATGGAGGCGGAGGTGCGACCGGACATGGCGGAATGCTGTTGGGGCGGATCAGGTCCGGTCAAGGGCGGTGTCGTTGCGGTAAATTACATTTACTGGCAGGCCTTTGTCGGCAAGTTGGCCGCATGAGTTTTCTGCGCCTGTTTGTCCTGCTCTTGGGCGTGCCGCTTTCACTCGCGGCCCGACCGTTCATCGTGCTCGTTTATAACGTCGAGAATCTCATGGATGCGGATGGCAAGGCGATGTTCGAGGATTACCAGCCGGCCCGCTACAGCCGGCAGCATGTGCTGACGAAGTTGCAAAATATCACCCGGGTGCTGGCCAAATTCGAAGACGGCCGCGGGCCTGACATCATTCTTTTCCAAGAAATCGAGGTGGACCTGACGGCCGGTCCGGTGGAGCCGGACTATGCCGCGATCCTGCAGCGTTACCGCTCGGTGAAAATCGCGGAAATGCTGGGGGCCAAGTTTTCGCCGGCGATAGCCGATTTGCCAGCCGAGGCGCTGTTGCTCAAGGCGATGGCGGATGCCGGCCTCGCGGGCTATACCGTGGTGCCGGCCGAGAATATCAAGTCGGCGGACAGCAAGCATGCGCTGGCGCAGAAGTGCGTCGTTTTCACCCGCTTTCCGGTGAAGCAGGTGCGCTCGCATCCGACGTTGGATGCCCGGGCCATCCTCGAGGTGCAGGTGGAAGTGGATGGCGCGCTGCTCTATCTGTTCGACAACCATTGGAAATCCGGCGCCAGCGATCCTGAGACAGAAAGGGTGCGGCTGGCCAACGGCCAGACCCTGCGGGCGCGGTTGGATGAAATCCTGCACGCCGATCCCAATGCCGACATCATCATTGGCGGCGACTTCAACTCGCAATACAACCAGCGCCAGCGCTACCCGCAGATGAAGACGACAGGGATCAACGATGTGCTGGGTTCGCAGGGCAACGAACTCGCGGTGCGTGGCAAACAGCGTGACCTCTATAATCTCTGGTTCGAGCTCCCGGCCGAGCAGCGTGGCAGTGACACCTACAAAGGGGAGTGGGGCACACTCATACAGCTGCTCGTTTCCCGCGGACTCTACGATTACCGCGGCGTGCAGTATGTGGATAATTCCTTCGGCGTCGCAAAAATTCCGGGACTGAACGCGGACGACTCCGGCATGCCGATCCGGTGGTCGTTTGACGGGCTGGCGGGCTCGGGCTTTTCCGACCACTTTCCGATCTACGCCAAGTTCATTACGGTGGCGGAAAATCGCGCGGACCGTTATTTGCCGTTGCGCAATGCATCGGCTGACACCGGGCTGGCTTCGGTCAACAAGGTGGATTTCGCCAAGGTCGAACTCGAAAAAGTGGCGGTGGATGTGGCGCGGCTTCCGGACACCGCAAATTTGCGCGACGGCAGCTTCACCGGGAAAATCATGCATGTCGCCGGCCGCGTCGGTCCCGGCAAGGGCCGGCTGACGGTGATGCTGCGCGGCGACACCTACGATGTGTGGTCGTTCGACCAAGCGCTGCGGGACAAGATGCGGGCCGCCTACAAGGCGGAGGCGGAGCTCAGCTTCTACGGCGAACTCAGCCAATACAAGGGGCGCTGGCAGTTTATTGTCCGGGATGAAAGCTGGATCAAATGAGCAAAATAAAAATCTACACCTACGCGAACTGTGACACCTGCCGGCGGGCCGTGAAATGGCTGCGGGCCCACGGGTTGGAGTTTGACGAGCAGCCCATTCGCGAAACTCCGCCAACCCCCGCCGAGCTGCGCGCCATGCTAGCGGCGCAGGCGGGTGAGATCCGGCGGTTGTTCAACACCTCCGGTCGGGATTACCGTGAACAGAAGGTGGGCGAAAAACTGCCCAGCCTTAGCGCACCGGCAGCCTTGGGTTTGCTCGCGCAGAACGGTAATCTGGTCAAACGGCCGTTCTTATTGGGCGGGACGGCGGCCTTGGTGGGGTTCGATGAGAAAACTTGGGCGGCTGCGCTCTTGATAAAGTGAATGGGCGTGTGATGCTCGAAACATGAATCCCATGCAACAGACCTCGAACTGGCTTTCCGCCCACGCGGGCTTTCCTGCGCGGCGCCTGCCGGCAAAGGCTGAATTGTTGCTTTGCGTGGCCGCCTTGGCCGGGGCGGAGGATTCGGCGGCGACGGGCCGCAAGCTCATCCAGCGGCGGATGGGAGCGCAGGATGCGGCGTTGCGGGCGCATGCGATGCGTCGCTCGCGGGTGCATTACAAGTGCGACAACAGCGCCAAGGTTTGAGGCGCCGGGCGGGGCAGATTGGTTGTAACTTTTGGCGGGCTGGCGGGTTTTAGGGGCAACTCCTCCCATGAAAATCACCACCCTTATCGTCGCAGCCGGCTGGCTGGCCGTTTTGCCGTTGTCCGTTCAAGCCAAGATCGAACGCAAAGTTGAGCAAGCCTTCACCGTGCAACCCGGCGTTACCTTAAAGGTCGATACGCAGGGCGGCACCATCAGGGTCAAGACCGGCCAGGATGGTCAGGTGCACGTGACCGCCATACAAAAGATTCGCACCAACTCCGAGACCGAAGCCGATGCCCTGTTGAAAAAGCTGGAACTCACCATCGGGCAGGACGGCAACACCGTCACGGCCAGCGCGAAGTATGAAAAGCGCGGCAGTGGGTTCAATTTCAGCTCCTGGCCGCCGGTGCAGGTGGATTTCGAGGTAACCGTGCCAGTGCATTGCAATCCCGAGTTACGCACTTCGGGTGGTGATATTGTGGTGGGTAACCTGAGTGGCGCGGTCGTGGCCCGCACGTCAGGCGGCGATGTCCGGCTAGGTCGAATCGAAGGTGAAGTGCATGCGCACACCAGCGGCGGCGACATTGCGCTGGAGCAGGCGACCGGTCTGAGCGAGCTGCATACTTCCGGCGGCAACATTGTTGTCACCCGCGTGGCTGGTGCGCTGGATGCAACCACCAGCGGAGGTGACGTGACCGCGAAATTTATCGGCGCGTTGCAAGGCGATTGTGTGCTGAGCACCAGTGGCGGGAATGTGCGGGCCGCGGTGGATGCCGGAGCGGGTTTTCAACTTGAAGCCTCCACCAGTGGCGGCGAGGTCAACGCCACCGGTCTCACGATTACCATTGAGCACGGGGCGATTGGTCGCAGCCGGCTCTCGGGCAAGGTCAATGGGGGCGGCCCTTTGCTGAAACTGCGCACCAGCGGCGGTGATATCGACATCGTCACAGCGGCCAAGGCATCGCGCTAAGGCGGAATTACAGCTAGCATGCCGGTAAGGTAGAACTACGTAGTCCGGCGTATTTTTACGCAGGTGCCGTCATTTGCGACGGGTTGACTCATCTGCTTGGGTGCTGGCAGATGATCGCACGAGGATTTTTTATCTATTTGGGCATCGCGCTTTTCGCGGCCGGGGAGCTGCGCGCGGTGCAGCGCGTGGAACAGCAATCCTTAACCGTGCAACCGGGGTGCTTGGTGAAAATCGACACCTATCGCGGTTTGATCAACATCGTGCCGGGCACCGGCAACGAGGTGAAGATTGTGGTCCGCAGTAATTTGCCCGCCGAGAAGCCGGAATCGGC
>JAGNQV010000197.1 GCA_017988885.1 Opitutaceae bacterium | reverse complement strand
CTTGTTTCCGCTGGTGGAGACCGCTTTCCGCACCGCGACGCAAGTCGTGTTTACCGCCGACTCCTCCCGCCGGGTTTTCGCCGCCTTGGAAACCCGGGGAAATTTCAGCCTGCTGCCGAGCTGGGTGGACGCCGCCCGCATCGAACAATTCGCCGCCACTCATGAGCGCACCGCCCTCCGCGTAAAACACGGGCTCGACCCCGCCGCCGTGCTGCTCGTCAACATTGGCTCCCTCTGCGAGCGCAAGGGCCAGCACATCTTTGTGCGCGCCGCCGCGTTGCTGCGCGAGGAACTCCGCTTCACCTATCCCGCTAAAAAAATCCAATGGGTGATGGTCGGCGCGCGACCGGGACCATACCTGGATTCCCTGGAACAGGAAGCCCGGCTGCTGGAGTTGGACAACGTCGTCTTCCTGCCCGAAACGGCCGAAATCCACGACTTCTACCAATTGGCCGATATTTTCGTGTGCACCAGTTTCGAAGAATCCTTCCCGCGCGTGCTGCTGGAGTCCGCGGTGCACCGGCTCCCCATGGTCAGCACCAACGTAAACGGCATCGCCGAAATGCTCGCCCCGGATGAGGCGTGGCTCGTGCCACCCGGCGATCGCTATCTCCTCGCGGAAGCCATCAAGGCGGCGCTCGCGGCCCATTTCGCCGGCGACCACTCACGGGCCGAGCGCGCCCGCACGGCGGTTCTTAAAAAATACCACGAGGCGATTTCCCTGCCCCGCCACCTCGCCTTGCTCCGGGCGGCCACTCCCGTGCGGCCCTGAGTCGCAGCCGGACTTGCCCTCCCGCTCCCCGGCCCCTCTTATTTGTCTTTTGTAACCGTGCACGAAAACGACGCCTATCTCTTCGACGTGGAATCCCCCCAGGAATGGATTTTCACCGGCGAGCCCGTCTGGGTCAGCGGTTGGTTCCTTTCAAAGGTCGGCGCCGTGTTTTCCGATGTGCGCGCCGTCATCGATGGCGTGCCGCACCTCGGCCTCCTCGGCTTGCCGCGACCGGACATCGAAGCACGCCATCGCGGCCGCACCGGCCTGCCGCACGCCGGTTTCGCGCTGCAACTCACCCCGCCGCGCCGCGCCCGCGAACTGCGCCTCGAGCTACTCGACGCCGGCCACCGCTGGGTCGAGATCTGGCGCACCCGCCTCAAGGTCCGGGGCGGCCCACGCTCCGTCGGCCGCTATCAGCCGGCCCTCATCCCGGAACACGTGCGCCGGCTGCTCCAGGCCCGCCGGGCCGATCCGACCATCGCTCTCGCACCGCTGGCCGATATCCTCGCAAGCGCAGGCGCCGCTGTCCCGCTCAACACCTTGCCCAATCCGCCATTTTTCGGCGCGTTGGAAAGGCCCGAATTTGTCGACAGCACCCAATACGGCAAGGTCCGCGTCGAAGGCTGGCTCATTCACCGTGAGCAACGTATCCGCCGGCTCATCGGCAGCACGCATCCGCTCATTGAAAACGAATTGGACTATGGCGATCGCCCCCGCCCCGAGGCCGCGTTGCTTTTCCCGGATCATCCTGCCGCCGGTCGCTCCCAGTATTTCGGGCTGCTCGACATTGACGAGACCGCGCCCGGACCGGCCCTCATTAAACTCTTCGCCGAGCTTGAGGATGGCACACGGCACGTCGTGTTCGCCCGGCGGTTTCATCCGCGGGCCTGCACCGTATGGGAGCGCCCCCTGCCCCGGTTCGACCGCGGCGAATTTTTCGCCTGCGCTTTCGCGCTGCGGGCCGCTGTCCGCCGGCTTGGCCTAAACCAAGGCCCGGTCCTGGCGCAATACCGCGCGCTCCGCTCCGCCTTTGCCCTCTTCCGGCGCGAGGCACCCGCCGTCGTCCCGCCCGACGCCACCCGGCAAGATCCTTATCTTGCTTGGCAGCACGCCAACCAGCTGACACCGCGCTTGGGCCGCATCCTCACCGACGCTGCCCAAAAACTCGGTGCCACCGGCCCGAAAATCGTGCTGCTCGTCAACACCCACGATTGCACCCCCGCGCAGGTCAACGCCCTCGGCGCCTCGCTGCTCGCCCAGTTTTATCCGGGCTGGGAGGCGCGCTTTGCCGGCCCGCTGGCTCCGGCCACCACTGATCCACGTTTCATCCCTCACCGCCACCAAGCCGCCGCCGAACAAATCGGTGTGCTCAACGCCGCCGCCCAGGCCTCCGCCGCCACCCTGCTCGGTTTCCTGCCGGGGCACGCCCGGCTCTCGCCCGATGCCCTGTTCGAGATCGCCGAACGCTTCGCCGCCCGGCCCGACCTTGAGCTCGCCTACACCGACGAGGACCGGATGAACTCCGCCGGCCGGCGCAGCGAGCCCGACTTCAAACCCGAGTGGAGTCCCGCTTTCTCACTCTCGGGACTATTTCCCGGCCAGCTCTGCGTGGTGCGCCGTGAGCGCTTCCTCGCACTGGGCGGGTTGCGCGAGCCATTCGCCACCGTCGCGTGGTATGACTTTCTCCTCCGGCTCGGCGACGCGCTGCCGCCCGCGCAGGTCGCGCATGTGCCGCTCGTCTGCTACCACGCGTGGGCCGGCCTGCCGCGCGAGCTCGAACTCAGTCATCGCTCCTACGAACAGGCCCGGCTCGCCCTCGTCGAAACTTTGCGCCGGCGCGACTGGAACGCCGCGCCTTTTCTTCCCGAGCTCGGCCATGTGCTGCGCCACCGCTTTCACCAACTGCGCTGGAATCGCGACGCCCTCGCCCGGCTGCCGGTGACGATCGTCATCCCCACGCGTGACCGGCTGCACCTGCTGCAGGAATGCGTGGAACTCCTCGAGGAAACCATCGACTGGCGCCAGGCGAAACTCGTGATCGTCGACGATCACTCGCGCGACCTCGATGCCCTGCGCTACCTCGAGCAAATCCAACATCGCCCCGACTTGCGCTGCACCGTCGTGCGCCTGACCGATCCGCACGCGCCTTTCAATTACTCGCGCCTCGTCAACGCCGCCCTCCCGCACGTTGATACGCCGCTCATCCTGCATCTCAATAACGATGTGAACGCCCTCGAACCCGGCTGGCTCGAGGAAATGGCGGCGTGGTTTGCGCAGGCGGACGTCGGCGTCGTCGGTGCCAAGCTCATCTATCCCGATCGCTCGCTCAACCACACCGGCATCGTCATCGGACCGCACGGGGGTCTCGCCGATACGCCTTGGGCCAAGGCCACCGAGCGTGCCACCGCCCCCGGCTGGCACGCCGCGGCCCGCGAAGTCTCGGCCGTGACCGGCGCCTGTTTGCTCACACGCACCGATCTCTATCGCGAACTCGGCGGTTTCGACGAAGGCGACTTCGGGGTCGCTTACAACGACGTGGACTACTGCCTGCGGGTGCGCGCCACGGGCCGGCGGGTGCTCTACACCCCCCAGGCCAAACTCATGCACTGGGGCAGCGCCACGCGCGGAGTCACCTTCGACAACGCGGAACACGTCGCCTTCGTGCGGCGCTATCCCGCCTTCCGCGACCCTTATCTCAGCCGGCACCTGCGGCTCACGGGCAACCAATTGCAATGCACGCCCGACGCCCACGTCCGTGCAAATCGTGCCGGCCGGCTCCGGTTGCTGCTGATCACGCATAATCTCAACTACGAAGGCGCGCCGCTCCTGTTCCTGGAATATGCGACCTGGATGGCCCGCGAGGCGG
The DNA here is from genome assembly GCA_017988885.1 of Opitutaceae bacterium. GTDB lineage: Bacteria > Verrucomicrobiota > Verrucomicrobiia > Opitutales > Opitutaceae > UBA2377. The sequence continues at coordinate 1,472 of JAGNQV010000197.1, read as the reverse complement.
GTTGCACCTTGGAAATTTTGTCGGCCCAGGACGGACCGTTGCGGGCCGCTTTCGAAGCCCTCGGGGCGCGGCTCACCCTCGTCGATGCCGCCGCGCTCTATGCGGCGCCGGATCGGGAGGCTTTCCATCACCGGCTGGCCGGCCTCGCCCCGCAGCTCGATTGGCAAAATCTCGACCTCGTCGTCAGCAACACCTTGGCCTGCTTCTGGGGCCCGTTGCTGGCCGCCCAAGCCGGCAAGCCCTCACTCCTCTATATCCACGAAAGCAATTCGCCCTTCCGGTTTTTCGAGCAAAAGTTGCAACTCGAACTCCACGGACTGGTGCACGAGGCCTTCGCCCAGGCCGGCGCGGTGCTCTTTCCCTGCCAGGCCACCCGGGCATATTATGAGGGGCTGAACGTCCGCGACAATTTCCACCTCGCGCCCAGTTGGATCCGGCTCGACGCCATTGATGCTTTCCGCAACCGCCACTCCCGCGCGGAGCTGCGCCAGCGGCACGGTTTCGGGGAGGACGAGATCATCATCGCCAACATCGGCACGGTGTGCGAGCGGAAGGGCCAGCATGTCTTCGTCCGGGCCATCGACCATTTCCTCCGGCAGGGCCATCGCGGAAAATTCCGCTTCGTCATGGTCGGCGCGCGGCCGGGCGTTTACCTGGACCTGTTGCAGCGCGACATCGCGCGGCTGGGCTTGCCGAACATCACTTTCGTGCCGGAGACCGATGCCGCGTTCGATTTCTTCGTCGCCGCCGACCTGTTCGTCTGCTCGAGCTTCGAGGAGTCCTTCCCGCGCGTGGTGATGGAAGCCATGGCCTTCCGCACGCCGATCGTCTCGACCGAGGTGCACGGCATCGCCGACCTGATCGGCCAGCGTCAGGATGGTTATCTCGTGCCGCCGGGCGACGCCCTGGCGCTCGCGCGGATGATGCACACCTGTTTGGCCAAGGAACGCAGCGGCAAGTCGCTCACGCCGACGGCCTATTCCCGCATTCTCCGCTTTCACGACGCCGCGCATGTATTGCCCGGCCACGCCGCACGCGCGCGGGAAGTCTTTCTGGCCGACCGGACAGACGCGAAGCAGGGATAATTTTCGGTTGCGCCGCCTGTCGCGTTGGACCCATTTTCAGGGTTCTATTTACCATCCATGTTCATCGATTATTCCCTCTTCCGCCTAAAGCCCAAGGCCCCGGAACGATCATTTTTAAAAGTCTGCATAGCGGTTTCGCCCGGCGTCATTGTCGCATAATCAATCGCCCGTTCCCATGCCCGGCCCCTCCTCTTCCCGATTCCCCCGCTGGTTGATCCGCCTTGCGATCGCCGCCGGCATCCTCGGCCTGACGATCGCGTTGTTTACCCCTGCCCGGGAGGCAATGGATGTCCAATTGGATGCCTCGAACTACGGCTCCTACGCCTACTTCACGGCCCGGGATTTTGCCTATGGGCCAGAAGTCGTGCCCATGGCCGGACCGTATGG
>JAGNQV010000196.1 GCA_017988885.1 Opitutaceae bacterium | reverse complement strand
ATACCGTTGAATCCACCGCGCACACTCGGCGTCGCGGCCCTTTGGGAGTCCGTTGCAATTTGGCTTCACGCCCAAACGGTAACGCTTCTTTCCGTCCAACGAATAGATGCGCCCTGCTTACCGCTTACGTTGTATTGAGCCAAAGTTGAACTGAGCCGCTGCGCGGAGTTGGGAAGGGAGGTTTGGAAGTTTTGAAGCGTGGAAGTTTTCTGAGATCCTGTGGGATCTATGAAAACATCCGCATCACAAAAACCCCTTCGACAACAATTCATCCGCGAGCTGGTCTTGCGTGGCTTCAGTGAGCGCACGGTCGGGTCGTACGTGAGCTGGGTTTACGACCTGGCCCGTTACACGCGCAAGTCGCCGGACCACCTGGGCGACGAAGAGCTCAAGGATTACCTGCTGCACCTGCATGAAGGGCGCCAACTGAGCAATAACACGATTCGCGTGGCGGTGTGCGCGATGCGGAGTTTCTACACGTTGGTCCAAGGCCGCGAACTCGAACCGCTCAAGCAAGTGCTGGTGGCGCCACGCATCGAGATCCGGCGACCCGAGATCTTCAGCGTGGAGGAAGTGCATCGGCTCCTGGCGGTAGGCGCCATCAATCTGCGAGCGCGAGCATTCCTGGCCACGGTTTACTCGGCGGGACTGCGCCTCAATGAAGCGTGCCATCTGCGGATTAAAGATCTGCAGGTGGATCGACGGCAGATCCGGGTGGAGCAAGGCAAAGGCGCCAAGGACCGTTACACGATCCTGGCCGATGAGTTGGTGCCGCTGCTGCGGGATTACTACCGGGCTTATCGCCCCCAGGAGTGGCTGTTCCCGAGCCGGCAACGGCCCTGCCATCCGATCATCGATGGCACCGGACAGTATCTCTACAACCAGGCGATCCGCAGGGCTGGTCTGCCGCATCGTGGCGGCATCCATTGTCTGAGGCACAGTTTCGCCACCCATCTGCTGGAGTCGGGGGTGGAGATCACGGTGCTGCAGCGCTTGATGGGCCATCGCTCGATCCAAACGACGCTGCGCTACCTGCACTTGCGGGCCGAGCGCCTAACCCAGATCAAGAGCCCGCTGGCTCGGGCGCTGGATCCGCATCCGCCCAGCCCGTCGCCGACCCAACCCGAGCCGCCGACGCCGACCCAGCCGTGAAGCTCACGGTCTGTGTCGAGACGACACGGGCCAGCCAGTGGACGGTCGGGGCGGTGCTGCGGGACGGAGTCAACCGCATGCCGGTGACGGCCAGCCCGCACCAATGGAAGGTGCTGCGCGCCCTCACGGCGTGCCGGACCGGCGCGTTGGGAGGCTGCACCTACGAGTGCCAGGACTGTCATCAGGCGCACACCATCGCGTTTGGTTGCGGGAACCGGCATTGCCCCGAGTGCCAAGGCCGGCTGGCCCATCAATGGCTGGAGCAACAGCAGTCGCGACTGCTGCCGGTGCCGTATTTCCATCTGGTGTTCACCCTGCCGCACACCCTCAACCCGCTGATCCGGCAAAACCGGGAGCCCCTCTACGAGCTGCTCCTGGAGAGCGCCAGCCAGACGTTGCTCGAGTTCGGACGCAACCGGTTCGGGGGCGAGATCGGCGTGACGATGGTGTTGCACACGTGGGGCCAGCGATTGAACGAGCACTATCATGTGCACGCCATCGTCACCGGCGGCGGCTGGGCCCAGGACGTCGGCTGGCGCCAGGTCACCAACGTCAACTACCTGTTCTCCATCCAAGCGCTGTCGCGGGTGTTTCACGGCAAGTTTTGCGACGGCTTGCAGCACCTGCGTCGAGACGGACAGCTGCAATACCATGGGCAAGAGGCTGCATTGGAAGTCGAGGCCAACTTCCAACGGATGATGCGGGAAGCCAGCGCCCAGAAGTGGGTGGTCTACGCCAAGAAGCCCTTTGCCGGGCCGCAGACCGTGCTGCGTTACCTGTCCAACTACACGCATCGGGTGGGGATGAGTTCACGCCGCATCCTGAGTCTGGATCGCTCCGGTCACCAAGTGGCCTTCCGCTACCGTGACTACGCCCGGGGAGGCTGCATCCGGGCCATGCAGCTGGACACCGGAGAGTTTGCCCGGCGCTTTGCCCTGCACATTCTGCCCCGGGGCTTTGGCAAGGTGCGTCACTACGGCCTGCTGGCCAACCGCGGTCGTGCGGCACGGCTGGAAAAGATCCGGGCGGCCATCGCCCTGTCACGCCCCTCAACCCGCCGCCCCAAAGCGCCCCAGCCGGCGGGAAAACTTCCCCGGCCACAACTCCAGTGCCCGCGCTGCCAAAGTCCCCGGCTGCGCCTGCTTTGGACGGCGCGCCTGACCCGACGCCGCCAACCCGGCTCCGACACTTCCTGACGTCATGAACCCGTGGACCCAAAACACCCCGCTGATCCAACGCCGCGCGCCGACCAATCCAACGGCCGGACGCTCGGACGCGCCCGGGTTCAGTCAGATCTCGTCCTTTCCCATCCGAACACGCTCAGAATCACCTCTTCCACTCCAGCCGATCCGACTCCCACCTCCGCACGCCGCCCCCATTTTTGACGCCGCCACGCCGACCGCGACCTCGGAGCACCTCTCATCCTTCATTCCCCACGATACTTTTCCCTAAGGGCGGTTGATCGCCGTGGGCGACCCGACGCGGCTCAGCCCAACAGAATCTTATCCGACAGGGTGGCCCGCACGCCGCCGGCCAATTCCACCCTTGTCGCCGCCACCCTGTCGGATAAGATTCTCAAGGTTCGGCCGCTTCGGCCGCTTCGCACGCATGAACCAAGACACATTCACGAAGCTGGTTCAGATGATTCGCCATTTGCACGCCGATGCGAGTGACGTTGCCGCGGTCATCATCGTGCCTTTGCTCTTCGTTGGAGTCGTGTTGGGGCTGCTTCTGGCCCGCTGGATTTTTCGCGGCGGCTTGTCACGTTGCGCCTTCCGAGTTGGAGGATCACGATGACGCCAACACGGCCGAACCAGGCGCGCCACCGAACCCGGCCCAGCGCTTTCCGTTCGATTGACATGAGAAGTTCAAGAGTCAGTTTCGCGCTCCACCCACGGCGTCGGGCCGGGTCGGTGCGCTTGTTTCGTTGGACGAAGACGCGGCGGAACTGACCGATCGTGATGTTCATAGCAAGCTCACATTCATTAGCGCTCGCCAACATCGTTGGTGGGTGGGAGCTGGCGTTGATTCTGGCCGTGTTGCTTATCCTGATCGGCGCTAGAAACCTTCCGGACATGATGAGAGGACTGCGCAATGGAATCTCGGAATTCGGCAAAGAGTTGGACGGGCAGGCACATGATGCGGGAAGAAGCGCTGGTGGTATTTTTGGCAAACCCGCAGCCGAGGCGCTGACCCCCGACAACCGGACTGCGGAACTTTATGATCCCGCCGTTTTCCGCCGAGGCAGTAGAAGTCGATCTTTCCGGCAGCTTTTGAGGCATCTTGGGCGCAGTATTCTCGCATGGCTGAGGATCAAATATTGAAGAGCACGTCCAACAAAATCACTTCAGCCAACGCCGGATTGGCGCTGCCGTTCCGCTTTCGCGGTTCACGCTCTAGGCCCGGCGTGGCTGAGTTCTGGCGTTGGGCGCATCTCGTATGGGGGCTTTGAAAAAGCAAACGACGCCCCCGACCGGCTACACCAAGGTAGCCGCTGTGGTTTCTTGCATCCTGTTTCTGGTGGCGGCATCACTGACGCCTGGCCCGGGCAGCAGCATCGGAATGCCCTGGCCGTTGTTCTTGCTTACCTGGGGCGCCATGCTGATTGCTGCCACCATAGTTTTGGTGGGCTACTCCGCCAGCAAGGATAGAGGGCATTCGGTCAGCGTATTCTATTTGATTTGTCCGCTCACGCTGATGACGGCGTTTTTGCTGCTTGTCTACCTCCGAGGTTGATGCAGCGGATATCGATTATGCAAAGGTCGCCCAACCAGGCAGCTCCACCGAACCCGGCGATCTCGTCTCTGTTTCAAACCGGACGCTGCGGGCGCCGGGTCGGTGAGCTGCGACGTTAGGGTGGTGTTGATGCGGAATGCGACAAGAATGCAAAAACGCAATGTCGAACCTCAATCTCTGGCAGCGCATCTGGCTGCGCAAGGCGGTAGCTGTCCAATCCCCTTCACTCATGATCGACTTCACGAAGCTCATCATTGGTGGCATGAGCTAGCCCGGTGGTATCATGAGCCTCATCCCTTTCGCTATGCGCTAGGCGCTTTCGTCCAAGCTGCCCGAAGCGTCACTTACATGCTACAAAAGGAGAAGGCAGTATTTCCGGACTTTGGGTGGTATGAGCTGTGGGTCAAACACGCGAAGACTGATCCTTTGCTCAAATGGCTTAACGATACTCGAACTGATTTCGTGCACTGCAAGTCTCTTGAACCGCATAGTTGGCTTCGTATGCGGTGTCTCGGAGAGCGTCCGACTCCGCACCTCTTCGACGAAGACGAGGATGAGCCCTTAACCTTTCGGGTCAGCCCCTTTGAATGCACCCACTATTACATGGCCGGTCCGACGACGGATCACCCACACGAGTTCGAGCGGCACTGGGGGATTGACACTCTCAAGGACCGCGAGTTGCTTCAGTCTTGTGCAGAAATCTATGACCGCTTGGACGATTTAGTTCACGATGCCCACCGGCGTCTTGGTGCAGAGATGCCATCTCACCGTACACCTGATTCCAAGCGAGCATTACCATGTATGGAAGACCTCACCAAATACCGTGTTGTGCGAACTGTCATTGAGAACGGCAAAGAGATTTGGAAAGATGAACCTTCGGATCTACACAGTCACTAGACACCACCCTAACAAATCGCGACAGCCAATGCCGGTTGATCGCCCCGATTCAATTCGCACGCCATCGGCCCGGCATGCCTGCGCTCCACGTTCGGCCTACGACTGGGTATTTCTGCCGACCTTATGGGAGCTTTGACCTACTTTACTGCGACGACATCGAACTTTGTCGCTCCCATGTGGTTCATCGAGAAGTGGAAACAATGGGTTTGTTTTGGGGAAGCGATCTCCAGTAGTTGCGGCACCCGGAGTTGGGCAAAGTTTCAGTCAGATCTGCAACGGGCAATGAAGGAATGCTGGACACACGGTTCTGAACCCCACGTCGTGATCATCTA
>JAGNQV010000195.1 GCA_017988885.1 Opitutaceae bacterium | reverse complement strand
CGCCCAAGGTCACGGCGGCTTGGGCGAGAGCCGCCGTGATTGCCATTTCGTTGGTAACATCGGCTTGCAGGGCGATCGCTTTGCGTCCGAGCGCCGTGATTTGTTGCACAATCTGGTCGGCGGCGGTGCGGTCCCGGACATAGCCCACGGCGATGTCGGCTCCGGCTTGGGCAGCCATGAGGGCGGCGGCGCGCCCGATGCCACGGCTGCCGCCGGCGATGAAGAGGCGATGTCCAGTCAGGTTCAGCATAGGGTGGAGCAAAAGTCAGGGCGGGCTGGGAGTCGTGGCGAGCAGAAATTGCGGTCACGAAAATTGGCTGCGGAGCAAGAAGCGGCTTTGACGAACGCGGGACGGGTGTTCATCCGTAACCGGCATGCTGCAATCCCTCCGCATCCGCAATCTCGCCCTCCTCGACGAGGTGGCGCTTGATTTCGAGGCGGGATTCACGGCGGTGACGGGCGAGACCGGCGCGGGCAAGAGCATCCTGCTCGGCGCGCTCAGTCTGCTGGCCGGCGAACGCGCGGACAAAACCATCATCCGGCAGGGCGCCGCGGCGTGCGACGTGGAGGCGAGTTTGTATTTTGAGGACGCCAAAAAAATCGATGCCGTGCTGGCGGCCCTCGACCTGGCGCCGTGCGAGGAGGGGCTGCTGATTCTCAAGCGCAGCCTGCCGCGGGACAAGGCGCCGAAGATCACGGTCAACGGCGGCCTCGCGACGCTGGCGGCCTTGCAGCGGTTGGGCGAACACTGGGTGGACTTTCACGGACCGAGCGAGCCGCGCCGGCTGCTGAAGGAAAGCTGCCAGTTGGAACTGCTTGATTTGTTCGGCCGGGCCGCGGCGGCGCTGACGGTCTATCAGACGAAGTATGAGGCCTGGCGCGCATTGCTGGCCGAGCGCGAACGGTTGACGCACGAGACCAAGCTCTCGCCGGACCAGATTGAATTTCTCCGCAACCAACTTACGCGCATTGAGGCGCTGGAATTGACGGAGGAGGCGATTGCGGAACTGGAGCGGGACTTTTCCCGGCTGAGCCGGGCGCAGGAATTGATCGAACTGGCCCAGGTGTTGGCGGCTGGCCTGACCGGGGAGGAAGGGGTGCAGGGCCGGGTGGCGGCGCTGCTGCGCGAAGCGCGCACGCTGGAAAACATCGACCCGACGAGCAGGCCGCTGTCGGAGCGCCTCTCGGCCACGGCCATTGAACTCAATGAACTTGGAGCCGAATTTTCGGCCTTGAGCCAGCAATTGCAGTTTGATCCCGAGCACGCGGAGCAACTCGCGGCGCAGATGAACACGTGGCTTGAGTTGAAGCGCAAACATGGCGGTGATTTCGGGGCGGTGCTCGCCGCCCGCGACGAGATGAATCGCCGGTTGGAAGTGCAGGGCGACATCGAGGGCGCGTTGGCGCGACTGGAGAAGCAGATCGCCGACGCCCACCGCGCGGCAAAGAAAGAAGCGCAAACTCTGCGTCTGCAGCGTGAAAAGGCCGCGAAGGAACTGGCCAAGGCGGCGGCGCAGAGCATCGGCCAGCTTGGATTCAAGAAAGCGGACTTTCAGATCCAGCTCTTGCCGCTGGCTGAACTGGGCCCGATGGGCGACTGCCGTTGTGAATTTCTGTTTTCACCCAACGTGGGCGAGGCTCCGCTGCCGTTGAGTCGCATCGCCTCAAGCGGCGAACTGGCGCGCGTGATGCTCGCCTTGAAGACGGTGCTCGCGGACCTCGACGGAGTGCCGCTGCTGGTTTTCGACGAGGTGGACGCCAATGTGGGCGGCGAAATTGGCAGCGTCGTGGGCGAAAAGATGGCGGAGATTGCCCGCGGTCACCAGGTGCTGTGTGTCACGCATCTCCCGCAGGTGGCGGCGCAGGCCACGTGTCATCTGGTCGTGGACAAAGACCAGACCAAGGAGCGGGCGGTGGTCACGATCAAGCCGATCCAGGCGAGCCGCAAGGGCCGCCTCAGCGAACTGGCCCGCATGCTCGGCGATCGCAACGCGAAGAGTGCGCTGGCGCATGCGGAAGAGTTGCTGGGCAAGTAAGCGCGACGCGCCCTTGACCTCGCCCGAGGGGGATGGGGATAAGCATTGTCGACGGGTGGGGCGGCGTGATTGGTTGGGGCATGTCTGTTTCATCCGAACTCTTTGCCGGCCGGATGCGGGCCATGCGGCCGTCTACGATCCGCGAGATTCTGAAAGTCACCGCCCAACCGGAGATTATCTCCTTCGCCGGAGGATTGCCGGCGCCGGAGTTGTTCCCGGTGGAGGCCGTGCGTGCGGCGGCGGACAGTGTGCTCACGAAAGATGGTCCGGCGGCCTTGCAATACGGCCCCAGCGAAGGATTCCCGGCACTGCGCGAGTGGATTGCCGCGGAAATGTGCGCGCGGGGCGCCAAGGCGACGGCTTCCGAGGTGCTGGTCACGAATGGGTCGCAGCAGGTGCTCGATCTCGTGGGCAAGGTTTTCCTCAACCCGGGCGACGTCGTGCTGACGGAGAATCCGACTTATCTCGCGGCGATTCAGGCTTTCCAGACGCTCGAGGCGAAGTTCGTGCCAGTGCCGACGGATGAACACGGCCTGATTCCGGAGGCGATTCCCGAGCTGGTGCGGACGCACCGGCCCAAGTTTCTCTACACGATCCCGACATTTCAAAATCCCACCGGCAACACGCTGCCCGCGGCGCGCCGACAGCAGCTCGCGCGGATCGCGGCGGAGCACAACCTGCTCATTATTGAGGACGATCCCTACGGGAAGCTGCGCTATCGCGGGGAAGAAGTGCCGCCGATCAAGCATTGGGATGTGGCCGATTGCGTGCTCTACGTGAGCACATTTTCTAAAACCATCGCGCCGGGCTTCCGGCTCGGCTGGGTGGTGGCACCGGCGGCCATCTTTGCGCAATTGCTGATCGTGAAGCAGGCGTCGGACCTGCACACGTCGAGTTTCGACCAACGGGTGGCGCACGCTTACCTGACGCAAAACGACCAAGCGGCCCATCTGGGGAAAATCCGCGCGGCTTACGGCGAGCGCTTCAGCGTGATGGATGCGGCGCTGCAGGCGGAGCTGCCGGCGGGCTATCGCTGGACGAAACCCGAAGGCGGCATGTTTCTCTGGGTCACCGGGCCGGTGCAACTTGACGGCATGGCGCTTTTGCAACGGGCGATTGAGCACAAAGTCGCCTTTGTGCCAGGGCGGGATTTCTTCCCGCGGGACGCGGGAAGTAATTTCCTGCGGCTGAACTACTCCAATTCCACGCCCGAGCGGATTCGAGAGGGTGTGCGCCGGCTCGCCCAGCTCTGCCGGGGTTGATGCGGTATTCGGGTGGGGCGCGACTGCCAGGCGCGCCGCCGTGGGTGATGCGCGGTCGGCCCGGCGGTCCGACCCTACCGCGCTGCGCTAAAAGTTGAGGACTGCCTTACGCCGACCGGAAGCTCCGCCAGTGTTTTAGCGGCAGGCTCGCGAGGGCGATGAAGGCGAGTTGGCTGGTCACAAAGACGAGCAACGAGACAAAGGCCGCATCGGTGAACCCGTAGCTGTGCAGGCCGACGCCAAGCATGTTGGTGCCGAACCAGCTCCAGCTGAAGATGACGTTGCCGAAGATCGCCATGCTCATCAAGCCACGCTGGCGGATCAGGCCACCCCAGCGGGCGTGCAGGATCATGGCGTTCCAGATCACGATCATGAGTGCGCCGTTTTCCTTCGGATCCCAGCCCCAGAAGCGGCCCCAAGACTGGTCCGCCCAGATGCCGCCGAGGACGGTGCCGGTGAAACTGAACAAGGTCGCGAAACACACGATGCCATAGACCATGCGGCTAAGCGCGTCGGCGGTGGCGTTGTCGAGCGAACGCGTGAAAACCCCGCGCACGACATAGATCAAGGCCAGGAACCCGGCGAGACAGGTGGCCGAATAGCCGGTGGCAACGACCACGACGTGGGTCGCGAGCCAGAAATTCGAATCGAGCACCGCCCGCATCATTTCGAGCGTATCGCCGCTGAGCGAGAGGTTGTGCGCGATGATGAGCGTGGCAAAACCGATCAGGCCGGCGGCGACGCTGCCGACGGCATTTTTATAGATGGCCTCGAGGATGAGACAAAGGCCGACGGCGCCCCAGCCGACGAAGAGGGCGGAAGAGTAAAGGTTGGTGACGGGTGGCCGGCCTTCGAGCCACATGCGGGTCGCGATGCCGGCGGTCGTGGTGACGAAGGCCAGCAGCACGAGCCAGAAGGCCGCGCGCCCCAGGGTGTCGGGCCACTTGAGCCACGAAACCAGCGCGAGGAGCAGTGCCAGAAGGTAAAGCTGCAGGCTTTTGTAGAAAGGCTCGACGGAATTGAAACGCGTTTCGGCGGCGACTTTGCCCACGGCGGCGGGCAGGCGCTTGGCGAGTTCGGCGCCGTAGAGCTCGATGATTTTATTGAACGGCTCCGCTTGCTGGCGCTGCCAAGCGTGGGCCAGACCGGCATAGGCGAGGGCGGTGGGATTGACGCTGCCGGTCTGAAAAGTTTCGAGGATGCTGTTGCCGGTGCTCTGCCAAGCGGCCGGCTCGCTGTTCGTGGCGGCCGGCGGAATGGCGAGCAGGGTCGTGGCGCCGCCCATGAAATCGTAGCGTGGCCCCAGCTCCATCATGGCCTTAAAGGCGTTTACGTCATAGGGCTGCCCGGCTTGCTGGGCGCGCACCGCGGCGACGCCGGCGGGCAGGGCTTGCTGAAACCGCAGCAGTTCACCCAGGAAATCCTGCGAGCCCGGCATGATCAAAGTGTGCTTGAGCTCGAAGTAATGCCGGACCTTGCCGTAAAGCTGGACGATGCCGCGTTGAAAAGGGGTGCGGGCGGCGGCCTCCACCGGTGAGGCGAGTTGCGCCTGGCGTTCCAGCTCCGGAATGCCTTTTTCAAGCTGGTTGAAGGAAAAGCGTTTTTTGTCCTCACCATCAGCGACGGTGAGATTGAACAGCGCGAGCACCTCGGGATGAACGATTTCAAAGGTCTGGTAGGTGTCGGCTAGTGCCGGGCGGAAAAACACATCGAGCAGCCATGCGGTGGGTTCTAACCGCAGCGGTGGTTTACCGTCGGGCCGGGTATGTTTGAAAATATAAGTGAGCTTTTCGGCGAACGTGAGCGCAACGCCGGTGGGATTGGCCACGCCTTGCCG
>JAGNQV010000194.1 GCA_017988885.1 Opitutaceae bacterium | reverse complement strand
CGTCATCCCAGTCGCGGCACTCATCCACCCAGTATTGGGCGTCCCAGTTGTTCACGTGCTGGATATCAATGAAACTGCCGGTGATCAGTGGCTTTTTCATGCAAGGGCGGAACTGGGCGGGAATCCTGATTGCCTTATTAAATCACAAGGTGCGGCACAGCCTGCCCACGACCGCGTCATTGCATCGTCGAGCTGCGGCGCGCCGGCATGTTGACGCCGGCTCCGGCCCGCAGCAGCTCACGGCGCAGCCAGTCGAGGGCGGCGTTAACCGCCCGCACTTTCACCGTCGTGCGCGGGCCGGGATAGCTGAGTTTTTTAGACCACACCCCGTGCGGTGCATGCAGGGCGATAAAAATGGTGCCAACCGGATTACCCCCGCCGTTTTGCGCCGCACCGGCCCCGTCGAATCCCGTCACCGCCAGCGCGTAATCCGCCCCGAGCGTCTCCGCCGCGCCCGTCGCCATCGCGACCGCCGCCTCCGCGCTCACCGCCCCATGCTGCAGCAACAGGCATTCCGGCACGTCGAGCAGCTGCATCTTCGCGTCGTTCGAACAGCACACGACCCCGCCAGCGAAAAACTTGCACGCGCCGCAGACTTCCGTGAACGCATTGGCCAGCAGCCCGCCCGTTGCCGTCTCGGCCACCGCCAGTTTTTTCTCCTGCGTGCGCAGCAGATCGGCGCAGACTTTTGCCAGCGAGTCCGTGCCGTAAACCATGAAGTCTTCGCCGAGCAAGCACGCGCATTCGACGGCGATGCCGTCGATCTCGGTCAGGGAAATTTTTCCGGTGCGCGAGCTCAGCCGGCAGTCCACCTGGCCCTGATGCGCACAAAACGCGATGCTCAGCGCCTCGCCATGCCGGTCAAAAATCGGTTGCAATTTCGTTTCGAGCGCAGACTCACCCAGACCTGCCGTGCGGATTTGGACATAGGCCTCGCGATCGAGCACCAACCCAAGCTTGGCCAGACGAGGCAACACCTGCTCGATAAACATCGGCTGCAGCTCGTTCGGCGGCCCGGGCAGCATGCAGAGCACTTTGCCATCCTGTTCGACCCAGAGGCCGGGCGCGGTGCCATTGGCGTTGGGGATGACTTCACCGCGTTCAAAACGATAGGCCTGCTTCAGGTTGTTCGGCGTCATCTTGCGCCCAAATTTGTTGAAGCGATCGAGCATTGCCTGCTCGATGGCGGGATCAAACACCAGCTTCTGCCCCAACACCTCGGCGATGACCTCGCGCGTGCGATCATCGCAGGTCGGCCCAAGGCCGCCGGTGGTGATGATCACGTCGGCCTGTGCCCAGCTCTCCCGGAACTGCCGCGCAATCTCGTCGGCTTCGTCGGTGATGGTGACGTTGCGGCCCAGCAGGACGCCGCGCCGGCCCAGTTGCGCGCCAATGAAGGTCAGGTGGCCGTTGGCGGTCAGCCCGAGCAGCAGCTCGTCGCCGAGGGTGAGCAGCTCGTAACGTTTGGCCACGCGCGGGATGCCGGAAAGGGAAGGACTGGATGAAACCATACTTGCGGGGAACAGGATTAAGCTGATTTTGGCAAAATGCCAGCCACGGCTCCAGTAAACCTGAAAGAGAAGGTCCGCGCCCTGCCGGACAAACCCGGCGTCTATCTCATGAAGGACCGGCTGGGCCGCATCATCTACGTCGGCAAGGCCAACAGCCTCAAGAAACGCGTCTCATCCTACTTCCAGCTCAACCGCGCCCGCACCGTCTCGCAGCCCAAGATCCGCGCCCTCCTCGAAACCATCGCCGACCTCGACACCATCGAGGTGAAGTCGGAGCCCGAGGCCCTCCTGCTCGAGGGCAAGCTCATCAAGCAGTGGCGCCCGCGCTACAACACCGACTTCACCGACGACAAGCGCTTCCTGCTCGTGCGCGTGGACTTCGCCCAGGAGCTGCCACGGTTCGCCCTCACGCGCATCCGCAAGGATACCCGCTCGCGCTACTTCGGCCCGTTCGCCCATTCCGGCCTCCTGCGCAAAACCCTCGCGCAGATGCGCCGCCAGTTCGGCATCCTGCTCGGCGACGCCACTCCGCAAAAACTCCCGGACGGCACGTGGCAGCTCTATAATGACGTGCGCCAGGAAATCTACGCCCAGACCAACGTCGTCACGGCCGCCGACTACCGCCAGCGCGTGGCGGCGGCGTGCGCCTTTCTCGAAGGCAAGTCGCGCGAGTGGCTGGAAACCCTCCGCGGCGAGATGACCGCCGCCGCAGACCGCCAAGCCTACGAAAAGGCCGCCGAGTTGCGCGACCTCATCACCGCGCTGGAGCGCACCTTGGAACGCACGCGCAAGTTCGAGCGCGATCACACCCTGCTCCGGCCCGACCAAGTGGCGCTGGATGCGTTGCAGACGGCGTTGAGCCTCGGTGCGCCGCCGCGCCACCTGGAGTGCTTCGACATTTCCCACATCTCCGGCACCTATGTCGTCGCCTCGATGGTGCACTTCACGGACGGACGGCCCGATAAGGACCATTACCGCCGCTTCCAGATCAAGAGCTTCATCGGCAACGACGACTACAAGGCGATGGAGGAAGTGGTGGGCCGGCGTTATCGGCGGCTCGCCGAGGAGGGTAAACTCCTCCCCGACCTCGTGGTCATCGACGGTGGGCGCGGCCAGATCGCCGCCGCGCTCAAGGCCTTTGTGGCCATCGGCGTCGAGCCGCCCGCCCTCATCGGCCTCGCGAAAAAGCATGAGACGATCATTTTTTCCGACCAACGCGCGCCACTCAACCTGCCCCTCAGCCATCCCGGCTTGAATCTCTTGCAGCGCCTGCGCGATGAGGCCCATCGTTTTGCCAACACCTACAACGCCGACCTGCGCTCGAAACGCCTGCGTGAATCGGTGCTCGATGATTTCGCCGGCCTCGGCCCGGTGCGCCGCGCCGCGCTGCTGGCTTATTTTGGCGGCATCGACCGCCTGCGCGCCGCGGCTCCGGAAAGACTGCAGGAAGTCGAGGGCATCGGCCCCAAGCTCGCCGCCGCCCTGCACGCTTTTTTACATCAGCCACCGCCCGCCGCCACCAGTGTGGCCACGGATTGAACTCTCGTGCGGCAAACCGGTCTCATGATTCACTCGCCGGCTCGGTGAAGTTTTTCTAACGTCCGCTTCCTTTCACTCCATGCGCCTTCCCCTTCTTGCCCTGCTGCTCTTGACCCCTCCAGTGCTGACGCGCGCTGACGTGACCCTCGCGCCGCTTTTTCAGGACCATGCCGTCCTGCAATGCGACAAGCCCCTGCCCGTCTGGGGTCGCGCCACCGCCGGCGAACGCGTGATTGCGACCTTTCAGGGTCAGGTCATCAGCACCACCGCCGGTGCAGACGGGCGTTGGATCGTTTATTTCGAGCCGTTACCCGCCTCCGTCGAGCCCGCTGAACTCGTGGTGTCGGGGAAAAATACCGTCCTCATCAAAGACGTGCTCGTAGGCGAAGTCTGGCTCGCCTCGGGTCAGTCAAACATGGAGTGGCCCCTCGCCAAATCCCGCGACGCCGCGAAGGAAATCGCCGCCGCCCATTATCCGCTCATCCGTCAATTCGATGTGGTCAACACTTCCACGGAAGCGCCCGCCGCGACCGTGGCCGGCGACTGGCAATCGTGCACCCCGGAAACCGCGGGGCGTTTCAGCGGCGTCGCATATTTTTTCGCCCGCGACCTGCACCGCAAGCTGGGCGTGCCGGTCGGCATCATCAACAGCACGTGGGGCGGCACGGCGATCGAATCCTGGATCGACCTCGCCACGCTCAAGACGACCGCGCCCTGGCCCGCCATCGACGCGCGCTGGCAGCAGGCACTCGCGGAATTTCCGGCCCGCGCGGCCAGTTATCCGGCAGAGCAGGCGGCATGGCGCAAGGCCGCAGATGAGGCCGCCGCCACCAAGACCAAAAATCTGGTGCCTTGGCCGCATCCCCCCGTCGGACCCGGCACGGCCTACGCCTTGGGCGGGCTTTTCAACGGCATGATCGCGCCGCTCCAGCCGTATGCGTTGCGCGGCGCAATCTGGTATCAGGGCGAGTCTAACTGGCCGGTCGCGAATGAATATGCCGGGTTGTTCCATGCCATGATCCAGGCTTGGCGCGCGCAATGGAATCAAGGCGATTTCCCTTTCTATTTCGTGCAGCTCCCCAATTACGCCCTGCCCGAGGATCCCACCCATCGGAGCTGGGTTGTTTTGCGCGAGGCCCAGGCCAGTGCCCTCGCCCTGCCCAACACCGGCATGGCCGTGACTCTTGATGTCGGTGAGGCGAAAAATCTTCATCCGCTCAACAAGCAAGAGGTCGGCCGCCGGCTCGCGCTCATCGCCAAGAACCGCGTTTATAACATTCCCGGCGACTGGAGCGGGCCCGTGTTGGCCACGGTCCAGCGCGAGGGCCAGGCCCTCCGCGTGCGTTTCACCCACACCGGCGGTGGACTTATCGCCGAGCGCAAACCCCCGCAGACCCTGGAGCTCGCCGGCGCCGACCGGAAATTCTATCCCGCCTCCGGTAAAATCCTGGGCGACAGCCTGCTGGTTTCCGCACCCGAAGTGCCCGAGCCCGTGGCCGTGCGCTATGCGTGGACCAATGCTCCCGAAGCCAACCTGTATAACGGCGCCGGCCTGCCCGCCGCCCCTTTTCGCTCCGACAACTGGTAAGCCAGTCCTTTTAACCACCCTGGCCGCGGATTACGGAGTTTTGGCTTTATCCGTGCCTATCCACGCAATCCGTGGTTAAAAATCTGCTTGTTGCCCCTAAGATTTTCCCGCCCGGAACGTTTAACCCCTGAAACCCACTATTCTGTCCTTATGAAACGTCTCATCCTCCCCCTCGGCGCGCTCCTGGCCGCCACTCTCGCCGTCGCCGCGCCCACGCCCGTCGATTCCGCCATCAGCGCGGTCACCGTTTACACCGACCGCGCCGTCGTCACCCGCACCGCCACAGTCGATTTGCCCGGCGGCATCAGCGAACTCGTCTTCGCCAACCTGCCGCAGGCGCTTAACGAGCAGTCGCTGCAGGTCAGCGGCAAGGGCACCGCCCAAGCCCTCATTCTCGATGTGAGCGCGAAACAAACCTACGTGGACTTCACGCCCAATGCCCGGGTGAAGGAATTGGAAGACCAGCTCAAGGCCCTCGGCAAACAGGTCCGCACGCTCG
>JAGNQV010000193.1 GCA_017988885.1 Opitutaceae bacterium | reverse complement strand
GGCGCGGCAGAGTTCGGCCTCACTGGCAACCCTCGGCAGGGTTGTCTTTTCGTCGCGCCCTCTTTCATTTTTCATCCTATGTCCGACTCTTTGCCACCTGCCTCCCTGTTCGACCGTATCGGCGGTCGGGCGCCTTTGCTGCAGCTCTTGAAATACTTTTACGCGGACGTGCGCCAGCACGCCGAGATCGGTCCGATCTTTGCCGCCCACATCACGGATTGGCCGGCCCATCTCGAAAAAATCGCTGATTTCTGGTCCGGCATGACGGGCGGACCGATCCTCTACCGCGGCGCAATGCCGATGAAGCACATGCCGCTCGGCCTCGAAGAACGCCACTTCCAAGCCTGGCTGGGCCTCTGGGCCCGCCACTGCCAAGCCCGGCTCGCTCCCGCTGAAGCCCGCGACCTGACTACCGTCGCCGAAACCATCGGCCAGCGCCTCCGGCAGATCGTCTCCCTGCCTCCGCCCTCTGCTCCCGGGAGCCAGGCCTGATCGGCCGGACGCACTTGCCGTCTCGGTTACGACCGCATCTGTGCCTGCTGCCGACGGCGCCGCCAGAAGACAAAGCCAAGCATCACGGCACCGGCAATCGCGGCATAGGTGGAGGGTTCGGGGACGGCGGCAGTGTAGATGAGGTTGAGATCGCCGCCACTTTGCTCGACCGACCAGCTTCCGCTGAAGCTGTTCGCGAATCCGGCGGAATTAAACTCGAAGGCATCCGCGTCGAAACCGATAATCCCCAACGTCGTCGTAGCGAGCGTGAACGCGTAGTTTGCGTTCGGGTTGAAATCAAAAACCTCGCCCGCCGTATTGCCAGCCGTGAGCGAAGCAAGAAAAACCGTAAACGGGGTGCCGGAAGAGGCCGTGATGGTGAGCGTTCCACTGACATTCAGCGTATCCCAGCCGGGATCTTCACCGGTGTTGCCGTCCACGCTGTTGATTTCCCAGATGAAATTGCCCCCGCCGCCAAACGTGGTGTCACCGGCGCTCAGCGCGCCGGGCGAATTGCCGGGGGCAAGCGTGCCTCCGCTCGCGATGGTGAGCGGGCCAGTGGTGCCCGTCCCGGTGAGCGTGGCACCACTGGCAACGGTCGTGAGGCTGCTGGTGGCGATGGAGCCGGAAAGATTGAGCGTGCCGGCGTTGACCGCGGTGGCGCCGACGTAGGTGTTTGTTTCACCGAGCGTCAGGGTGCCGGCACCGAGTTTGGTGAGGCCACCCGCGCCTTGGAGCGCGAGGTTGAGCCCCACTGCGAAATTCTGGGTGTCAATCACGGCGCCTGTGGCGCCAATCTGCACGTCTCCCGCCGAAAATCCCGTGAAGAGGTTCGCGGTGTTGGCGGCGGCGCGCAGGGTGCCGCCATTGAAGTTGACCTGGCCTCCACCTGTGCCGGTGAGCTCATTGATACCCCCGGTCTCCAGCACGCCGCCATTCAGGTTTATTGTGCCGGTGCTCGACTTCTCATAGCCCAGATTGTAGTTGAGCGCCACCGATGAGGCCGTGACCGTGCCGCCGGTTATCGTCAGCACGCCCGCGCCGTTCTCCGTGGCGGCAAAGCCAACGTAGAGTGAGCCGGCCGACCATGAACCGCCGGAAACCGTGACGGTGCCGTCGCCGCCATAACCCACTTGGCTGGTCGGGCTGGTCACCTCTCCGCCCGTGATGGAGAGCGAGCCAGTGCCCCCGGTGTGCCCGACGATGAAAATACTGGAGACCGACCATGTCCCGCTTCCGATGTCGGCGCTGCCGGTGCTGCCATAGAAGCCGATCACCGCATTGGAGTTGGCCGTCAGCGAGCCTCCGTCGATCGACAGCGAGCCGCTGGTGCCTCCACCGGAGCCGATCAGGAGTTCGCCGGCCTCTCCCGTGCCGGTCAGCGTCGCAGTGCCGCCGTTGTTGATCGTGGCATCGGTGGACGAATTGGGCGCGCCGGCGCTCCAATTGCTTCCGGTCGTCCAGTCGCCCGTGCCGACATTACTCCAGACGGTTTGCGCGCGCAGCGTTGGGCTGAGGACCAACGCCACGAGCACCAAAGCGGTGGGCAGTAGGCCGAGATCATGGATGGAGCGTGCGCCGAGTGAACGATATAGATTCATGGCTGAATGCAGCGGGTTGACGGTTTTGCCTGGGGATAGCGCCGAAAAGAGCGGTGCTGAGACGATACTAAACACTGTTCCTGTATTACAAGGTGCTTTCTTGAGAATCCGTCGCGTGATGTCACAGGGACCTCCACTTGCGGATGCCGGAGATGCCATTGACCGCATTGCCACCCGCCTTGGCTCCGCAGACCGGACCATGCCCATTCGTCCGCTTCGCTCCCCCCCAAGGTAACGACCACTCCTTGTCATCCTTGGTCGCGATCCTGTCCCGGTCGTTGAATATTCGTGAAATAGGCCTTGAGTCTCACTTCCGCGTAAACTGAATCGGCTGCGATGCCCCTGAAACTCTGGCGCTTCTGCGCTTTGTTGACGCTCTCTTTCACTCTGGGTGGTCTGGCCCGCGCGGCCAACCCTGTCACGCTGAAGGCGGAACCCATGGATGCCACCGCCGTGGCCGCGCTGATTGCCACGCCTACTCCGCCGGAACTACCCAAGATTTCCGGACCGGCGGCCGCCCTGACTCCGGTCACTTGGCTCCAGCATAACAACGCCTTCTGGCTGCTCGGCCGCAATGCCGACGCGACCCTGCACCTGCTCCGTTACAATCGCGAAACCGGTTGGCAAGAACGCTCCGCTCCTCCGGCGGAAGTTAATCCGGCCATTCAAGCCGGCGGTCAGGCCCATCTATTGGCGCTCGGCTTGGATAGCACCGGCCGCGCCACCTTCTACACCTATCACACCATCACAGACACTTGGGCCAGCATCGGCACCGCCCCCATCGCGGGTGCGTCGCCGGTGGTGCATAATGCGAAGGACGGTTTCATCGTCACTTCGCTCGATCCCGCCGGCCAGGCGATCAACACGCACCTCACCGTGACACTCGCGAAGCGGCTGTTGAAGCCCATCGACTGGGTCTTGATCATTACCTATCTCGGCTTCACCGCCGCCATCGGCTTTTACTATTACCGCAAGGATAAGCAGAAGAAAAACAAAGAGGACTTCTTCCTCGGCGGCCGCAACATCCCCTGGTGGGCCGCCGGCGTGAGCCTTTACGCTACCGGCACCAGCGCCATCAGCTATATCGCGACCCCCGCCTATTCCTTCGCGAGCAACTGGCTGCTGCTCGCCAACAATATCGTCGGCATGGTCGGCACCATCTTTGTCGCCATCTGGATCGTGCCGCTGATCCGCCGCCTGAGCCTGATGTCCGTTTACCACTATCTGGAGATGCGTTTTCACCCGTATATCCGGGTGCTCGCCTCCGCGCTCGCCATCGTGCTGCAACTCGGCGGCCGCATGAGCATCGTGCTTTACCTGCCTGCGCTCGCCATGGCGGCGGTGACCGGGATCAACGTCGTCCACGCCATCTTGATCATGGGCGTCGTCACGATCATTTACACCGCACTGGGCGGAATGAAGGCCGTGATCTGGACCGATTTCATCCAAGTCGTGGTGATGCTCGGCGGCGCCTTTGTCGCCTTTGGCTATATCGTGACCCATGTTGACGGCGGACTCGGGGAAATGTTTCGCGTCGCCGTGGCCGATGGGAAACTGCGCACCTTCGACTGGAGCTTCAATCTCACGCAGGCCACCGTCTGGGGGTTCCTGATGCTCAATATCCTTGGCGTCCTCGTCTACCCGCAGGACCAGGTGATGATGCAACGGGTGCTCTCCACCAAGTCGGACAAGGAAGCCGGCCGCTCGGTCTGGACGCTCGCTGCCATCGTCGTGCCGGGCAATCTCACCTTCTTCGGCATCGGCACCGCGCTCTACGTTTTTTACAAGCAGCATCCCGGGCACCTGAACCCGATGCTCAGCGTGGATTCCACCTTCCCCCAGTTCATCGCGGCCGAACTGCCGGCCGGGATCACCGGCCTCATCATTGCCGGCATTTTTGCGGCCTCGATGTCCACCCTCTCCAGCTGCATCAACAGCGTGGCCACCCTCGTTTCGGTCGATTTCTACGAGCGCTATGCGAAAAACGCCACGCCGCATAAGAGTCTCGCCCTCGCGGAAATCACCACGGTCGTCGGCGGCCTGATTGGTATCGGCACGGCTCTCCTCCTCGCCATGGCGGATATCAAATCCGCCCTCGACACATCCTTCGCGCTCGGCGGCCTGCTGGGCGGCGGTTTCGCCGGCTGCTATGCCTTGGGCATGTTCACCAAACGCGCCAACTGGCAGGGGGCCATGATCGGTGTCGCGGTCAGCATCGTGCTCACGCTCGCCGCCTGGCTCAACGACGCCGTGCACCCGATTTTCTACATCTTCATCGCCAACCTCACAACCATCATCGTCGGTTTCTGCGCCAGTCTGTTCTTCCCCGCGCCCACCCAATCGTTGCTGGGCCTGACCGTTTATACGCCCCGCAAGACGCCGGTCGTGCTGACCGCCAAATAATTCTTACCGTATGAAAACCTATCGCGCCGTTCTTGTCGGCACCGGTGGCATCGGCGACGCGCATGTGCGCGCCGTCGCCGACACCGCGGGCCGCGTCCAACTTGTCGCCGCGTGCGACATCGACGCCACCCGCGCCCGCGGCTTCTGCGATCGCCACAAAATCTCCGTCGCCCACACGGACTATGCCACGATGTTGCAGGCCGAAAAGCCCGACATCGTCCTCATCGCCGCCCCGCCGGGCCTGCATGCCGCCATGAGCATCGCCGCGATGGAAGCCGGCGCCTGGGCGCTCTGCGAAAAACCCCTCTGCGCTTCGCTCGCCGAGTTCGACCGCATCGAGGCCGCTGAAAAACGCACCGGCCGCTACACCGCGTGTGTCTTCCAGATGCGTTTCGCCACCTCCAACACCCACGTGCGCGCCCTGCTCGGCGCTGGCCAGTTCGGCCGGCCGCTCCTCGCCGTCTGCAACACGCTCTGGTATCGCGACGCCGCCTATTACGCCGTGCCGTGGCGCGGCAAATGGTCCACCGAACTCGGCGGCCCCACCATGAGCCAGGGCATCCACACCATGGATCACCTGCTCCACCTGTTCGGCGACTGGACCGAAGTGCGCGCCGTGGCCGATACGCTCTACCACCAGATCGA
>JAGNQV010000192.1 GCA_017988885.1 Opitutaceae bacterium | reverse complement strand
TACAGCAAAGCTATCCCTTGGTCACCGGGATATGCGCGGCGCGCCGCATGATCTCTTCCTTGGCCACGCCTTCGCGTTGGGCGATCACGTTGAGCCGCGTCGCCTCGACCGAGGTCAACGCCGTAATTCGATTGGTGCCGTCGCGGTCACGCCAGTGCACCTGCACCGGGCGCTGGCGTGTGGCCTTGACCAGCTCCTTCAGGAAAGCCTGTTCGTCTTCGTTTGAGTTCATGATGGCGGCGTCACTCACGGCTGTTCTTTTTAATGATCTGTTCAATGTGGTTCAGAATTTCGGTGCGGCCCTGTTTCGTCTTCGCGGAGCAGGTGAAGACCTGCGGCATTTCACTCGTCCAGGCGTTCATCTCCTTTTTAAACAGCTCGATGTTTGCCTGGGTTTGCGCGGCGGATTGCTTGTCCGTCTTGGTAAAGACGAGGACGAAGGGCGTCGCGACCTCACCGAGCCATTGCACGAACTCGAGGTCGACGCGCTGCGGTGGCAGGCGGGAATCAATCAGCGCAAAGACCCGGTAAACATTCCGGCGCATTTCCAGGTAGTCACACACCGCCTTGTTGAAGGCCACGCTCTCGCGCTTGGAGACATTCGCATAGCCGTAGCCGGGGAGATCCACGAGACTCCATGTGTTGTTCATCGTGAAGAAATTAATGAGCTTCGTCTTGCCCGGCAGGTCGGAGACCTTCGCGAGGTCGCGGCGTTCGGCGAGCAGGTTGATCAGCGAGGATTTACCCACGTTGGACCGGCCGATGAAGGCAAACTCGGGCAGCGCCGACTTGGGACACGACGGCAGGTCGGGGGCACTTAAGGCAAAGGCGGCGGATTTTATTTTCATGCTTGCTGGAGTTGAACGAACGGGTCGAGGCCCGACCGGAAAGCCCGAAAGTGCACTCACGCCGCGGGCGTGCGGTTTAAGCGATAGATGAACCGGCCGCAGAGTCGAGCGGCATTGCCGGCCGCGCCACGCTCAGGGCGCCCACTCCATGGGTGTCGGGCGGATGAAGTTCGAGGTCACGGCGATGGCGCCGCCCTTTTTGATCGAGGTTTCGATGGCCTCGAGAATCTCGACGATGTGCGCCGCGTGCGCGCCAGTGGAGCGCTGCGGCCGGCCGGCCAGCATGTCCTTGCTCATCTCATCGACGGCCCGGGCGAACTCGACGCCAGCATAGGCGGGGCGCACCGGCGGCACCGGCGCGTAGGGCTTGCCGTAGGGCGCAAATTCCACCGCCGCGTTGAACCCTTGAAAATCCCCTAGAAAAATGCTGCCGAGATCGCCGGTGAGCTCGAGGCTGCCGCCCTGCTTGCCGCCTTGGACGTAGAAGTTGGCCGTAAAGCGCGCGGTGAGGCCCTCCTCGAATTCCAGCATCGCCACGACGAAATCCGGCGTCGCGATGTGGAAGGGCACGCCTTCCTTGGATACGCGGTCGGGATGAACGACCTTGCCGGCCGCCGTCACCTTGCGCACGGGCCCGAACAGGGTCGTCAGCAGCGTCAACGGATAAACGCCCACGTCCCACAACACACCGACGGCGTAGAACGGACCCGGATTCGGGTGCCACGCCTCGATGCGGCCGTGATTGATCTCGGCATAGGCGAGGCGCACCTTGCCGGCCTGGCCGCTGCGGAGGAGCTGCCACGCCGTTTGCTGGGCCTCGCCCATGTAGGTGATCGGCGCGCTGCTCAGACGCAATTTGCGCGCCTCGGCCAGCTCGACCAGTTCCTTCGCCTCGCGGTAATTGAGCGTGATCGGTTTTTCCGTGTGCACGTGTTTGCCAGCCAGCAGGCAGTCCTTGATGACGGCGTAGTGCGCGTGATGGATGGTAAGATTTACCACGAGGTCCACCGCGGGATCGGCCAGCAATCCGGCGAGATCGGCATAAGCCTGACCGCCAAACTTCTGCGCGAAATCCCGGGCACGCGCCGGCTCGACATCGGAAAAGCCCACGAGTTCACAGGTGGGATAGCTTTTGATCTGCTCGGCGTAACGCGTGGCGATGTTGCCGCAACCAACGATGGCGATGCGGATTTTCGGGGAGGACATGATGGGGTGTTTTTTGGAGTGAGAACTCAGTAGCCCGTGGCGCGGATTTTCTGGACGCACTGGGTGAGCGCCGGCACGGGATTCTCGATGTCGCCCTCGTATTCGATGATGACGCTCGTGGTGCGCGGATTGGCCTTCAGTAGGGTGAGCATCTTGGGCAGGTCGAGATTGCCCTCGCCCAGGATGGTGTCGGCGGGTTTGCCGGCACGGTCGAAGATGAAATCCTTGAGGTGCACGCCGTAGAGCCGGTCGGCAAATTTCTCCGTCATGGCAACCGGGTCCTCGTGCGAATCGAGCGCCCAGGCCGTGTCGAGGCAGAGGCCGATGCGCGCGGAGGTTTTGGCGAAAACATGCGCGAGGGTCTGGGTATTGCCCAGCCAGTGCCGGCCGCCGTGGTTGTGGATGGCCAGATACAGATCGTATTCGTCGGCGAGTTTTTCCGCCGCACGCCAGATTTCCGGACCCGCGCCCGGGTCGAAGTCGGCAGTGATGACCTTCGCGCCGGACTTGCGGGCAAACTCGCCGAGCAGCCGCTCCTTCGCAAGGTTCGCGGCAAAGCGCTCCACCCCGAGGCTGACGATGCTCACGCCGGCCGCCCGGCATTGCGCGATGACGGCATCGAAGCCGGCCTCATTGCTGAAATCGACGTGCACGCCGCACAGCTCGATGGTCGAGACCCCGCAGGCCGTGAGGCGGGTGAGAACCGTGCCGAGGTCTTTGGAACCGCGGAAGCAGTAGCTTTGGATGCCGAGCGAGGAGGAGGATGCTTTCATGAGAGAGGGAAACTGGATCCTTGCTAGCAAGTTCCGCGCGGCTTGCAAATACCGTTCGTGTCACCGCTGCATTTTGCCGGCGGCTGCGGCCAGAAAGCGTTGCCCCGGCCGGCGACACGGCCAGATTTCAAAACCTGTGAAACGAGCGGCGCCAGAAGACACCCCCCGGAAAGTTTTTTCCACTCTTGAGCGCGCGGCTGCGGTCTTCGTCCACGGATTCGGTTTCACCCGCAGTTTCACCCATCCCTACCTCGCCGCACGCATGGGCCCGCTCTGGGTCATGCGTGATGCACCGCGTAAAAAACCCGGGGATTACCGGCGCGAGGAGTGGATCGCCTGCGAGGTAGCCCCGTCTGAGGTCAACCGGCTGGCCCGGGCGGGCACGCGCGGCCGGTATTGCATCTGCGCCTTGCGGCCCGTCGGCGTCGATGACGCGGAGCTGCGCGCGGCTTACAAGGCCCTCGGCTACCGGCTCGCCGCGGCGGAGCCGGTCATGGTTCACCCGCTCAAAACCATTCCGCGTGCCCAGTCGCCCGCCACCATTCGGCGCGTGTTGACGCAGGATCTGGCCGATGCCCTGGCCAAGGTGGCGGAGTCGCGACAAATCCTGCCGGAGCATTTGGTGCAGGCGGCCCCGCTGCGGCAGTATGTCGCGCTGATTGACGGAGAAATTGTCGGCTGGGTGCGCAGCATCGTGGGCGAGGCCGGCAACTGGTGCTCCAACATGTTCGTGCGGCCCAAGCACCGACGGAAAGGCATCGGCGCCGCTTTGCTGGCGCAAATGCTGCGCGACGACCGAAGCCACGGCGCCGCCTGTGGCGTCCTCACCGCGAGCCATACCGGCGCCAAACTTTATGTGACCGCCGGCTACCGGCAGGTGGGCACGCTGCTGCTCTTCAATCCGAAAAAGTGAGGAATAGATCCGGCGCAAGTCACTCACTCTATTGATTGCACAATCTTCTCCTCCCTTTGCTCTTTTGAAAACCCGCGAAAAAGTCGAACTGGCCCTGATCGGGGTCGCCTTCGTGTTGGTCACACTCGCGCACCGGCACCTGCCCGCACGGATGAGCGTCGGCGCCTTGCTGGTGGTTGGCTGTCTCGGCTGGCTGGTGCAGGGCGGACTGCGGGACCTGTGGCTGCTTTATCTCACCAAGACCCGCGCCGATTCCGCGCCGCAGCGCAGGTTCGCCTGCATGTGCCTCGAATCCAGTGCAGGATTCACGGGCGTGGTGATCGGCGTGCTCCTGGTTCTCACCGGAGTGGGTGGCGAAGTCACGCTGGGGGCCGGCGCATGGCTGACGTTTGCCGCGGCCGTGATGCTGCTTGGTTTTCTCGTGAAGGATTACGTCATCACCTGGCGCCCGCTCGGTCTACGCCGCGAACCCGACCACCACACTTTCATCTTTACGTGGAGGTAACTGCCGACGCATCGGCGCAGCCGGATATACGCTTCCCAATTTCCAAACCGGCCCAGATACTATCGCGTCTGCCATGAAGTCACCCCGCCCCGATTCGCAAGCCAAGTTGGCCCAGCTCAAGCCTGACGCGCCTTTGCCCACGGTCACGACCGGGCTGGAGAATCAGCAACGCGATCCACCGGCAGGCACGCGGGGCGAACAACGTCTTTCCGTCGCCGCCTTGCGCCGTTGGGAAGCGATGAAGTTCGGTATGTTCGTCTGCTACGGACTGAACACCTACGTCGGAGCCGAAATGCCCAACGGCAATGATCCGGCGACGCTTTACGCGCCGGATCGGTTGGATGTCGATCAATGGGTCTGCATCGCCCGCGATGCCGGCATGAAATACGCCATCCTCACCACCAAGCACATTTCAGGGCACTGCCTGTGGCCGTCACGTCATACCGACTATCACGTCGGGCACAGTGGCAACAAGACCGACGTGGTGGCAAAGTTCATGGCGGCCTGCGCCCGCCGCGGCGTGCAGCCCGGTTTCTATTATTGTTCGTGGGATAATCATCATCGCTTCGGCTCCCTTTCTGCCAACATCGCGCTCCAGCCGCTGGAGCCGTCGGGCCCTCCCGCCAATCGCAGCTCGGCTTACGTCACCCAAGCCTATCTCGATTTTCAATGGGCACAGCTCACGGAGCTGATGGATAACTACGGCCCTGTCGCCGAATGGTGGATTGATATTCCGCACCTCCTGCCCCGCGACTACCGCAACCGACTTTACACGCACATTGCCGCACGCCAGCCCCAGACCCTCATCCTCAACAACCATGGCATCGGCGACGGCGCGCAGGTGCTGATGGACCGCGCTTGGCCCACCGACTTGATGACGATCGAGCGCTTCCTGCC
>JAGNQV010000044.1 GCA_017988885.1 Opitutaceae bacterium | reverse complement strand
TGAAGGTTATATTGGCGTGCTGATTGATGACTTGGTGACGAAGGGCACCAATGAGCCTTATCGTATGTTCACCAGCCGCGCCGAGCATCGGTTACTCTTTAATCACGGGAGCGCTGAGTTGCGTCTAACCCATCATTCAAAAACACATAATCTGCTTTCTAAAAGTCGGTTACAAAGAATCGAAACTAAGCAATCAAAGGTCGGCCAATGGGTGGATTTCTTAGAAACCCATCGTTTTACCGGCAAGACTTGGGGTGAGCTTTTACGTCGAGGTGAGGCCGCCGGCAAGCTGCCGGCCGCGTTTCAAAATGAATCCGCCGCCGTCCGCGATGAAGTGCTTTATCGGGTCCGCTATCAAGGTTACCTCCAGCGCGAAGAGCGCCAGATCGAAAAGCTGGGTAACATCGAAAAAATTCGCATCCCTCTTTCATTTGACTTCATGTCTATCAAATGGTTACGAAAGGAAAGCGCCCTTAAACTCACCCAATTCAAACCCTATACCCTAGGGCAGGCGAGTCGGATTAGCGGAGTTAACCCAGCAGATATCAGCATCTTAATGGTTTTAATCGATTCGACCCACGGCCAGAGATCTGAGTGAAACTGATACCGGTTTAATCAGGCATCGACTTTTAAGATCAGTCAACGCCACTGGCATCAACTAGGGCAGGGGCCGGCGTTTTATTCCGCCCTGCCACAACGCGAAATCTGGTCGTAAACCAAATCATTCGGACCTTAATTTATCAGGCTAAGCGTGCCGAATAATCTACGTCAACCGACAGGCACCGCAGCACCCTTTTACTTTCTTCAATGATGCCACGGGATGACGGAAAATTCAGCACGCACGCGGCTGTCAGCCACGCCGGGCTTGCGCCTGCGACAGGCAAACCCTAACCGCTTGCCCTCATGCCGATTGAAAAAGCCACCGCCATCCATGCCTCTCGTTTGGCGGAGGTGCGCACCCAACTGGACACGCTCGCACAAACCTGGCCTCACCGGATCACGCTCGAGATCGGGTGCGGGCACGGGCATTTTCTGACCGCCTACGCCCAAGCCCATCCCGATGAATACTGCCTCGGACTCGATATCATCGCGGATCGCATCCTCCGTGCCCAAAAAAAAGCCCACCGCGCCGGGCTGACCAATCTTGCCTTCCTTCACGCCGAGGCTGCGCTGCTTTTGGACGCGTTACCCGCAGATTGGGAGCTACAGCACATCTTTGTGCTTTTTCCTGATCCTTGGCCGAAACGCCGGCACCACAAAAATCGCCTCATGCAGCCCGATTTCCTGCAAAAACTCGCCGCCAAGACGGCAGGGCAGGGTGCCCGCCTCAATTTTCGCACCGACTACGAACCTTATTACAAGGACGCCATGGCGGTTCTGCAAATGCACGCCAAGTGGGAGGTCACAGACGAACCTTGGCCGTTCGAGTTCGAGACCGTTTTTCAAAGCCGGGCCGATACCTTTCATTCCTGCGTCGCGAAACCCGTTCCGGCACCTCATAAGTGAGCGGCACGGCGCGCTTGTCTTCGCTAATTACGCCAGCCGTTCGAAAATTGCTCTGTTTCAAGGGTTGACGGAGCGCAGCGCGTTTGACTACGTCACCCCTTTCCAACCTTCTTCGTCGTCCAGCGCACCCATGTCCCGAGTCCATAAACTCGCCCCTTTTCTATCCCTGTCACTGGCCACTGGCCTGCCCGCATTTGCGAGCGAGTCCCATGGTATTACTGCGGCGGCGGAAGCCTTGTTTCACATCGGGCCCCTCCCGGTCACCAACAGCATGGTAACTAGCTGGGTCGTCGCTGCGGTTCTGATTATTGTCATCCGGCTCGCCGTTGGGAAACCGACGTTGGTGCCTTCCCGCGGTCAGGCCTTCGTGGAAAGTCTGGTCCAAGGCGTCCTTGATCTCACTTCGCCCATCGTCGGCAGCAAGGTGGCGAAACACACCTTCCCACTGCTCGTCGCCCTTTTCACCTACATCCTGATCCAAAATTGGAGCGGCTTGTTTCCCGGTGTCGGCACAATTTACCTAGCCGACCACGCCACCGGCGGCTGGCGGGAATTTATCCGTCCCGGCAATGCCGATATGAACGGCACCCTCGCGCTCGCCGCGGTGTCCATCGTCTGCTGGTTCTATTTCATCATGCGTTATGCCGGGCCGACCCTCGTGCTGAAGGATATCTTCGGCAATAAGGCGGACAAGAAGGAAGTCCCCTCCATTATTTATTACCCGCTTTTCGGCGTCTTTTTTGCCGTCGGCCTCATCGAGATCGTCTCGATCGCGTTTCGGCCCATTTCACTTTCTTTCCGTCTTTTCGGCAATGTCTTCGGCGGTGAGAATCTGCTCCACTCGATGTCGGCCATCACGCCGTGGGTGCTGCCGGTGCCATTCTACTTTCTCGAACTGCTGATCGGCTTTGTCCAGGCGCTCGTGTTCACGCTCCTCGTCAGCGTTTACATCGGGCTGATTTGCAATCACGGCGACGATCATCACGAGGCCGGCCACGGCGCCCCCAAGGAAGCCGCCCACTGATTAAACCCTTTCCCGTCGGGAGCGTGCCCTGCGTGCGCACGACGGAAATCCAACCAAAAAACAAACACCACCATGATCCATACCATCGCAGAAATCACAGGTAGCATCCAAGGCGCGTTCGGCTGTCTCGCCGCCGCCATCGGCGTCGGTCTCGTCGGCGCCAAGGCCGTCGAAGGCGTCGGCCGCAATCCCGGCGCGTCCGGCAAGATCCTCGTCCAGTCCATCATCGGTATGGCGCTGGCTGAAGCGGTCGCGTTCTACGCGCTGTTCCTCGGTTAATTCCTCCGTCGCTGCATCGGCGCTCCCGCGCCGGTGCGGCTCATTTTTCGCCCTCCGTTTCCACCATGCTCTCCACTCTGCTCGTTCTTGCTGAAACTACCGGCCACGCCGTCGAAGCGGCGGCCCATGGCGAAGCCACCAGTGGCATCACGAAGATCACGCAGGCCTTCGGCATCAGCTTGCCGTTCTTCCTCGCCCAAGTCCTGAGTTTTTCCATCGTTGCGATTGTCCTTTGGAAATTAGCATTCAAGCCGGTCCTCGCCACGCTCGACGAGCGTCAGCAGAAGATTGAGTCCGGTCTGAAGTATGCGGATGAAATGCAGGCCAAGCTCGCCGCCACGCAGGAGGAAAGCGCCGCCATCATCAAGAAGTCCTCCCTCGAAGCCGGCCGCATCGTCGATGAGGCTCGCAAAACCGCGAAGGACTACCTCGACAAGCAGACGCAGGAAGCCGCGCAGAAGGTCAATGACATGCTCGTGAAGGGCCAGCACGCCATCGAGCTCGAGCACCGCAAGATGCTCGCCGAGGCCCGCACCGAGATCGCCCGTCTCGTCGTCGTCACCGCCGAGCGCGTTCTCGCCAAGCAACTTTCCGACGCCGATCGCGCCACCTACAACGAGTCCGCCGCCCGCGAGTTGACCGTCGTCTGACCCGCCCATTATGGCCGCCCATCACAAATCAGCGCAGCAACTCGCCCGCCAGCTTTTCAAGCTCAGCCTCGTGAACGGTGCCGTGTCCGCCGAGCAGGTTGCCGGCGTGCTCGCCTATTTGGAAAAGCACCCGCCCGCCCACTTGATGCTCGTGCTGCGCGCTTACCAGCGCTTCATCGCGACCGAGTTTGCCAAGAGTCAGGCCGTCGTCGAACACGCCGGCCCGCTCAACAACGGCATTCTCCAAAGCATCGCCGGTGCCCTTTCGCAAAAATACAAGCGCGTCATCACCGCCAGTGCGCGGCAGGATGCGCGCCTCGTCGCCGGCCTCCGGGTCCGCGTCGGCGATGATATTTACGAGTCTTCCATCGCCAGCCAGCTGGCCGTCCTCTCCACCGTCTGAGTCCCTTTTAAAACCCAACCCTGTCCGCCCGCGCCATGAGCACCGTCCTCGAACAAATCGAACAACAGATCGCCAAGCTTTCCAGCAAGGCGGTGAAGAAAAACACCGGCACCATCCGCACTCTCGCCGACGGCGTCGCCAAAATCGACGGCCTGTCCGACGTGATGTATAACGAAATGGTGCAGTTCCCCGGCGGTGCCATCGGCATCGCGCTCAACCTGGAACAGGATGAGGTCGGCTGCGTCATCCTCGGCGATGTGGCCAAGCTGAAGGAAGGCGACGAAGTCTTCACGACCGGCAAACTCCTCTCGGTCCCCGTCGGCAAGGCGCTCCTCGGCCGTGCGGTCGACGCCCTCGGCAATCCCGTGGACGGCAAGGGCCCGATCGAGACCAAGCAATTTAATCCCGTCGAGAAAATCGCTCCCGGCATCATTGTCCGTAAATCCGTTTCCCAGCCGCTCTTCACCGGCATCATGGCCATCGACTCCATGATCCCGATCGGCCGCGGTCAGCGCGAACTCATCATCGGCGACCGTGGCACCGGCAAGACCACCATCTGCATCGACACGATCATCAATCAGGCGAAGATCAACAAAGTCGGCCTCGCGTCGGGCAACAAAGACTTCCGCCCGGTTTATTCCATCTACGTCGCGGTTGGTCAGAAGAATTCCAACATCGTCCGCACCATGGCCGCCCTCGAGGGTGCCGGTGCACTGGAGTTCACCATCATCGTCGCTGCACCTGCCGCCGACAATCCCGCCAATCAATACCTCGCCCCGTTCTCCGGTGCCGCGATGGGCGAGTGGTTCATGGAAAACGGCATGGATGCGCTCATCGTTTACGATGATCTTTCCAAGCACGCTGTCGCCTACCGTCAGATTTCGCTCATCCTGAAGCGCCCCTCCGGCCGCGAAGCGTATCCGGGCGATGTGTTCTATCTTCACTCCCGCCTGCTTGAGCGCTCCGCCCGCCTCGACGGCAAGGGCTCGCTCACCGCGCTGCCGATCATCGAGACCCAGGCCGGCGACGTGTCGGCCTACATCCCGACCAACGTCATCTCCATCACCGACGGCCAGATCTTCCTCGAAACCGATCTTTTCAACCAAGGTATCCGCCCCGCGGTGTCCGTCGGTCTCTCCGTCTCGCGCGTCGGTTCCGCCGCGCAGATCAAGGCCACCAAGCAAGTCGGTGGTAAACTCAAGGGCGAGCTCGCCCAGTTCCGCGAACTCGCCGCATTCGCGCAGTTCGGCTCCGACCTCGATGCCAAGACCAAGGCTCAGCTCGACCGCGGTGCCCGTATCGTCGAACTTTTCAAGCAGCCCGCGTTCAGTCCTTCGCCGATCGAACTACAGGTTGCGGTGCTCTTCGCGATGCAGAAGGGCTTCTTCGACGCCATCGACGCCAAGAAGGTCGTCGATGCCGCCGCCTCGATGAAGGAATTCTTCACCACCCGGAAGGACGCGCTCCTCACCGAAATCCGCACCAAGGCCGCCCTCGACAAGGACATCGAGGCCAAGCTCCAAGCCGCGTGTGACGAATGGAAAGTCACCTTCACCGCCTGAAAATCGAAGGACTGAAAAACTGAAAGACTGAATCCGGTGCGCATTTCATGCTACATGAACAAGGAGACCTGCGGCAACGAACGTTCCAACTGGGGCGTCGTGTGGCCAAGCTCTTTGTCTCACTGCCGCGCAGCCGTCTGGCGCAGATTTATGGCGAACAGCTTGTTCGTTCAGCAAATTCTGTCGGGGCAAATTATCGCGAAGCCCAGCGCGGACGCTCGCCCGCCGAGTATCGCGCAAAATTGGGCGACTGCCTGCGTCAAGCTGACGAAACGCTTTATTGGCTCGAATGCCTCGAAGCGGATGCGGTTTTCCCGGCGGCCCGCCTCACCGAACTTAAATCCGAAACCGACCAGTTGGTCGCAATCTTTGTCACCCTCCTTCGCAAGCGCTGACCCCGTTTTCAGCCCTTCAGCCCTTCAGTTTTTCAGCCTTTCCTAATCCATGGCTTCCACTCGCGACATCCGCCGGCGCATCAAGTCGGTCAAGAACACCCGCCAGATTACCAAGGCGATGGAGTTGGTCGCCGCTTCAAAGATGAAGAAGGCGCAACAGGCCGCCCTCGCGGGCCGCGCTTATGCGCAACTCATGGCCGAGATGCTCGCCGCCCTCGCTGACCGGGTGGAGGAAACCCAGCATCCCTTCCTCGCCCGGCGCGAGGTCAAAACCCGCGGCATCATCCTCATCACCTCCGACAAAGGCCTGTGCGGTCCGCTCAACGCCAATCTCTTCAAGCTGGTGATGGATATCAAGACACCGGCGAAATATGCCGTCATCGGCCGCAAGGGCGCGCAGTTCCTCGCCCGCACGAAGCGCGACCTGCTCGCCGATTTCCAAGTTACCGACCGGGTGACCTTCGCTGAGGTCAAGGTCGTCGCCGAGTTCATGGTGAAACAGTTTCTCGAAGGCGTGGTGGATACGGTCGAGCTCATCTGGCCGCGCTTCCGCAACACTCTCGTGCAAGTGCCGTCCCTGATGCCGCTGCTGCCGCTCACCAGCGTGAAGGATGTCATCGCCGATTTGCGGGCCGACGCCGGCCAGGCTGCGCCCACCACGAGCAGTAACGATAGCCAGATGCTTTTCGAACCCGATGCCGCGACCGTCCTCGACGCGCTGCTGCCGCTCTACGTCAACCGCGAGATCTACCAGCATGCCCTCGACGCCAAGGCCTCGGAGCACAGCGCACGCATGGTCGCGATGAAGACCGCCAAGGATAACGCCACCAAACTCCTCGGCGAACTCACTCTCGAATACAACAAGGCCCGCCAGGCTGCGATCACCCAGGAAATCCTCGAGATCGCCGCCGCGCAATTCGCCGCCTAAATTTCAACTTACGTCATCCCCATTATTTAAAGTCATGAGCAACACCGGCAAAATCGTCCAAGTCATCGGCCCTGTCGTTGACGTCCAGTTCGCGGAAAACACCATTCCGCCCATCTATCAGGCGCTGACCATCGACTTCGAGGTCTCGGGCAAGAAGGAGTTCCTCACGCTCGAGGTGCAACAGCATCTCGGCGGCGGTCTCGCCCGGACCATCGCAATGTCCTCCTCCGAGGGTCTGAAGCGCGGCATGGAAGTCGCCGACACCGGCGCGCCAATTTCCGTCCCAGTGGGCGAGGGCGTGCTGGGCCGTATCTTCGACGTCACGGGCAATCCCGTGGACGGCCGCGGTCCGGTCGCCTATCAGAAAAAATATCCGATCCACCGCGCGGCGCCCGCCCTCGTCGATCAGGACACGAAGGCCGATATTCTTGAGACCGGCATCAAGGTCATCGATCTCATCGCCCCCTTCACCAAGGGCGGCAAGGTCGGCGCCTTCGGTGGCGCGGGCGTCGGCAAGACCGTCGTCATCATGGAACTCATCAATAACATCGCGAAGGCGCACGGCGGTTACTCCGTGTTCGCCGGCGTCGGTGAGCGTTCCCGCGAAGGCAATGACCTTTACCACGAAATGTCCGAGGCCGGCGTCATCGACCAGAAGGATCTCAGCAAGTCCAAGGTCGCGCTCGTTTACGGCCAGATGAACGAACCCCCGGGTGCGCGTATGCGCGTCGCCCTCTCGGCCCTCGCGATGACGGAATATTTCCGCGACGAAAAAAATCAGGACGTGCTGCTCTTCGTTGATAATATCTTCCGCTTCTCGCAAGCCGGTTCCGAAGTGTCCGCACTGCTCGGCCGCTCACCGTCCGCGGTGGGTTACCAGCCGACCCTCGCCAACGAAATGGGCCTCCTCCAGGAGCGCATCACTTCCACGAAGAAGGGCTCCATCACTTCCTTCCAGGCGGTTTATGTGCCGGCCGACGATTTGACCGACCCCGCGCCGGCCAACACCTTCGCCCACTTGGATTCCACCATCGTGCTCGAGCGCTCCATCGCCGAGCTCGGTATTTATCCCGCCGTCGATCCGCTCTCATCTGTCTCGAAGGCGCTGCAAGCCGACATCGTCGGCGAGGAGCACTACAAGGTGGCGCGCGAAGTGCAGCGCGTGCTGCAACGCTACAAGGATCTGCAGGACATCATCGCGATTCTCGGCCTCGACGAACTTTCCCCCGAGGACAAGCAGACCGTTTACCGCGCGCGCAAGATCCAGCGCTTCCTCTCGCAGCCGTTCGCGGTCGCCGAAGTGTTTACCGGGTCGCCCGGCAAATACGTCTCCGTCAAGGAAACCATCCGCGGCTTCAAGATGATCCTCTCCGGCGAGCTCGACACCGTGCCCGAGGGCGACTTCTACATGAAGGGCGGCATCGACGAGGTGCTCGCCGCCTCCAAAAAGGGCTGAAAAAACGAATGACTGAAAAACTGAAACCCGCCGCTCCCAGCACCAACCCGCGCACCGCCTAAGTTTCAGCCCTTCAGCCTTCCAGTCCTTCAGCCTTTTTCGCCATGGCCCTCACGCTCGAAATCGTCACACCCGAGGCCCGGGTTTATTCCGATACCGTCGACACCGTCGTCATCCCGACGGTGGACGGTGAAATCGGTGTTTTACCCGGCCACATTCCCTTGCTCACGCAGGTCGAGCACGGCGAATTGCGCGTCAGCAAGGGTGCCCAAACCCTGTATCTCGCCGTTGGCGGTGGCTTTGCCCAGATCGACGGCAGTAAAATTTCTGTCTTGGCCGAGCGGGCTATTTCCGAAGAGCAAATTGACGAAAATGCCGTGGAAGCCGCGCTCAAGCGCGCCGAGCAAGCCATCAAGGATGCGAAGGATATGGACCCCAACGAATTCGAGCACTTGCAGAACATGGTGCGCTTTGCCGGCACCCAGCTGGCGCTTAAACGCCGCCGCCGCTAAGGCTTACCTTTTCCTCTCTCCAAGCGCGGTCAAAATTCGACCGCGCTTTTCTTTTATAAAGAAACTTCATGTTGCCCTTGAAACTCAGTCTCATTTGATTCAACTTCGCTTTCCTGTGAGCCATCCCGCCAACCCCTTATCCATCCCTCTTTGCCAGTTGCCCGCCGGCGCAACGGGCCGGGTCTGCACCTTGAAAGGCGATGAAAATTTCTGCCAACGCGTGCGGGAGATGGGTTTTGGCGAATCAACCTTCGTGACCAAGGTTTCCGGCAATACCACCATTCTTTGTCAGGTGAACGGCACTCGCATCGCCCTGAGTCACGCCGCGGCTCGCAACATCCTCGTCGCGCAAATCACCGGCTCGCGCTGACGCCTGCTGCCGTGTCCGCGCCGATCAAACTTTCCGAACTGGCCGTCGGCGCCTCCGCCGTCGTGCAGGGTTACCCCAAGTCCGGCACCGCATTTATCCGTTTGCGCGAAATGGGGCTTCTCGCCGGGACCACTCTCACTCTCGTGCGCACCGCTCCCCTGGGTGATCCGCTGGAAATCAAACTGCGTGGTTACCATCTCACTCTGCGCAAAAGCGAAGCCGAGCATGTGCTCGTCGAGCCCGTCTAAACCGGCTGCGCCATGGCTCTTCCGTCTCATATTTCTTCCGCGGGCACCGCGACTCCCCCTGGCCGGCAATTAATCTACGCGCTCGTCGGCAATCCGAACTGTGGCAAAAGCACGCTGTTCAACGCGCTCACCGGCCTGAAACAAAAGGTCGGTAATTATCCGGGCGTCACGGTGGAAAAGAAAATCGGCACGACCTACTCGCAGCATGGTCAGCCCATCACGGTCATCGATTTGCCGGGAACGTATTCGTTGGCCGCGCGTTCACCGGACGAGGCCGTCACCCGCGATGTGCTCCTCGGTCGTCGCACCGACACCCCGCAGCCCGACCGCATTCTGTGCATCGTGGATGCGACGAACCTCGAGCGGAATCTCTACCTCGTTCACCAGATTCTCGATCTCGGGCGGCCCGTCATCCTCGTGCTGAACATGATGGATCTCGCCAAGAAAGCGGGGCTCAACATCCGGGTCGCGCGGCTTGAACACACGCTCGGTATCCCGGTCATCGCCTGTGAAGCGGTGAATCAAAAAGGACTGATTGAACTCAAGCTCGCGTTAAGCCGGCCCGACCTGCCGCTTTCACGCCACGCTTGGGACGTGCCCGCCGCCATCGCGCCCGCTGTCGCGGAGTTGCAAGCCTCCCTCGCCAACGGTATCGGCCGGTCGCCGCTCACCGCCCGCGCCGAAGCCCTGCTTTTGCTCACCGATCAGGACTCGGTGCGTGTCGCCGGTTCCACCCCGCTCGATCCGCGCACCGCGGAAACGCTTCAGCATTGGCAACAACGCTGGGCCGGGGAGGGCACCGACTGGGCCGGCACACTTGTCAGCTCCCGCTATGAAGCCATCGGCCAATTGTGCGCGGAAATCGTCGACCAACCTTCGGCCCAGCGCGGGCCAAGTCCGAGCGATCGTATCGACGCCGTGGTCACGCATCCTTTCTGGGGCTGGGCGGTGCTCGGGGCGGTGATGACACTGCTGTTTCTGAGTATCTTCACTTTCGCGGAATATCCGATGAACTGGATCGACGGGCACGTGGCCGCGCTCGCCGATTGGGTCAAGGGGGTGATGACCCCGGGGGATCTGCGCTCGCTCATCACCGACGGCGCCATCGCCGGAGTGGGGGGCGTCATCATCTTTCTACCGCAGATCCTGATTCTATTTTTCTTCATCGGCCTGCTCGAGAGCACCGGTTACATGGCGCGCGCCGCATTCATCATGGACCGGCTCATGAGCCGCGTCGGCCTGAACGGCAAAAGCTTCATCCCCATGCTGAGTTCCTACGCGTGCGCGATTCCCGGCATCATGGCCACGCGCACCATCGAGGATCACAAAGACCGGCTCGTCACCATCCTTGTGGCGCCGTTGATGAGCTGCTCCGCCCGCCTGCCGGTTTATCTGTTGATGATCGCCGCGCTCGTGCCCGGCGAACGCGTGCCACTGCTCACCAAGGTCGGTATCATGATGCTGATGTATTTCCTCGGCACCGCCGGGGCCTTCGGGTTCGCCTGGCTTTTCAAGCGCACGCTGCTCAAGGGCGAGCCGCCGCTCATGATCATGGAGCTGCCCCCTTATCGTGCGCCTTCCTTGAAAGAGGTTTCCCTCCACATGATCGAGCGCGCTTGGTATTTCATTAAACGGGCCGGCACGATTATTCTCGGTATCTCCATCGTGCTCTGGTTTCTCGCCGCCTATCCCAAGGCCCCGGTGGGCGCGACCGCGTCCGAGCAGTTGGCCCAGAGTTTCGCCGGGCAGGCCGGCCATCTCCTAGAGCCGGTGATCAAGCCGCTGGGCTTTGACTGGCAGATCGGTATCGGCCTCATCAGCTCGTTCGCCGCGCGCGAGGTTTTCGTTTCCACAATGGGCGTGGTCTTCAATGCCGACGATACGGGCAACGCGGAAACCACGCCGCTGCGCCAGGCGTTGTTGCAGGCGAGATGGCCCGACGGGCGCCAGCTCTTCACCCCGCTGGTCTGTTTCACGCTCATGGTCTTCTATGTCTTCGCGATGCAGTGCGTGAGCACGGTGGTGATAGTGCGCCGCGAAACCAATTCCTGGCGTTGGCCGCTTTTCCAAATCGCCTACATGACTGGCACGGCTTGGGTTTTGTCGTTAATTGTTTACCAGGCCGGCCGTGCGCTCGGTTTCTGACATGACTCCCGAAATCCAAACTTACCTCGCCTTGGCCGTCGTGGCCCTCACCGCGACAGGCTTGGTGTGGAAAATGTTGCGCAAGGACCATTCCAAGGGTTGTGGCGGCGGCGAATGCGGCGCCCTCAGCCCCGAAGTTAAAAAGCTCCGCGCGCGGATAAAGCATTGAGCCAGTCGGCGCTTGTCGGGACCCGTTCGTCCGCCTAGTGCTTCATGCACCATGGAAGTGCTCATACGTGACAACCCCGACATCGGCTGCGTGCTTGGCGCCAAGATCATGGCCCGCGTCGTGCGCGAAAAACCCGATGCCGTGCTCGGCCTCGCCACCGGGCGCACTCCACTCCGTCTCTATCAGGAGCTCATCCGCATGCATCGCGAGGAGGGGCTCGACTTCAGCCGCGTCACGACCTTCAACCTCGACGAATACGTCGGCCTGCCCGCGACCCATGACCAGTCCTACCGCTGGTTCATGCAGGAAAATCTTTTCCGCCACATCAACATCGACCTGAAGCGCACGCATGTGCCGGATGGCACCGCGCCCGATCTCCACATCGAATGCCGCGCTTATGAGCAGCGCCTGCTCGATGCGGGCGGCATCGACATTCAGCTGCTCGGCCTCGGCCGCAACGGCCACATCGGTTTCAACGAGCCCACCGGTTCGCTCCGCTCGCGCACTTGGATTAAAATTCTTTCCGAGCAGACCCTGCAGGACAACAGCGCGGTTTTTGGTTCGCTCGATAAAATGCCGAAGCATGCACTCACGATGGGCATCGGCACCATTCTCGACGCCCGCCGTTGCCTGCTGCTGGCCTTTGGGCCCGCCAAGGTGCGTGCCGTCGAACACATGATCGAGGGCCCGCTCGCCGCCATTTGCCCCGGCTCGGCGCTGCAGTTGCATCCGCGCGCCACCGTCATTCTCGACGAAAATTCCGCCGCCGGACTCCGCTTCGCCGATCATTACCGCTGGATTGATCGCAACAAGTTCGACTGGCAAAAGCACACCTGATCGCCCCCGGCCTTGCGCTGGTTCGCGCGCATGGGCTGCGAGCGGAAAGTCCGGCTAATGGACTGCACCCCAAACCTACGGCCGGATTTTAGCCACGGATCTCACGGATGATCACGCAGGGATGGGATTGGATCCGTGCCGATCCGTGAGATCCGTGGTAAAAAATCGAAAGCTTGGAAAAATTGGTGTTAACTCCGGCTCGACATGCCCGCCGTGGCGTTGGAGAACCACCCGCTCCCGACGCAGTTTCAACTCCAACCCGCGCGTCCCACATGACTCCCCGTCCATTTGGCCAGCTTCCTTCCGGTAAATCCATCGAGGCCTACACGTTGAAAAACGCCGCCGGTTCCTCCCTGGAGGTCATCACCTATGGTGGCATCGTCACCGCCCTGCGCGTGCCGGATCGGCTGGGTCGGTTGGCCGATGTGGTGCTCGGCTTTGATCATCTCGCCGCCTACGTCACCGGGAATGCTTATTTCGGCGCCCTCATCGGTCGCATCGCCGGACGCTTGACCGGCGGCCGGTTGATTCTGCCCGACGGCACGCAGGCGCTCGTTTGCAACAACGGGCGCAACCATCTCCACGGCGGACACGTCGGTTTCGACAAACGTGTCTGGTCAGTCCAACCGGTGACCCGGGCCGACGGCGCCGATTCCCTGCGCCTGACCTACCACAGCCCGGACGGGGAGGAAGGTTATCCCGGCAATCTCGACGTCGCGGTCACCTACACGCTTACGGCCAAAAACGAATTCATCGTCGAGTCGGAGGCCCGGTCGGATCGTCTCACGGCGCTTTCCCTCGCCCAGCATTCGTATTTCAACCTGGCAGGCGAGGGGAGCGGTAACGTGCTTAATCACACCGTGCAGATCCACGCCACAGACTGCGTGCCTGCGGCCGATGCCGGCATGACGCTCTCAGGCCGGCGCACGCCAGTCGTGGGCACCGCCAACGATTTCACCCAACCGCGCCGGCTCGGTGAAGCCCTCCCTGGGCTGTTCAAAGCGCATGGGGAAAATTACTGCCTCCGCGCGAGCGCAGCCGCTGCACCCGCACCCGTTGCGCGCGTGGTCGAACCCGTTTCCGGCCGCGTGCTGGAGGTTTCCAGCAATGACTGCTGCCTGCAGTTCTACAGCGGCGAAGCGCTCGAAGACACCCTGACCGGCAAATCCGGCCGGACCTATGGTCCACATGCCGGACTCTGCCTCGAATGTCAGGGCTATCCCGATGGCGCGCATCGGCCTGACCTGGGTGACATCTTGGTTCAGCCGGGCCGCCCCCAGCGCCGAACCACCGTTTACGCTTTTTCCACAACTTAAACCGCCCATGCAACGCTACGGCTCAATGATTCAAGTGCGTCCGGGAAAATACGCGGAATATAAACAGCTCCATACCGCGGTCTGGCCCGAAGTGCTGGCGGTCCTCACCGCCTGCCACATCCGCAATTATTCCATCTACCACAAAGATGGCTGGCTCTTCAGTTATTTTGAATATCACGGCGCCGATTATGCCGCCGACTGCGCCCGCATTGCCGCCGCGCCCGCCACCCAACGCTGGTGGGCGATCAACAAACCCTGCCACGCCCCGCTTGCCACCCGCCGGGAAGGTGAGTGGTGGGCCGACATGGAGGAAATCTTTCATCACGATTAATCCTTTTCACGATCCCGACTCCAACCACCCCATGAGTTCCGAACCCCCAGTGCTGCCCGCGCCTCCGGCGCATCTCGACTATTCTCTCATCGGCGTGAACGCCGCCGCGGCCGTCGAACAAGGCCTCGCCGAGGCCGAATGGTATCAATGCGCCGTGCCGCGGGCCGAAATGCGCCGGCTCCTTGAGCGGCGCGACGGGCCGGCGATTCGTGACACGCTGCTCTGGTTCGCCCTGCTGCTCGGCAGCGGCTACGCGACTTATGTGCTCTGGGGCTCGTGGTGGGCGGCCATTCCCTACGCGATCTATGCGGTGCTCTACGGCTCCACTTCGGATTCGCGCTGGCATGAGTCCGAGCACGGCACCGCCTTCAAAACCGACTGGATGAACCGCGCTCTCTACGAACTCGCTTCATTCATGGTTATGCGCGAGTCCACGCTCTGGCGGTGGAGCCATACGCGGCACCACAGCGACACCATCATCGTCGGCCGCGATCCCGAAATCGCCGTGCCGCGGCCACCGAACCTGCGAGCGATGGCCCTGGGGATTTTCAATCTGGGCGTTTACCGCAACTACTTCGGCCAGATTCTCACCCACGCGGGCGGGCGCATGCGGCCGCAGGAGAAAACCTACATCCCCGAAAGCGAGTTTTCCAAAATCTATTTCAAGGCGCGGATCTACGTCCTGATCTACGCGGGCACCCTTGGCCTCGCGCTTTACACGCGCAGCTTCCTGCCGCTGATGTATGTGGGGCTCCCCAATATTTTCGGCACCTGGCTGATGCTGGTCTACGGTTACACTCAGCACGCCGGTCTCGCCGAGAACGTGCTCGATCACCGGCTCAACTGCCGGACGGTCTACATGCATCCGATCCACCGGTATCTCTACTGGAACATGAATTACCACGTGGAGCACCACATGTTCCCGCTCGTGCCGTATCACAATCTGCCGCGCCTGCATGCGCTGGTGAAGCACGACATGCCCGTGCCCT
The DNA here is from genome assembly GCA_017988885.1 of Opitutaceae bacterium. Taxonomy (GTDB): domain Bacteria; phylum Verrucomicrobiota; class Verrucomicrobiia; order Opitutales; family Opitutaceae; genus UBA2377. Next base: position 4,360 of record JAGNQV010000044.1, on the reverse strand, counting down.
ATAGCGGCATCATCGAGGCCTTTCGCGAAATCATCCCCACGGTCCTGCGCCAAGTCAAAGATCCGGCGCATCACGTGAAGCGCAAGCTGCCCGCCCCGCCGGCCCGCCCCGCCGGGAACAACGCCATCCTCGGCGCTGCGCAGCCTGACGCCAAGGGTTGGATCGAAATCTGCGCCGCCGCCGATCTCGGCCGCGCCGATATCCTTCGCTTTGACCACGGTCATAAAACCTACGCGCTCTACCGCGACGAAGCGGGCGCCCTCTACGCCACGGACGGGCTTTGCACTCACGCCAACTTCCATCTGGCGGGCGGCCTCGTGAAGGGAAAAATCGTCGAGTGCCCCAAGCACAACGGCCGCTTCCATCTCGCCGACGGTTCGCCCGCGCGCTCGCCCGTTTGCCGCGGCCTGGCCACGTATCCACTGGAAGAACGCGGCGGCCGGCTCTGGTTGAATCCGACCTTAGCCGGTGGCGCAGGTGCCCGTGAACCTAAAACCTACCCGCTGCGCGTCGTGTCCAACCGCAGTGTCGCGACCTTCATCAAGGAGCTCGTGCTGGAACCGGTGAACGCGGCGGAAAAGATTCCCTTCACGCCGGGCGATTACCTGCAGTTCGATATTCCCGCCTACGGAGAAATCAAATTCCGCGATTTCGATATTCCCGAGCCCTACGCCAGTGTCTGGCAGGCTCAGCATGTTTTCGAACTCGTCGCGACCAATCCTTGCGCCGGTCGCCGGAATAATTACTCGCTCGCGAGTAACGCGGCGACCGAACGCACGCTCCGCTTCAACGTCCGTATCGCCACGCCGCCACCCGGCCAGGACTGCCCGCCCGGCGTGGGCTCGGCTTACATGTTCGCCCTGCAACCCGGCGATACCGTCACGGCGATCGGGCCGTTTGGCGATTTTCACCTCAAGCCCACGCAGCGCGAAGCCGTTTACATCGGCGGCGGCGCCGGCATGGCTCCGCTCCGCGCGCATCTGGCGCACCTGCTCGAAACCGCCCACTCCTACCGCCGGATCAGTTACTGGTATGGCGCGCGGTCCCGGCAGGAGATCTTTTACGAGGATTATTTCAGCGCGCTCGCACGGTCTCATCCGAACTTCCACTTCCATCTCGCCCTATCGTCCCCGCTGCCGGAAGACGCGTGGACCGGCCACACGGGCTTCATCCACGAAGTCGTTCTCGCCCAATATCTGCGCAACCACCCGAACCCGCCGGCCGTTGAATACTACCTCTGCGGCCCGCCGATGATGATCAAGGCCTGCACTAAAATGCTGGCCGCGCTCGGCGTGCCGCCAACCCAGATCGCCTACGACGAGTTTTAAGCGGCGGCCGCTAGACGGTGAACCAGTGCGCCAACGTTTTCAGCAACTGCTCGGTCGCATCGCCGAGCAGCATGAAATACGCGACGCCCAACGCGCAGACGAAGTAGCCCAATAAAATAAAAAGACCGTCGCGCTCCAGTGTGCCCGCCGCCAACAGCAGGATGGTCCAGGCTGGAAATGAATTACTGAAAGGAATCGGCAGCGGCAGCAGGAGCACCAGCGCGGCCAACAGGATAAAAAATGCGTGCACCTGCAGCACCCAGCCGTGGGCACTCAGCAGGGCTAACCGGGGTTTTAGAAACGATTCCAGCAGCCGAATCACACGCGTCGCGCCGGCGATGATTTTTCCGAAAAATCCCGCCGGCAGCGTCTTGCGTTGCAGCTTTTTGGGCAACCACGGCCGTTGCCCCAGCGTCAGGCGCAGCGCAATGAACGCAATCGCCAGCCCAAAAGGCGTGGACAAGCCCGGCAACGGAATCGGTGTGATGAAGGGCAGGGCCAGCAGGATGACCAACAACGAATAGGCGCGCCCGCGCAACGTGTAGATCACCTCGCGCAACGTCACCGGCTTCGTGGCGAAACGCGCATGCAGCTCCGCGAGCTCCTCCGAAAGCTTCCGCGGCTTAACCCCTGCGCCGCGGTGTTCAGGTGCCGCGGGTGTTGCCATAAAGTTCGATCTGCAGCCGGTGCGCGTAGCGGTAGCCACGCGCCTTGCACAGCTCGCCCAGCCAGCCGGCCCGAGCCCGGATGGCCTCCAGCGTCACGCCCTCCGGCATCAGCAGCACCTTGTGCCGTGGAATATCCCGCTTGAGTGATGCGAGCATGCCCTCGAGTTCGTCCACATCCGCGGGCTGCGCGACGACAAACTTGAACTGGTAGTCATACGCCTCGATCCAGGCCTGCACGACTTTGGGCTGCCAGCGCAACGCTTCGTGTTTTTTACGCCAGCTGAGACTCAGCCGGCTGTCGGGCGCGGAGTTGAGCAGCTTCGGCGAAAGCGAAGCCAGATCGCAGGCAATTTTGTCCGGTGCCATGGTGGCCGCCGTTTCGATCGTCACGTGATAACCCAGCAGCTTCAGTTCGCTCGCGAGTTCGCGGATATCCCGGGCAATCATCGGTTCGCCGCCCGTCAGCACGACATGCCGCGCCAAGGGATGGGCCTGCACCGCGGCCACCACTTGCTCCACGGTGTGCGGTTTGCCCTCGGGATTCCACGACGCGTAGGGCGTGTCGCACCAGTTGCAGCGCAGATTGCAGCCGCTCGTCCGCACAAAGACCGAAGGCATGCCGGTCAGCGTGCCTTCCCCCTGCAACGAATAAAATATTTCCGAGATCAGCATGCGCTTCGGCCCTTGTCGTCCGCTGCTACAAATGCTGTGCACAGACGTTCGCTGCCAATCCCGCTTATCACCATCCGTTCTTTTTGGTCGCTTAACAATCGGCGGGACCAATCGACCGCGCCGCCATCGGCGAGAAACATTTCCTCGCCTGCGGGCATGGTAGCGAACAAGTGAAAACACCAGCCGCGATAGTAGCCCCGGCCGCTTTTCCGTTCAGGAGCAAGCTGGCACACCAGCCCGGGAAATTGCCCCTGCAAACCAGCCAACCATTCGTGCATCTGCTCCGCCGGCGTCGCCGGATCACCAAAATCTGAAAGCGCAAGCCGTGGGACGATGCCAAAGCCAAGATACTGATAAAGTGCTCCAAGCAGAACGCTTAAATGCAGAGCGAGCGCCATCTGCTCAAACCCTGCACCCCGGCCCGCGCTACATAGACCGAAGAGACGGAAGTGCGGCATCTGTCCTTTGCCTTTGAAGGCTTGCGCGCGTAGCAACCGGTGGCTGGCACCGAGATGCACGGCCGCCACCACCGCGGAATCCTCACGGGCCTGCCGGCGGCGAATCGTCGCCTCCAGCGCCAGCACGTTCGTGCAGTCCGAAATCACTTCGGTGTTCCGCTCCGTCGCCACCGCCCAATTTTGGGCCACCCCGGCAACAACGGAATTTGTGCCCAAGGGGCAGACTGGCGAAAGTTCGAGTAATTCGACTTCAGAGGGGAGCTGCGCGTGCAGGACACGGTCCCAAGCCCCGAGATCCTGCGGGCGCACTGGTGATGGTCGCACAAAACGATTGTCCGTATATTCCGCCAGCACCTCTGGTGGCGTCCGGCCGGCGGCCCGCAGTCGGGTTACCTCCAACCATAGTGATTGCAGGTCGGAAGGCTTGAGCTTGTCTGCCAAGGTCGCGCTCAAGCCCGGTAAACCCAGCTCCCGTTCGATGCGATCCACGATTTTACTCATGCTCGCGGTTTCTCCGGTAAAGGTTCCAGCGCAGCATAAATGGTGGGATCAAACACCTCCGCGACATGAAACGCCTCACGCCGCTCCACGCACGTGCCGCATTTTCCACAATGGACGGCGCCGCCTTTATAGCAGGACCAAGTGCGGGCAAAGTCCACGCCCAGCCGCGCGCCCAGCCGCACAATATCCCCTTTGGTCATGCTGATAAAAGGCCGCAGCAGATAAACTCCCGCGTAGGTGCCCAGCCGCATCGCCTCACCCATCGCCTTCATGAATTCCTCGCGGCAATCCGGATAAATCGCGTGGTCCCCGCCATGCGCCGCAATCACCAGCCCCTCGGCGCCGCCGCTTTCGGCCAAACCGCAGGCGATGCTGAGCATGATCGCGTTCCGAAACGGCACGACGGTCTGCTTCATATTCTCCGCCTCATAGTGGCCTTCGGGAACCGCGCCGCCGCTTTTGAGCAGATCCGACGCAAACAGCCGGTTCACAAAATCCAGCGCAATCACTTCGTGCCTCACTCCCAGCGCAGCCGCGTGCTCCGCCGCCAACGGCAGTTCGCGGTGATTGTGCTTGGCGCCGTAGTCGAAGCTGGCCACCGCGACGACCTCATGCTCCGCCCGCGCCCAATGGAGCGCCGTCACCGAGTCCATCCCGCCGGAACATAGCACGACAACCTTCATGAAAAAAACATGCCCACAAATAGCCTAAAAGACACAGCAATAAATCCGCC
>JAGNQV010000043.1 GCA_017988885.1 Opitutaceae bacterium | reverse complement strand
GCGCATTTCCGTGCGTTACCCCGACGGTCCGCGCGATTGCGAAAGTATCGCCGTCGATATCCGTGAGCGCCTCGTCTACCTCATTTCCAAACGCACGAGCCCACCCGTGGTCTATACCCTGCCGCTGGATTCAGTCGCCGGCACCACCCCCGAAGCCACCCCCATCGGCGCGCTCGCCGGCATCCCTCTGCCCACCGGTCCGGAGGCGTTGATCAACGCGCCTTGGGGCCGCTATCGCCCGTGGCCGGTCGGGCTGGACCTTGCTCCGGACGGCACGCGGGCCGTCGTGCTGACCTACGGCGCAGCCTACCTCTACGCGCGCCACGCCGGCGAAACCTGGGCTCAGGCTTTTGCGCGCACTCCGCAGCAACTGCCCGCCCACGGCCTGCCCCAAGCCGAGGCCGTGTGCTTCAGCCGCGATGCGCGGAGCATCTATATTTCCACGGAGGGCAACGCGCCGCCGCTGTTGCGCTATATTCATCGCACGCAGCCTTGAGCCGGGCGCCCGACGGGAAACTTGCCACCCGGCAAGCCACCGCGTTGAGTCGAGCCATGGACCCCGCGCCCGCCCCGCCCCGCGGCGAACTCGTCATCCGCACGATCGCCATGCCCGCCAACGCCAATGGCAACGGCGACATCTTCGGCGGCTGGCTCGTCTCGCAAATGGATCTTGGCGGTGCCATCCTCGCCCGCACCACCGCCCGCAGCCGCGTCACCACCGTGGCAATTGACGGCATGGCCTTCCTGCATCCCGTCGCGGTCGGCGACACCGTGAGTTGCTACGCGCAGGTGCTCGCCATCGGCCGCACCTCGCTGAAGATGGCCATCGAAGCGTGGGTGCAACATTTCACCGACGGAGCGGAACAACGCGTGGCCGCCGGAGTTTTCACCTACGTTGCCATCAACGACTCCGGCCGCCCCCATCCCGTCAAACGCTGAATCACATGTCCTGCTTTAAACTGGCCGTAAATCGCATCGGGTGGAGCGCGTTGCCCTCAACGCGCTGCCGCGGTGGACAAAGGCGGCTTGGGGGCAAGCCGCCCCACCCACGATCCGGGATTTTGCACAGGCTGCTTGTCGGCGTGTTCCTGCTGGCCGCCTTGCCTCTGCACGCCTCCTCCCTCGTGGACGACGTCCGCGCCGCCGATACCGCGCGCATCATGGCCACCATCGCGGGCGATGTGCAGCGCCTCGCCCCGCTGTTGTCCGACGCGCTCACTTACGGCCACGCCGACGGCCGCGTGCAGACCAAGGCCGATTTTCTCGACGCCGTGAAAACCAGCCGCGTGAAATACGAGGCCTACGATTACGAAGAGGCCAATGTCACCCGCGTGGACGACAATGTCGCCACGATGACCGGCCGCGCCAAACTCCGCGCCTCCGCCGGCACACAACACGTGGAGTTTCGCCTGCGCTTCCTTTCGGTGTGGCGGCGTGAATCCGACACCTGGCGGCTCCTTGCCTACCAGTCGGTGCGTCTGCCCGAGCCGACCGCCGGCAAGTAAGGTCTGCTCCACGCCCCGACGGACACAGGGACGTGCCCGTCCACCGGCCCAAGCGCTACGCTCTTCCTGCGTCGAGGCCGTGACTCAGACCGCCTGTTCGAATTTTCCGAACACCGCGGGATTACCCAGCACGATGCGCGTGAGCACCGCAGGATATTCGCAGTAACCGCGCGGCCCGGTGACGGCGACCTTGCGCGACTGGAGGGGATGATAGCGCTCGTGCCAGAAACCGCCGTTGGCCAAACCCGCCTGGCAGATTTTCACGACTGCCTCGCGCAACCGCCCGGTCTCGCCGCGTTTCAGACAGGCCTGCGCTTCAAGAAACCATACCCGGCCCATCGCCGCCACGTCATAGAGCGGACCGACCGGCACCTCGAAACCCACGTCCTCATGTGAGCTGAAAAATTCCCACTCCTGATAACTGAACGGTTTGGCCACCGTGAGCGTGGGCATGCCGCCATACCACAGTTCCTGCTCGTTCATCATGCGCGGCCAGAGTGCGTCCGCCTGTGCCGGTGTCGCCACCGCGTGTGCGACCGCCGCCCAGTTCACATCCGACAGGCCGTGCAGATCCACCACGCCGCGCGCCGGATGCACATACTCCGCGAAATGATCGTCCCGCCAGAATACCTCGTGAAACCGCGCCGCGAGCGTGTCCACCTCACCCTGCCAGCGCGTCGCTTCCGCCTGGCACCCGAGCACCGTGTAAAGCGCGGCGACCTTGCGCCACGCATGCACGACGTAGCATTGCGTAACGCCGTCCCATTGGTGGCGCGGCGGCATCTCGGTGTAGAAGCCGGCGCCGGCGATCAGCCCGTTTGCGCTCTTGCGCGAAAGCAGATACCGCGCCGCGGCTTCGAGCGAACCCAGCTTCGCTTCCAGCCAAACCTTGTCACCGGTGGCGGCAAAAATCTCTTCCCCGAGCAGCAGGTAACTCACCGCCGCCAGCGTGCCGAGCGGGTTGATGCCCGCGATCCAGTGGCTGAAGCAGCCAACCCACTTGCGCGCCCGGTAGCCTTCGCGCTTCGGATCGTAGGTGAAGACCTCCTCGGGATAACGCACGCCCTTCAAATAAGTGGTGAGATGCTCCGGCGGGTTATCCGCCGCAAACACCGCGAAGGGAATGTTGCCATCCGCCCGCTGGGTCGCCTGCACGAAATCGAAATAATCCAGCACCAGCGGTGTGCGCCCGAGCAACAGATACGCGCCGGCCATCTGCCACGAGTCGAGCCCGGGCCACGTGTTTTCCTGCCCGAACCAATGCCCGTCCGCCACAATCGTGAAGTGGCCCGGATACGCCTTCTGCACCGCGGCGGGGAGCAACGACTGCTGGATCGCTGCCGTTACCCCTTGGCGGATGATCGTGGCGTCGTCCGCCGCGGCCGCCGCCTTTTCCTCGCTCATGTCGCCGCCGTCGTCTCAGCCAAACGCAGGATCGCGTCGTCGGGCGCCAGCGTGATGGGCACGGGCTTGCCGTGTCCTTTGCCGCCATAGGGCACATTCGAGAGGGCGTTATAGCAGCAAATGTAAGCGCGGCGCGGCTTGTCGGAGAGATTCGCCTCGGAGGAGTGGAACGTGTTGCCGTGGAAAAACAATCCGCTGCCCGCCGGGGCCTCGCAGTATATCATGCCGAGCCGCGCGATTGCCTCCTGCACGCGCTCTTGGTCCGCGCCGGTCTGCCCACCCACCCGGCCATGGTCAAAGCGCTCCAGTCGGTGCGAACCCGGCACCACTTTGAGGCAACCGTTGGCCTTCGTCGCCGGATCGAGCGCGATCATGCACGACATCATCCGCGGGTAGAGCACCCCGTCGTTATACCAATAACCGTAGTCCTGATGCCACTCCCACGCCCCGCCGACCCGCGGCTCCTTCATCATGACCTTGCTGTGCCAGTGGTAAACTTCCTCGCGCAGGAGCATCTGCACGCCGGTGACGACGCGCGGGCTGGTCGAGACCATGCCGAAGACATCGTTGGGCACGTCGGACCAGAGCGAGAGCTTGCTTTCGAGGCCCGCGGTATCCTTCGCCGCCCACTGGTTGCCCGTGATACGCGGGTCGTTCACGTGCTCGAGCAGGATCTGGGTCTCCTTCGCGGAAAACAAATCGGGGACCAGCACGTAGCCGTCGCGATCGTAGGACTGAATCTGTTCGAGGGTCAGCATGGTTTGGGAAATAAGGGGTTGCGCGGAGGTTGTCCGGCCGTCGCCCGACCGCAAGCCGGTTCCGGCGGTTGACACCCGCCGGCTCCGCTCGCCACTTTCGCCCGTCGTGAGGACCCCACCCGCCCCCATCCTCGTGCTGCGCGGCAACCCGCGCGAACTCGGCCGCCAGCAAGGCGCCGCTGTCCGCAGCCAGATCCACGCCAACGTTGCCGTGCTCCTCGGCGATTTTCTCACCGGCACGAAAGCCGCGCAGTTGGAAAAAATCCGCGACTGGCAGCAACGCCTGCACACCTTCTGCTTCGATCACTGGCCGCACCTGCAGGAAGAGATTCAGGGCATCGCCGAGGGTGCGGGCCTTGACCGCGAACTCGCCGAGCTGCTCAGCTTCCGCGCGTGGCAATACGAGGTTTACCACGCCGGCGCGTGCTCCAGCTTCGCGTTCCCTGGTGCCGGCGGGAAAATCCTCACCGGCGGCACACTCGATGACCCGCGGTTTCTCTACACCATCGCCCAAATCCAACCGGACCGCGGCCTGCGCTACCTGAGCTTTCCCATCGCCGGCACCGTGTGGGCCAACCGCGGCATGAACGAGGCCGGCCTCGCCCTCGGCATCTCGTCACTCCTCTGCCCCGGCGTGAAGTTCGACCTCGACCAACTCGTGCCGGTGGACCTCGTGTTCCGCGACATGCTGCAGTTCTGCAGCACCGTGGCCGAGGTCGAGACCCGCTGCAAAAAGTTCAGCTTCTTCTGCAACCTCATCGCCGTGGATCAGCATGGTGGCGTGTTCAGCAGCTCCAACTATTGCGGCGCCTACACCTCACACTCGTCCGCACAAAACCATTTCGCCCTCACCAATCATCCCGTCGGCGCCGCCGACACCACCCTGCGCACCCGCGGCTACACCGGCCCGGATCCGGGCGGCTACAGCCTCGAACGGCTCGACCAGCTCAACGACTGGATGAACGTCCAACAAAACCGCGCCACGGTGGACGACGCCATTGCGCTGCTCGGTGAGACGCCGCGCTTCGGTCGCGTCAACAATCCCAACACCTCCTTCGCCAGCATCGCCGTGCCACAGGCCCACCCGCACACGCTCTGGATTGCGCAGCAGCCGGTGACATCTACCGGCTTTTACGCCTTCGATGTCCGCACCGGCGGGAGCATCACGCCTTGACCATGAAGAAAATCACGCCCGCCGCCAACCCCGCCGCGTATGTGGCTGCGCTCGACGGCTGGCGCAAAATCCTTGTCGCCCGTCTGCGCACGCAGGTGCGCCGCGCCGCGAAATTCGAGGAAGTCATCAAGTGGGGCCATCTCGTCTATCGGCTCAACGGTCCCGCGCTCCTGATCCGTGCGGAGGATGATCGCGTGCTGTTCGGTTTCTGGCGCGGCCAGCGTCTGCGTGACATCGAACCGCGCCTCAAACCCGGCGGAAAATACGAAATGGCCACGCTCGACTTGCGCGAAGGCGACACCCTCGCCCCCGCCGTCGCCCGCCGCCTCGCCGCGGAAGCCGCCGCGCTCAACACCCGCCTCGGCGATCCTGCCGCCGTCGCCGGCACCCGCTAACCCCGCGAGCACAGGCGGTCCGCCCTCAATCCGAATACGGGCCAGCGGACCGCACCCCACCCAATTTTACCCGCATGAAAACCGTCACCGTCATAATTAACGGCAGCGCACTGGTTTTCTCCAAGACCAACGGCGTGCTGCTTGCCCTGACCGAGCCCGAGGGGAATCGCCTGATCGATACCACGCCGGAGCTGGGCGGACTCATCGACGTCTCGTGTCCGCTAAAAGAGTTCGGTCCGTTCCGGCTTGCTTCTCGTTATTCGCACCGCTGCGCAATCGAGTGCGGCAACGCGCACGTCACGGTCCGCTACGCTGCCTTAGGCGGCAGTCGCGATGATGTGAACTGGCGGGGTCAGGTCGCCGCCACCGTGACCATCTCGGCGCACGCGGATGGCCGCTCGCTCGTGTTTGAGGCATCGGTCAAAAACAACAGCGATCACCTGATCCCGCAGATTCTCTTTCCCGATTTCCACGGCCTCGTGCCGCTGACGGGACCGGAGCAAACTTGGTTCCAGCAGGGCGGCGTGAAGATGCGGCCGTTTCTGGATCTGAATCAGGCCGGCAACGCCGGGGTGAATCAGTTTTGGCGCGGGACGTGGTGGGAATTTTTTGAGCCCGGCAACGGCTGGTGGGGCGGCACGTCGCTCGGTCGCTGGTCGCATTTCGGCGGCAAGCAGGCCGGCCTCGGAATTTTTGAGACCGGCTGGCATCCGGACCCCGAGCACGCGGTGCTGCTCCGTGTGCCGGAGGATGAACCGCGCCGTGCGCGATTGTGCTTCAGTCGCGAACTCACGAAGTGGCAGCAGCTCGACGGCCACATCCGCACGCAGCCCGGCGAAGGCGCGGCGCCGGGTGCCACGTGGCGCAGCGCGCAATTTGTGGTCACGCCCCACGCGGGCAGCTGGCCGCACGGCATCGTCACCTATCGCCAACACGTTCGCCGGCAGCCGTGCGCGACGCTGACGCGACACGTGCGCGAGGATCTCGGATTTCGGACCGTGTTCATGTTCGAGATGCAGGAGTTCAACCCAAAGCGCTGCCACTTCCGCTGGCGTGACCTGCCCCGGCTCGCACGTGAGTGCCGCGCCGTGGGTATTCGCGAACTCAATGTCTGGAACGGCATCGAACCTTTCCGACTGCCACTGCGTCTGCCAGCCGTGCTCGGATCGCGCGCTGACTTCGTGTGGGCAATGCAGCAGTGCCGGAAACTCGGCGTGAATATCTCGCTGATGCTCTCGATCAACACGCTCGACGCCGCGACCGGCCGGCGGTTTGGGACCGGGGGCAAAACAGACGCGGGCTGGAGTTATCACACCGAGGCGGTGCCGGCGATCAATCCGGGCTACTATGTTTCCTACGCCGGCTATGGCGTCGACCCCTCGAACCGGCAGTGGCAGGCCGCGGTGTTGAAAGGCATCCGCGGACTCCTGCGGCTCGCGCCATTTTCCATTTGTTGGGACCAATATATCGCGGGGCAAAAAGACCGCAGCATCGACGACTTGGCGCGCGCGATTTATACGAGTTCGGCGAAAGTCAGCCCAGTCGCCACCTTCAGCGGCGAAAGCATAACCACGCTGGAAGCGGAATCGCAGGTGATGCACTACACGTGGAACTGGCGCAGCGACGTGCTGATCCTCTTCCGCACCGCGCACCGCCTGCCGGATTTCGCCGCGCCCGCGCTCAGCGTGTGGCGGGCGCCGCGGCTCAACCTCAATGTGGAAGACGACCGCGTGCGCATCCTGAAGGGTTTCGCCGACAATTTTTACCTGAACTTCCTCGTGCGCCGGCCGAACGGCGTCTGGGGCAGCAGCGAGTTTTCCGCCCATCCCGCGGTGACCCAACTGATCGGCCGCCTGGCAAAACTCCGCCGACGCTTTTTGGGGTTCTTCACCGACGGCGACCTGCTCGGCGACGGCTTGGTGCAGGAGGAAATCGCCGACCTCCACACTTCCGCCTATCGCCACGGGAGCCGCCTGCTGCTGCTCGTCGTGGACGAGCGCCGCGAGGGTAAAGCCCGCCGCGTGCGACTTTCGCTCGAGCCCTGGCGTTGGCTCGCCGCACCAAAAAAACTCGGACGCGCGGACGAATTTTCCCTGACAGCCAAACGCGGCACCAAGTCCATCACCCGGCAGCGCTTACTCAGCCTGACTCTGCGCGATCTCGCCCCGGGAGAATTGCGCGCTGTGCTGCTGACGTGACTGGAAGCCATGGAAGCAGGTCGCTGACCCGCATCTCGAATTACAGGCGAGCCGCCGCGCTCCCTGTCTACTGGTTCGCCGCCTTGCGCACTTCCATGAATTCCACGTAGTCGGCGCCTTCCTGCGGCGTGGCAAAATACGACAGGATAGCGGCCTCATTAGGCGGGCTGTCGCCGTTGTGCGCCGTGCGATAGGCCTCGACCGCCTTCATCGCCGACGGCTGGACCTTCGCGCCCAGCTCCCGCACGCGCACCACGGCCGGTGGGATTTCAATTTTCGTCGTCATGGTGCCGGCGGGATCGTAGGTCACGCTCACCCCGTCAGGCGTCACCACGGTCAAGGGCTGGCCGGGCAGCATCGAGAGCGCCCAATAATCCTCCCCACCCACCGTGCGCACCGTCTTGATGTAGCGGCCGATCCCCACGAGTTCCTCGATGGACGCGGCGGGATGGCCGTTGGTGAGTTGGTATTGCTTTCGCGCTGCGTCGATCTGCCGCAGATTGTTCAGCACCGCCTGCTGTAGATCGTAACGTTGGCCGCCAATATTGGGACTTTTCTTTACGACCTGTGCCGCCGCGACCTGCTGGTCCGTGAGTGCGGCATTTGCCTCGTTCAATCGCACCACATCCGCATTCAAGCCGGAAAGGTCGGCGGTTAACTGCTGGTTATCCTTGCGCAATGACGCGATCAGTTGCGACTGGTCGGACACGACTGGCGGTGGGGTGGCGGTTTCGTGATTGAGCCCGACGTAGGTGCCGGCCCCGAAAGCGACCAGCGCGGTGAGCACGGCCGTGGTGATGATTTTGGTGGTCATAAGAGTGGCAAAAATTCCAACGCCCGCCGCCAGCGACTGGGCAGTCAGGGTGGCGGCGAGTCCGGCCGGAGCCTCGGCCAGCGCTTGGCCCGTCATGATCAAGCCTAACGCAGCACTTGTGGAGGTGACTCCACGACGGCTCAGCGCGGCGCGCAGTTTGTCGAGGGCGCGGTCGGTCCGCATCCGCGCGGCATCCTCTGACACTTGCAACAAGGAGCCCACCTCTGCAAATGGCCGCTTTTCCAGAAAACGCAGGACCACGGCCGCGCGGTCCGCTTCAGGCAGCTCGTCAATTGCCGTATCCAGCAGCGGTCGCAACCGGTCCCATTCGGGGTCCGCTCCCGTATTGGCCGCAGCCTCCAATGCGACCGCCTCGGCTTCGCGGGTTTGCCGGCGTTGTTCGGAGATCATGAGATTGAGCGCCGCATTGCGCGTGGCCGTGTGCAGCCACGCCGCGAGGACGGCATGGCGGGAAAGTTTTCGTGCGTCGCGGGCGAGGGTAATGAAAACCTGCTGGGCGACATCGTGCGCGCGGTGGGCATCGCCCCCAGTGCGACGCAGGGCCGCGCCATAAACCAGATCGACGTGGCGGTGCACCAATTCAGCGAAGGCGGCCTCGGAGCCTTCCTCGGCGTAGCGGCGGAGCAGTGCGGCGTCATCGTTCATGCGGGTCACTTACTAAACAGCACCGCCAACGAAACCGAACAAAGAAACGCCATAAGCGGCGCCCCGCCCTCTCAAACGGCATCCACAGGACGGCGTAGCTTTACCGCCCGCCTGCCGCCTTGAGCAACGCGGCAATCTCGTGATTGCCCGCTCGCTCGGCGTGCGCCAGCGGCGTGATGCCCTGCTGGTCGGCGATATTCGGATCGGCGCCCGCCGCGAGCAGCAGCCGCGTGATCTCCGTATGCACCGGGCCACGGCCTTTCTTCAGCACCGTCTCCATCAGCGCCGTCCAGCCGAGGTTGTTCACGTGATTGAGCTCAATCGCCGTCTTGAGCAACGCGCGCACATTGCCGACGTGGCCCTTTTCACAGGCCGGGATGAGCGCCGTGCCGCCAAAACGGTTGGTGCTCTTCAGGTCGGCGCCATGCGCCAGCGTCAGACGCAGGATCTCCAGCCGGCCTTCGGCGCCGGCAAACAGGAAGGGACTGTCGCTGCGCTCATCCTTCGCGTTCACATCGGCGCCGGCCTCCATGAGCACCCGCGCGATTTCGACTTGATCGGCCTGTGTCGCCGCCATCAAAGCCGTGCGGCCGTGTTCATCCCTTTCTTCGAGGCCGAGACCACGCGCCAACCCTGCCTTCACCCCGTCCAGATCACCGCGCTCCGCCGCCACAATCAGTTGCCTGCCGTCAATCGGAGCCGTAGTCGCACTGACCCCCACGGTGGTGACAAGCAGCAGAAAGCCGGACCTAAGCCACAGGGATGTTTTCATGCGTGCATGCTAGTCCGCGCCGCTGCGGCTGAAAGCGGGAAAACGTGCGGTTGCAACGATTGCGCAAAATTTCCCTTCGCTTCCGAATGCCCCCAGACCACGTTGGTCGGGTCACCCCCATTCCCTTTTTTATGAAACTGCCTTGCCCCGTCCTGCTCGTCAGCCTGTTCACGTTTGTTGGCACCCTGCCTGCCGCCACCCAAAGCCTGTATCCAGACGACGCCTCCTACCGCACCGCCTTTCTGGCCCGCTGCGTCGAGGCGCGTGAGGCCATGGCCCACAAAACCTGGGCACCTGGCGACGATACCCGCGTGCGCAATCAACTCGGCATCGTCAAGGTCGCCACGGGCATCGATGCCGCCAACGGCCTGCGCTACCTCGAAGATGCCGTGGCCGACCCGAAACCCGTCTGGGGCTGCTTCGAGACCTATGCATTCATGGAGGGCGTCGAGCGTCTCGGCGACAAATTGCCGCCCGCACTCGTGGAGCAAATTCGGGACCGTCTGGCCGCCAGCTTTACCGACGACTTCGGTTTCACCGACAACCACATGCTGCAGTTTCACGTGGCGCGCTACCTCTTCGGCCAGCGTTGGCCCGACGGCCCGAACTTCGCCGACGGCTCCACGCCCGCGCAGGGCAGCCGCGATTCCGCCGCGTGGATCCGCCGCTGGATCGAATCCACCGTCAACCGCGGCATGTTCGAATACGACTCGCCCAACTACCACCACCTCTACCTCCTCTGTTTCGCCAGCCTCCACGAGTTCTCCCAGGACGAGCTGATGCGCCGGCAGGCGTGGATGATGATGCAAGTGCTGCTCGCCGAGTGGGCCACCGAGTATCTTGAGGGCAACTGGGTCGGCGCCCACAGTCGTGAGAAATACAACCAGGTGCTCCACACCCACGAGCACACCGGTGCCGCCACGCGCCTCGGCCGCCTCTACTTCGGCGCCGCCCCGCTGCGCCCCGACCTCAAGGAGTCCGAGGCCGTGGGGCTTGCCGCGCTGCAGGAGTTTCCCGCGCTGCCCCTGCTCGGCCGCATCGCCACCGACCGCACGCAGCCCTACATCCTGCGCGAGCTCAAGCCCCCGCGCCGCGGCCCGCGCATCCACTACGGTGAACCCACTTGGAAATACACCCGTGTCGCGTCAGAATTCGCCGTCGGCTCGTCGTGGGGCGACCTCACCGACGTCGAGCAACATCGCTGGGACCTCACCTGGCTCTCGCCCCAGGACGGTTCGACGTGCTTTTTTATCAACCCCTCCATTTCGGTAAAACAGCTCCACCGTTACTTCGAGGATCCGGTGGACAAGCTCCTCGGCTTCATCCTCGCCACGCGCCCCTACTACACCGATCCCAACAAATGGATCGAGCCCTCGCCCTTCGAGGATGTGATGCAGCAGGACAACACCGTCCTCGACCTCTACGACATTCCGCCCACGGCCGAGCTCCAGCACATCAACGGCTTTTTCCCGCACCTCATCGCGGAGAAACGCGAGCAGGACGGCTGGATCTTCTGCCGGGCCGACCACATCTTCTTCGGCGTGTGGACCAGCGTGCCCGGTGCGTGGCACAACGAGGGCGATCACGACCGCCTGACTATCGTCCACCCGAAGACCGCCATCATTCTCGAAGCCGCCGCCGCCAAGGACGAAAAGAGCTTCGATGCTTTCTGCGCCCGCCTGCAAGCCGGCCGGCCGACGTTCGACGAACAGACTCTCACGGCCACCTACACCAACCGCCAAGGGCGCCGACTGCAGTTCACCCACCGCGGTGCGCGCCTCGTGGACGGCGTCGCGGTCAACCTCGCCGACTGGCCGCTGTTCGAAGGCCCGTGGCTGAATGCGCAGCCCAACACCGGCATCATCACCCTGCAATACGGCGCGGAACGCGTGACCCTCGATTTCAACACCGCCACCGTCCGCACGGAATCCATCCCGTAGGGGCGTCGCTTGCAGACGGCCACGCCGTCGTCGCGGAACGTGCGGTGGAAGGACCAGACCTTGGCGATGATGCTGTCGGTTGTCATGAAGTGGGCTCTATTTATTCGAAGGTGGGTTAAGTGGAATAAGCATCCGCTTATTGAATCCAAAGCAGTTCGATGAAATATGAGAATCACGACCGCGGCAGCTTCAGCATCTCACTCGGTCTTCCAATCTTCCCCCGGCATGATGCGTTTCATGAACTCGTCAAACAATGGAACCGTGAATGAGGTATCCCCGTGGTTGGGACTCCAGATCATGCCTTTTGAAATCAGTTTGTTGCGCGTAGGGGCGAAGGAATTCACCGAGCGACCAAGCACTTCCGCGATGTCTCCGGAACGGTGAGCATCGGGGCCGAGTTCTGCCATGGCGCGCAAGTAGCGTTTCTCCAATGGTGTCAGGCGATCGAAGCGCACGCGGAAAAAACTTTCATCCAGCGCGGCGACGGCCGTGACCGAAGCACGGTCGACATCGGCGGCGCGGATGGGAGAAGCATCAGCGGCATCCCAGGCGTGCTTGCCCCATTCCTGCAGAAAATAGGGATAGCCTTGGGTTGCGGTAAGTATGCGGGTCAATGCGGCCTCTTCGAATTCCACCTGCTGACTGGCGGCGGGTTTCACCAAGGCTTGGCGCGCGGCGAGCGCCGGCAGTGGCCCGATTTCCGGAAAGTCGAACAATCGCTCCGCATACGACTTGGCGCGTCCCATGCGCCCGCGCAACTGCGGCAGGCCCGCGCCGACCAGCACCACGGGGTGACGACGCTGGGCCGCGCGGTGCAACGCGGTAATAAGGGAGGCTAGTTCATCTTCTTTGACGTATTGCAGCTCGTCGATAAAGAGAGCGAGCGCGGTGCCTGCGGCTTCAGCGGCAGCTCCGGCCGCATCAAGCAGGTCTTGTAGGTCGTGCTCCAGATCGCCGTTGTCGGCCAGTCCGGGCTCCGGGTCGAAATCGAGCCCGACTTCGATATCCTCGTATTTTACTTTGAGGGCTTTTGCGAAACCGGCCAAGGCGCGCAAGGCGCGCTGAGCCAGCGCACGGGCCTTTTCATGGTTTGAGAGTCGGAGCAAGGCCTGCCGAAGCTGGGGCGCAAGCATGGCTGGCAGCGAGCGTTGCTCGGGCGCTTCAATTCGCAGCGTGTGGATGCCGGTCCCCTCGGCCTTTTCCCGGATGTGATCCAGTAACACGGTCTTGCCGACACCCCGCAGACCCACCAGCAGGAGGCTCTTGACGGGGAATCGCAGCCGTGTGCGCTCCAATGCGATGCGCGCGGTCTCAATCAATTCATCACGACCGGCCAGCTCGGGCGGAGGCGTGCCAGCGCCTGGGGCATAAGGGTTGTAGATGGGGTTCATGTGATGATCATACCTAAGTTACCGATATTATCTAATCAAGATAACATTACTAACTTTGATTGAATTCGGCCTCGAACCCATTCATTTGGCGTTCGTCGTGGTGCCGGCACCACTTTCGTCGAGAAGGTGGGCGAGGAGTTGGGAGGCGGGTTCGTCGGATGCGACTTGGAGGGGCGAGGCAGCTGGTGAAGGCTTTTTCAGGATCGACTGCCGCAGGGCCTCTCTCTGCCGCAACGCCCCGTCGAGCTCCTGCCCGTTCCGCTCGATATGGGGAACTTCCAGGTGATGCGCGTCCATCTTCAGGTGTTCGCCGACGGCTTTGTATTCCATACAAAACCCAATTCATCGAGCTGTCGCCGTTTTTCGATCGGCAGCTTGTTGTTCTTGAATCGTTGCCTCTGCGTATTCACCCAGCGGCCAAAACGAATGTTTTCGACGTGTCTTTGCGGCACGTTGCAATGCCCATGCCGCTTTTTAAATTCAACGAGCGTGCTAAACATCTTCTCCCAATTCGTCGGTTCGACAAATCTCCACACAAACCCTAATTCGTCCAATCGATGGAGGCGCGTTGCACCAATCGGACGACCTATTTTTTTGTCCCGGCGCTGCATCCTCACCCAATTCGCAAGCTTTGAGTATTTCTTGGGAGTGGCTCGGACGTGTGTGTCTCCAAAGCTCCTTTTGTATTCCACGAGTTGTGCGAACATCGTCTCCCAACGGGTGCTGATCGGATCCCAATCGAAACCGAGTTCATCCAAGATGCGCTCGCGGTCGTGATCAAGGCGCCGTTTCTTGCGCAGTTCTCTCAGGCCTGAAACCCACTCAGCAAGCCGCCGGTTTTTCCGCCACCTTTGAGGCACCCGACAGTCGCCGTGGGAATCTTTGTATGCTACCAGCTGCGGAAACATATCCGGCCACAGATCGCGAGCCGGCGCAGTGATGCCGGCCATGCTACGAGGTGCTGTCGACGATTCCTCCGGTGCTACTACCCAGTCGAAACCAAGTGCGTCTAATTGTGTGACGCGGTCTGCCTGTAGTTCGTTCTTCTTCTTTCTCCGACGTTGAACCGAAACCCAGTTCGCAAGTCGGCGATTCTTTGCCCATGCGGTCGGCACACGGCAATGACCGTGGGCCTCGTGAAAATCGTGCAGCACCGCGAGCATCGCGGAGCAACGTTGACCAAATGGAGTGATCCCGCCCGCGACCTCGGGATGGCTATTGCTGGAAAAACTCCAGACGAACCCGAGTTTGTCGAGCTTCTCGATCTGACTCGCCGTTAATTTCCCGCTTCGCTTTTTCCTGCGCTGAGTGGTCACCCACAGACCAAGCTTTGTGTCGGCGGGATAGAGCTGTGGGACCTTCGCATGACCATACGCTGCATGAAAAGCGGTCAAGCGACTGAACATCGTGCCCCACGCGTCCGTCTGCATCCGTCTTCCGGTGTGCCCGACAACCCACGAGAATCCCAATGAATCAAGCGCGGTTTCGCGCTCAGGACGTATTGTTCCTTTCGACTTGCGGGCGCGTTGCACGCCGACCCAACGAGCAAGCTGCGGGTTCCGCGACCAATTGGATGGAACGCGGCAGTGCCCGTGCCCGCGCTTGAACTCGTCTAGTGCGTCAAGCATCTGACTCCATTGATCGCGATAGGGAGCCCATTGGAAACCAGCCCCATCGAGTCGCGCTTCTCTTTCCGGTGGAAGAATACCCAATCGACGGTGTTGGCGTTGAGTCTGACTCCATCGAGCAAGTTCAGGCGTTAGAACGCGCTTACGTCCTCGACGTGTCGCTTCAATCCATGACGTAAGAGCCATGAACCGTTGGTCCCACCTAGCGTCGAATATTACCCACGAGAATCCAAGCTCGTTGAGCTTCTTTTCTCGCTCTGCCTCCAGCCGGCCGCCGGCTCTCAATTCACGTTGCCGGAAGACCCAATGCGCAAGTTGAGGACCGCCGACCCACGTTTCGGAAACGTCGCAATGTCCGTTCTTCCTGAAGAATTCGGTCAACTCGCGATACATCTCTTCCCAGGATTGCGCGGGTCGTGGCTCTCCAGCTATGACAGCCAGCTGGGCAATCGCCGAGACCGCACGCGGCGTCCATCGAAATCTGAGTTGCTCCAGGCGAGCGACGCGATCCGACGCAAGTTTGCCACTACGCTTGAGTTGCCGCTGGTCATTCATCCAAGTGCGCTGGAGCCGAGACGGCCGATCACTGGCTCCTCTGGCTGGCTCACATGTGCCTGACGCTTCGTAGCGTGACTTCAGTTGCCGGTATTTCTCCTCCCATTGGGAAGACCTGATGGTGACAGCCGCATCCCAAGTCATTCCGAGCTCATCCAGGGCCGCCACTTTATCGTCCGGAAGCTTACCTTTCCTTTTTAACCGACGAAGATTGGTCACCCAACGACTCAGGATGACATCGTGACCAAGAGTTGCCGACACCAGCACGTGGCCATTTGCCTGCTTAAAATTCCTGAGCTTCTCAATGTTAGCGGACCAAAGTTCCCATTGGTCGGGCAGCACGTCCCACTCAAACCCGATCGCATCCAGACGAGACTCATATTCCTGACGGAGCTTCTTTTGCCGGTGCTTATAACGCTGTGCAACGACCCACTGACCCAGCTCAGGATTGTCTTTCCACTTTACCGGAACACGCGTGTGGCCGACTTGATTCTGGTATTCAATTAACTCTGCAAATCGTGCTTCCCACGTCGAAATTCTCGCCTGCCAGTCGAAGCCAAGGCGATTGAGAAGCTCAATGCGGTCAAGGGAGAGCCTGCCGCGTTTTCGCTGCGCGCGCTGCATTTTGACCCACCGACCAAGCTTGGGGAATTCCTTGCTGTTCGAAACGACATCGCAGTGCCCGTGCTTCTGGCGGAACGCTTGTAGGGAAAGATAATTTCCTCGCCATTCAGCACTATAGGGATCCCACGTAAAACCGATGCGATCAAGGAGAGCGATCCTATCGCCGGTCAAGGCTCGGCTCTTGCGCTCATACCGCTGCGCCACCACCCATGTTGCCAGCGCCTTGTTTTCTGAATGCCGCGCCGGAATCTCGCAGTTGCCGTGCTTTTTGAAGTATGCCGTAAGCTGGCCATAGCGCTCCATCCACGGATCCCCAAGGGCATCGAGACATGCCGCCGTGATCGACCTGCGAAGTTCATCCAGCGATAGTGCCGGTCCCATTATTTCCACGCGCTCCCGGAAGCGCGCATCGTCAAACCCACCGGTTTCTCCTCGTTGCACACGCATATCATTGATGATCTGCGCCAACAAGTCATCGTGTTCCTGAAGCCGGTTGAGGATATTCCAAATCTCGTCGTAGTTGCCGCGTTTGACCGCCTCCAAGTTCGTCTCTCCCCGCGCTTCCTCGACATAGAGAGGGACAAAGACGTAGCCAAATTCCTTGCCTTCGGCACGCCGCATGGCGCGGCCGGCGGCTTGAACAATATCGACAAGGCTACGACGAGGACTGAGGAAGGCCACCATGTCTACCGCCGGAACATCTACGCCCTCGGTCAGGCAACGCGCATTCGACATTACCGCACGCTGCTTGCTTTCGAACTCTCGCATTCGGCGCTCTCTCATTCCGGTGGGCATCGCGCCGCTAATGTGGTCGCAATGAAAATCCGGGAGATGAGTGGCAATGCCTTCGGGCCCTGAAGAGACGAAGGATGCCGCCGACGCGACCCGTCCGTGGAAGGTGAAGATTTTTCGAACGCCATAGCGAGCAATGGCCGCCTGCAAGGCGATCTGATTCGCGACCTGACGGGCCTTGACTTTGTCACCCTTGACCAAGACGACGCCACGGCGAAGCGCCTCGGCTGTGACCTCCTCAGAAGTAACCTTGGAAATAACGACTTTGTAGTTTGTGATGATGTTCGCTTTCGCGGCCGCGCTAAACGGCAGGCGGTGGGCGACGACTCCATAGACATCGGGTGCGTCCATGGAGAAAACAACCCTCTGCGCACCCGCTTTGTCCTTCGACGCGAGTTTGTAGTGCCGGGGTGTAGCGGTAAGGAAGAGACGCCGCGTGATCGGCAACTGCTCATCGCTCAGGGCCAGTGATTGCTTCATCCCGTCGAGCCCAGCAGTTTTATGAGCCTCGTCGAACACACCAAAATCAAAAGGCGCCAATCCTGCAGCGGCCTCCGCGACAACAGCACTGGATTGATAGGTCGAAAAGACAATCCGCACAGCGTTCGTCGGCCGCTCGAGAAAGCTCCGCACTGAAGCGCTTTTTGTCGTGACCTTGAAATCCAGATCAGACTGACGGACGACTAAAGCATCTTCCTCCGGCAGGACGGTTGGGTCTGAGCATACGCACCGATATTCCCACTCAGGCCAGTTTGTTTCGTGCAACCACTCATGCAGCGTCTGTCTTACCA
Organism: Opitutaceae bacterium; assembly: GCA_017988885.1. Taxonomy (GTDB): domain Bacteria; phylum Verrucomicrobiota; class Verrucomicrobiia; order Opitutales; family Opitutaceae; genus UBA2377. The sequence goes on along the minus strand of JAGNQV010000043.1, from coordinate 2,088 downwards.
ATGCGAGCGAAGGTAGAAGCACGAGCACGTTTCGGGCGCCCAACCGTTCAGCAACCCAGAGAGCCACAAGGGTCTTTCCTGTCGCGCAGGCCATCAATGCAGTTGCGCGGGAGTGGTGCTCAAAAGTGGCAAGAATATCCCGAATGGCTGCCTCTTGGTGCGGACGTGGAGACTTTGTTTTACGAACGACCTCAGCTCCGGCAAGCCAATCGCCCATTACCTGGAAGTCATCTTGAGTCAGACGGTCGAGGTCACCGCCACGAACAAACACAACACCCGGCCGATTTTCTGCAACGCGAGCAATCTCATCGCAATTGGTGAAGACGAGTCGGCCACAATTAGCGTCAGCAAGGCCGAAGAAGGTCGATAGCTCAGTCCAGCTGAGCCGGGGCCGACCGGTTCGGAACTTAACTTGATAGCATGTCGGCTCGTCGCCCGCGGACTCAAACAGGCCGTCTACCCCTTTGTCGCTTATTGGAAGGCGGAGCGATTCTTGGAGCGAAGGTGCTGCGGTATTGCACGGCCAAACATCGCGTGCCTGCGGGATGCGTTGAGTCGCCAGCCACGCTTCTGCGAACACCTCAAATGCATTGCCGCGTTCCCGCTCCAACGGGAGTGCCGCAATACTGGCCTCAAGATCAGCAAAGCAATTGAACGAGGACACCCTGAATTGGTGAGTGAACCATTTTGCCATCGGGTGTCTGGGTGCTGCACTATTCATCTATTTTTATACGACTAAGACCTCAGTCTATTGATGCAGACCGAATTGAACCAAAGCTAAGAGAAATTAACCGCTGAGTTGCACGATGTCATGATTACCGTGTTATTATTATAAAGCCTGTCTAGGCCCATCCTGCGCGGCCTGCAGCAGGCCGCGCATGTAGCCGACGGCGAAGAGCCGGCCCTGCATCGTGTAACCCGGTTCACCCGTCTCGCCGTCCAGCATCGGCACGTGGTCGCTGCGGATCGGACCGGTGAAGCCAATGTCGAGATAGGTGCGGATCGCCTCGGCCATGTTCGTCGGGCCGTTGTCGTGAAAGGTCTCGCGAAAGCTGGGCACCGTGCCCGCGACATCGCGGAAGTGGACGAAATTTATCCGGTCGCCGAAATGCCGGATCGTCGCGGGGATATCGGCGCCCATCGCCTTGAAGTTGCCCTGACAGAAACAAATTTTGTTCGCCGGGCTCGCCGACAGATTCAGCAGCCGGTCGAACGCCGCGACACTCGTCATGATGCGGCCGTAGCCAAACAGCGGACTCAGCGGCGGATCGTCCGGGTGCATCGACAACTCCACGCCGTGCTGCTCCGCCCACGGCAGCAACTCGGCGAGGAACAACTCCAGGTTTTCCCAGAGCCGGGCTTCGTCGATGAACACCCGCTGACCGGGATGCGGATCGTCCACCTGCGCGAGATCAAAGGCGGTGACGACCGCCCCACCCCGCTCGATCTGCGGCACCTTCGTGCGTGACCAGTCGCCGGAAGGCATGAAATTGTAGCAAAGGATCCGCACGCCGAGGCTGCCCATGAGGGCGATGAGCTGCTTCATCTGCCGCAGGTCGTCCTCCCAACCGGTCGCACGCAGTTTCAGTTGCGTCATCGGCAGATAGCCCTCGACCACCGACACGTTCAGACCGCGATCGCGCACGCGGGCGACATCCACCGCCAGCGCCGACAGGTCCCCCTGCGGACAGCGCAGCACGATTTCATCGCAGCCGATCTGCGCGGCGAGCGCCAGATGATGATCGGACAGCGGAGTGAGGACTTCGGCGATTTTCAAGCAACGCGACTATGGCGGGTTGCCCGGCCAACGAAAGCCAAACCCGACCGGGCCAATGCAATTGCACCACGGATGCCACGGATAAAACGGATTGGATCGACCTGGCACGGCCACAAGGGCCGGCCCTACAGATACGATCAGCCAAAGCGCAAGGTGGGCGCGCAGGTCCCTCTGCGCGCCGTGTCATGGTATGTTGCTTTTGACTCAGGAAACCTGCTGGAGGATAAACCGAAGGCAAGCCCCCGGGGTTGCTCGGAGCGGCGGCCGCCGCTCCGAGCAACAGCGAACATCAGACCGATTAAGTGTCCCGG
>JAGNQV010000191.1 GCA_017988885.1 Opitutaceae bacterium | reverse complement strand
TTCAATTCCCGCCACCTCCACCATTTTTCTTTCCGCATCGGAAAGAAAAATGCCCACCGACGCCTTGGCGAAGGTGGGCAGAAACTCGCGCGATCACCTCGCAAGATTTTCGTATCAAAACCCGCACGCCCATGCCTGCGGTTTTTTTATTTTCTCAACTTCGGCAAACTCGCCGCGGCCACGGCTTGACCGTGGCGCTTGTCTTGCTCGTCCGGCGTGCGGAAGCGGATTTGATCCGCCAGTGCGGGAAATTCCCCGCGCAGCACCGCCGCGGCTTGCGCCAAAATGATCGCTCCGCCTTCGCCGGAAGTCACGCGACCCAGCGCGAGCAGGTTTTCGATCTGATAAAAATCTGCATAGTGCGCGATGGCATAACCGAAATACACGCCGATCGTCTCGTAAATCGCGCGGGCCCGACGGTCGCCCGCCTTCATCGCTTGCTGCACCGCGATCAGCTGCTCAGGCAGCGGCTGGTCCGTTGGAAAATTAAAGCCCGCCGCCACCGCGAGCCGGCCGACCGCCTGCTGTGAAAAATACTGCACCCCGCAGCCGGCATCACCCGCCCACTCGTCGCGCGGCGCATCCGGCCGGTAGTCCACCGGCATGAAGGCGAGCTCGTTCAGCCATGGCGTGATATTGCCCGCTGGCGTGACGTAGCCGCCCGCCGTGCTGGTGCCGAGTGAGATGCCCAGCACCGCATTGGCGTTCATCGCCATGGAGCCCGCCAGCGCCGTGACCTCGCCATCATTCGCCACCTCGAAGGGCACCCCGCCCCAACGCTCCTGCAGCGTGAAAAACATCCGCCGAATGTGTTGCTCAAAAAGCTCCGCTGGCACGCCACGGAAAAGTGAGGCGACCCGCACCTCGTTGTTCACATACACGCCCGCCGCGCTGCCGCCGATGGCATCCACCCGCGGCAAATGCGCCGCCGCGCGCGCGAGCGTGTCCTGCACGCCTTCGATGTGGTAGCCGGGGTCTTTCTGAAAATAGGGATCCCACGCAATCTCCTCCGAATAGACCACCTTGCCATCAATCAGCGCCGCGGCCTTGCGGTCGCTCCCGCCGAGGTCGAAACCGATGCGGCAACCGTCGAGGTGTCGGCCCATGGCGAGCGTCGAATCATCATCCGACGGCAACGCATCCCACGCGCAGGCCACCAGCGAAAACTCCCGGCCAAAGATTTTCCCGCCCATGAAGCTGTGGTCAAACGCCCGTGCGCCCGCCGGGCTGTATATCTGCGCGAGCGCGGCGGCAATTTCATCGGCTCCGGCCACGAGCACCTGACAACCGCCCTTTTGCCAGAGCAGGAATTTCAGCAAACGCTCGACATAGCGCAGCGTCTCCGTCGCGGCCGGATGCCCGGCCGACAACAGGCGATCGTGATGCACCGAGGCCTTGCCGTCGGTCCGCACCAGCGCCAAGGCCAACGGCCGCGCCGCCGGGTCGCGCGCCACGAGTGCCCGATAAGCGCGGTTCCACAAGGCCGCGGGAAGAAAATCCGGATCCAGGGCGGGTCGGAATTGGGGAGCAACAGGCAGGGCCATTCCACCGACCAAAATTCCTCCGACCGTTGGCTGCAATGCATTACCATCGGACAATGCGGACATCTCCGTCTTAAAAGCCGGGCACCGGTTCGTGATTGATTCCGCTGGTGCTGGCGCGAACAGTTTTTCTTGCCCCCCGTTTGGGCTTTGCCCCCAACCATGAAAACCACTCACGACCTCGCGTCCGCCACCTGGACCCTCACCGGCTTTGCGCCCGAAACCTGGCGCGGCTTTGCCGGCACCGACCTCGGCGCGCCGAGCGTGGCCGAAGTCACCCCGGTGCGCGCGCGCGTGCCGGCCTCGGTGCAGCAGTTGCTGCTCGAAGGCGGCGTCATCTCCGACTGGAACCACGGCCTGAACAGCCGCGCCGTCGAGTGGGTAGAGCACCGCAACTGGGTTTACTCGACCGTGCTGCCGCGCGCCCTGCTCGAAGGCGGCAGCATCCGCCGTCTGCACTGCGCCGGCCTCGATGCGGCGGGCTGGGTGTGCTGCAACAACCGCCTCGTCGGTCGCTTTGAAAACGGTTTTGTTGAGCACGTCTTCGATCTCTCGGCCATCCCACTCGCCGACGAAAATCCGCTCCAGATCATCTTCGACCTGCCGCCGCGCTGGCTCGGGCAGTTCCACCACAGTTCGCAAATCAAGGAGTGGAAAGCCCGCTTCAACTACACCTGGGATTGGCAGCCGCGGATGGTGCAAATCGGCATCTGGGACCGCGTCACGCTCGAGCTCAGCGACGGCCGCGAACTCGCCGACCTGCGCTGCCAGCTCGCGCCGGCTGGCTTTACGCTTTTCGGCCGCACGCCGGAACGGGTGGTGGTGCGGCTGGAGGACGGTGACCGCTGCCTGCTCAACGCCTCCGTCGAACCCGCCCAGCTCGCCGGTGGCGCCGCCTTCACCGGCCTGCCGGTCGAGGCGTGGTGGCCCAACCGCGAGGGCGCCCAGAAAACCTACCGCCTCAGCGTGCACCTGCCCGGCGACGCCGGCACCGTGGCCGACGAGTGGACCCGCACCATCGGTTTCAAGGACGTCACGTGGCAGGCCTGCGCCAACGCGCCCGCCGCCGCCGACCCGTGGATCTGCGTCGTCAACGGCCGGCCGCTTTTCCTGCAGGGCGTCAACTGGACGCCCATCCGTCCGAACTACGCCGATGTGACGGCCGCCGATTACGAGGTGCGCATCCGCGCCTACGCCGAGATGGGCTGCAATGTCTTTCGCGTTTGGGGCGGCGCGTTCCTTGAGAAAGAGGTTTTCTACGATCTCTGCGACCGCTACGGCATTCTGGTCTGGCAGGAATTTCCCTTCTCGTCGTCCGGCATCGACAACTGGCCGCCGGAGGACCCGCAGGTTTTTGCGGAAACGCGTCCGATCGTGCGCTCCTACATCGCGCGCCGGCAGCACCACGCCTCGCTGCTCTGCTGGTGCGGCGGTAACGAACTGCAGGGCGCGATGGACGGCGGCAAATACGGTTCCGGCATTCCGACGCCCGCTTCGCACCCGCTGCTCACGATGATGGGCGAGGAAGCCGCCGCGCTTGATCCGACACGGCGCTACTTGCACACCTCGCCCACCGGGCCGCGTGCGCAGGTGAATGAGCAGGAGTATGGCCTCGGGCTGCATTGGGATATCCACGGCCCGTGGTGGCCCGCCACCCAATCCTACTGGGACCGCGATGACTCGTTGTTTCGCTCGGAGGTCGGCGCCGCCGGTGCGAGCCCGCTCGACATCCTGCAGGAATTTTTTGGCGCGACCGACGGCCTGCTGCCGCTCGACGAGAGCAACCCGCTCTGGCGGCGCTTCGGCTTCTGGATTCAGGCGGAGGCGTTTCAAAAAGCCCACGGCCGCGCGCCGCGCGATCTCACGGAATACGTGGCGTGGAGCCAGGGCTTGCAGCGCGAAGCGATAGACCGCGCGGCGCGCACGACAAAACGGCGGTTTCCCGGCATCGGCGGCTTCATCGTATGGATGGGCCACGACCCGTTTCCCTGCCCCTGCAACACCGCCGTCCTCGACTTCCATGGCCGCCTGAAACCCGCCGCCGAAGCACTCAAAGAAATCTTCCTCGCTCCCCCGGGATTGTGTTAACAAATGGAACCCGTGAAAACCAAACCGTCGTGCGAACCGGACGCGAAGCCGCGGCAGTGTTATTGCGGATCGTTGGATGCGGAGTTTCTGCGTGAGCGGAAAATCCCCGAGAGTTATTGCGGCATTTGCGAACGTTGCGGGCAACCCGGGCACACGCAGCACTTCCCCGGTCCGGTGCCTTATACCGGCGCGTGGTGTGACCGCTGCGTGCGGATTGTAGCACTGACCTGGCCCTTGAAAAATCCGGTGGTGTGGGTGGTGGTCGGCATTGCGGCCGTCACATTCTGGCTGACCTTCCGCCGCTGAGCGGAGCGCCGGACCCGGCGGCGCGCGCCGCTACCCCTTCACGCCTGATGCCGCCACCCCTTCGACGAAACGGCGTTGCACCAGCACAAAAACCACGATGACCGGCAACACCATGACGGTGGCGAGCGTCATCACCAGATGCCACGGCGTCTGCCCGATGCTGCCGCCCGTGAGCTGTTCGGCGCGCGCGATGAAGTAGAGCAACCCCACCGGCAACGTGACCAGCTCCTCGCTCTGCAGGTAGATAAGCGGATTAAAGAGATCGTTCCAGCTCCAGAGGAAGGTAAACACCCCCACGGTGAGCACCGCCGGCAAACTCATCGGCACAACCAAACGCCAGAGGATCGTCCACTCCGAGGCGCCGTCCATCCGCGCCGCCTCGATGAAGCTCTTGGGAATCGTGCGGAAAAATTGCCGCAACAGGAAAACTCCAAAGACGTTTCCCCCTAGCCAAGCCGGCACAATGAGCGGCAGGTAGGTGTCCACCCAACCGATGGCGGCGAAGGCCTTGAACAGCGGAATCACCGTCACCTGCGCGGGGAGCATGAGCGTGGAAAGCAGCAGCCCGAAATACAGTTCCTTGTGCCGCACCTCATAGTAGGCGAAGGCGTAGGCGGCCGGACAGCACGTGAGGATCGTGCCCGCAATCACCATCGCTGAGACGAAGCACGAGTTCAGAAAAAACCGGTAATACGCAAAGCCCTCCCACACCTTCTGGTAATTCTCCCACTGCGGCTCCGCCGGGAGCCATACCGGTGGGTTGCGCAGGATTTCCGGATAGGTCTTCAGGCTCGTGAGCAGCATCCAGCCCAGCGGCAGCAGCATGAAAAGCGCACCCAGCACGAGCGCGGCGTAGAGGCAGACGGTGGCGGCGGGATGACGGCGGTGCATGTTAGTTTTCGTAGTGCACCCACCGGCGGCTGATCCGGAAATTAAGCACCGTGACGACCATGATGAAGACGAAGAGCAGCCAGGCCATCGCACTGGCCAGCCCCATGTGGAAATAGCCGAAAGCCTGCTGGTAGAGATTCAGGCCGTAGAACAGCGTGGAGCGCACCGGGCCGCCCGGCGGCAGGGCCTGCGCGATGCTGAAGGCATAGGCGAGGTCGAAGATCTTGAGCGCGCCGATGACGCCCATCACCAAGTTGAAAAACAGCACCGGCGAGATCAGCGGCAGCGTGATGTGGCGGAAGCGCGCCCAAGCACCCGCGCCGTCGATGTGCGCCGCCTCGTAGAGCTCGCGCGGCACATTCTGCAGTCCGCCGAGGAA
>JAGNQV010000190.1 GCA_017988885.1 Opitutaceae bacterium | reverse complement strand
AGCAACGCCCGCAGACGCTGCACCTGCTCACGGGTCCGCGCCAACCGGGCCCGATCGCCAATGCCTTCCTGCAATTGCGCGGCCAGTGGCACGGCGCGCGCCGCCCCCTGGATGAACTCGGGATACATCGGCTCCTTGAGCAACAGATTCGCAATGCCGATGTAATCCAGCTTCACCCACCAGCGCGCGAGCAGATAAGTAAGGGGATTGGTGCGATACACGATCGCGCCCGGGATGCCCGCCAGCGCACAGTGCAGCGACATCGTGCCCGAACTCGTCAGCACCGCCGCGGCGGCGACCGTCGCCCCCGTTTTTATCAGCTGGCAATCTGGCGCCGGCCAGCGCCGCAGCACCGCCGCCACTTCGTCGTTGGGATAAATCACCACCGCCGCGCGCTCACCACCGGCGCCCCGGTAGCGTTGATACGCTGACAGCAATACTGGGAAAATCCGTTCCACCGCCTGGGTGCGGCTGCCGGGCAGCAGCAGGATCGGTCCGGCCGGATCGTAACGCACCGGAGGAATATAGTCCGCCGCGACAAACGGGTGTCCCACAAATTCCACCGGCAGCGCCGTGTCTTGGTAGCACGCCACTTCAAAGGGGAAAATCACCGCCAACGCATCGAGATCGCGCGCCATCGTGAAACGCCGCTTGGCCTTCCACGCCCAGATTTGCGGCGAGATATAATAGAGCAGTTTGATTTTGCCGCCACCCTTGGCGGACAAACCGCGCTCACGCAGCGCCGCCGCCAACCGCAGGTTCAACCCCGGATAATCCACAAAGCAGATCGCGCGCGGCTGATGCTCCTCGATCCAGCGCAGGACCTCGGCAAACAGCGCCTTGAAAAACGAATAGTTCTTCAGCACCTCGACCAAGCCCACGACCGACGACGCCGTGAGGTCGTAAAGCAATTGCGCCCCCGCCCGCTCCACTTCCGGTCCACCGAGCGCCGCCAGCGCCAGTTCCGGCCGCTGCGTTTTCAGCTCGGTCACCATCCGCGCCGCCTGTTCGTCCCCCGAATGCTCGCCCGCGACCACCAGTAAATCCACCCGCCCGCCCTCCGGCGCCGGCAAACGAAACGGCAGCAATTTGGTGGTCGCTGCACTCATGCCTGCGCCTCCCCTGAATCAGGTAGGGCGCGACCGCCGGGCGCGCCGTCGGCATCCGTCTCCCAAACCCACTTCCAATCAGCCGGACTCGCCACCAGCCCTTTTCTTACCGGATTCATACGGATGTAATCTGCTTTTTCTTCCAAGGATCGATCGTTCCGCAGCCGATGATCAAAAAAATCTCGCTGCCAGTCCACGCCGCCCCGCTTCGCGGTAGCCTCCTTGAAACCAGCCATCACTTTTCGCATTTCTTCCTGCTTGGGGAAAGACACCAGCGCATGCAGATGATCCGGCATCAATAACAGAAGGTGCATGTGCCAGCGCAACGTGTGTTGCCTGAAATTCACCGCCTCAAAAATCGCCGCGGCGATCTCGCGACGACAGAGTCCATTTTCTCCCCGCACCCGGCAACAAAGCGTGATGAAAAAAACCGCTCCGGCGCGCACCCAGGATGGGGTGCCATGGGGAAGGTATTTTCTATGCAACAGGGTCATGCTTATTCCGGCGCGCCCGGCGGTCACGCCCTACCTTTTCCTCGGATCTGCTCCGTGATGGTGATCGCCACCTCGAGCGCACTCTTGCCCAGCGCCGCGCCGACCTTCGGCTGCTTGGCCTTGGCTACGCTCTCGACGAAGTGCGCCAGCTCCAGCGCCAGCGGCTCGCCCTTTTCAATCGGGATTTCCTTCACCGGAATCGCGCTCAGGTCACCCGCCTTCACCAGGCCGATCTTCATCTTCAGGCCATAGGCGATGATGTCGCTTTTTTTCACGAGGTGGCCGGCTTGATTCATGAAATCGAGCGAGAGATAGGCGTCGGATTGAAAAATGCGGATTTCGCGCTGTTTCTTCGTGCTCATCCGGCTCGCGCTGAGATTCGCGACGCAGCCGTTTTCAAATTCAATGCGCGCATTGGCGATATCCTCGCCCTTGGACAGCACCGTCACCCCCACGCTGTCGATGCGCTTGATGGGCGACTTCACGAGCGCGAGCACGATGCCGATGTCGTGGATCATCAGATCGAGCACGACCCCGACCTCCGTGCCGCGCGGCTGGTAAGGGGCCAACCGCTCGGCCGTGATGTATTGCGGCGTGCTCACTTCCTGCTCGAGGAAAGTCATCACGGGATTGAAATGCTCGATGTGTCCGACCTGGACGAGGCAGCCATATTTGCGGGCCGCCTCCAAGACCTGCTCCGCTTCCGCCAAGCTCGCGCACAAGGGTTTTTCAATGAGCACGTGGCAGCCCTTCGCCAGCAATGGCAGGGCCACCTCCGCATGCCGGTCGGTCGGCACTACCACCGAAACCGCGTCGCACGCCTCGCCCAATTCATCCAGCGTGGCAAACCGCCGGCAGTTGTATTTGGCGCAGATCTCGGCCGCCCGTGCATCACTCGACTCGTAAATCCCGGTGAGCTCGGCGGTCGGCAGGGTCGCATAGATGCGGGCGTGGTGCTGGCCCAGCGAACCGACGCCAGCGACGCCGCAACGGACGCGTTCAGGGGAGGCAGAAAACATGGCCGCCATCGCAGTGTGTTCCGGCGTGGGATGCAACGCGGGAAACTCGGCGGGATATTTCAAAAAATATGCAAACCAGTCTTGTCTTCGCCGCTCCGTCCCTCTCTACGCTTTCCCGTTCTCCATCCCCCGCCTTCCCGTGACCACCCCATCCCCCGGCCTCACCTCGCCTTTTTCTGAAATTGAAACGCGCGCCATCATCGAGCGCTTCGACCGCGATGGCTGCGCCCTGGTGCGCGGCGTGCTTTCCGCCGCCGAATGCGCCCACCTGCGGGAACTCACCGACCAGGTGGCCAAGAACAGCCCGTCCTTCGTCATTCGTCGGCCCGAGGAGCTCGACCTCGCCTACGTCCGGCTCTTCATCCGCGAGCCCATCCTTTCCCTGGTCCGCGCCATTCTCGGACCCGGATGCCGCTTCTGCGCCCAGAACGTCATCCGCAACGAGCCCGGTCAGGCCATCTCGCACTGGCACGTGGACGATCTCCTTGAACATCCGCTCCCGCCGGAAATACCGCGCTGGGACGCCCGCGTGCGCCTTCCGCTCATCTGGCTCAGCGTGCAGGTGCCGCTCAGCGACATCACCAGCCCCGCCGACGGCCCCACGGAAATCGTGTCGGGCAGCCACTTCTCCGGCCGCAAGCCGCCCGTGGAGAACCCCGTCTTTGAAGGCCGCGGGGCCGAGCCCATCCTCTGTCAGGCCGGCGACATCTATCTTTTCAACCATCAGGTCTGGCACCGGGGCAGCCCCAACACCGGCACCCGCACCCGCTACCTGATGCAGTTGCAATATGCGCGCGGTGACAGTCTGGCCACCCGCTGCATGGGTGCGCCCCGCACGCCCGCGCTGGAGCGCGTGCTGACCGACGCCGATCCGGAGCTCGTCGCCTTCATGCACCGGGAGCCGAGCATGTGACGCGCGGAGAAAAAATCCACCGCGCGGACCTTTTACCTTGCCATGTTATTTTTTAACATCGTTCTGTGATTTTGCGACACACCCCATGACGTCTTCCGACCGCCGCCAGCATATCCTCGACCGGCTTGAGCAGCAGAACGCCGGCTCCTATGCGGAATTTGCCACAGCCTTGCGGGTTTCGACGATGACCGTGCGGCGCGACTTGGCCGCACTCATCCGGCAGGGCGCCGTGATCAAGACCGTCGGCGGCGTCCAGCGCGCCCACGCCCCTTCCTATTTGTATGAGACGGCGCTGCATTCGCGGCTCGCCGTGCAACGCGAGGAGAAACGCGCCATTGCCCGCCGCGCGCTGGAACTCGTCCGCGATGGCCAGACCCTTTTTCTTGATGGCAGCACGACCTCTCTGGAACTCGCCCGCCTGCTGGCACGGGAGCGCTCCAGCCTCACCCTCGTCACCAATTCCGTGCTCGCTTGCATGGAACTGGGCAAAAACCGCCACCATCTCATCACCGGCCTCGGCGGTCACTATGACGCGAACAGCCTATGCTACGTCGGCCCCCAGACGGAGGATGCCGCGCGGGCGCTGTTCGTTGACCTCGCCTTCGTCGGCACGAAGGCCTTCCTGCCCGGCAAGGGCACCTTCGAGTCCTCGCTGCCCAATTTCCGCATCAAACAGATCATCGCCCGCCAGTGCACCCAGCTTGTCCTGCTCGCGGATCACTCCAAGTTTGGCCAGCGCGCTTTGAGCAAGGTGCTCGACATCGCGGAAATCCATATCGTGGTCACCGATGACAAAACTGCGCGCAGCGACCTCGCCCAACTGGCAAAAAAATCGCGCCAGGTGCTGGTCGCCCCGGTGCGCCGCACCCACCTGAAAGGAGCCGCCCATGCCGCTTGAATCCATCCGCCAACTCATGGCCGCAGCCCGGCAGGGCGGCTACGCCCTCGGTTATTTCGAAAGCTGGAATTTCGAGTCGCTCCAAGGCGTCATCGACGCCGCCGAAGCCGTGCGTGCCCCCATCATCATCGGCTTCAACGGCGATTTCCTGAGCCGTTCTGAGCGGCGCGCCAAGGAACGCCTCGACTGGTATGCCGCCCTCGGCGTGGCCGCCGCGCGTTCCGCCGCGGTGCCCGTCGGTTTCATCTTCAACGAGTGCCCCGATGACGACTGGGTTCACGCCGCCGCCACCGCCGGTTTCAATCTCATCATGCCCGCGGACCCCTCCGCTGCCTACGAGGACTACGAGCGCCGCGTCAAAACCCTCACCGCGCACGCCCACCGCTCCGGCGTCGCCGTCGAGGCCGAGATCGGCACGCTGCCCTGCGGCGCTTCCGGCTCGGTCGGCGGCGACGGCGACATGACCGACCCGGAATTGGCCGCCCGGTTTGTCGCCGCAACCGAGATCGACCTGCTCGCTGTCAGTGTGGGCAACGTGCATATCAAATTGTCCGGCCGGCAGGATTTGAATCTCGACCGGCTCGCCCAAATTCAACGGCGCATTCCGCAAACTCCGCTCGTGTTGCACGGCGGCACCGGCATCGCCACCGAGTCCCTGCGCCAAGCCATCGCCCACGGCGTGACCAAAGTGAACTACGGGACTTATCTCAAACAGCGTTACCTGACGGCGGTGCGTGCCGCGTTGCAAAGCAGCGAGGTCAACCCCCATGAATTGCTGGGCATCGGTGGTGAACACGACGTGATGGTGGCCGGACGCCACGCCGTGCGCGACGCCGTTTTGGAACGGATCGAAACCCTTGGTTGCTGCGGAAAGGCATGAAT
>JAGNQV010000189.1 GCA_017988885.1 Opitutaceae bacterium | reverse complement strand
TTCATCGCCTGGGACATGGCCCGCCACCCCGCCGCCCGCCGCTACCTCATCGGCTGCGTGCTCAGCGGTTGTGCCGTGCTCGCCTTCACCTTTCCGCTGAGCGAGGCCTTTCCCGTATTCTTCATGACGACGCTGCAGCTTGGCGCCGCGCCTCTGATTTATTACAAATCCGACATTGCCCTGAGCTTTTTCGCCGCGGGCGGCATCCTGCTTTTTCACTGGGCGGAAGGTCGCCGGCGCTACTGGGCTTGGCCGCTGGCCTCAGGGATGTTCTTTTTTTCGATCGTCGGCGATGTGCGGGCCGTGATGGTCGGCGGAGTCCTCGTCATGCTGCTGTTGGCTCTGGCGCGGCGCTGGGCGTTTCCGCTCCTGCAAGGCGGGCTCGCGCTGCTCGCGTTGCTGGGCCTGATAGTCGTCAGCACACTGACTGGCAACGTGTGGGCTGACCACAAACTCACCGAGGTGCGCGCGCAGGTTGGTTCGGTCGTCAGCATCGCCGCACCCAGTTCCGAATTCGCCCCGAAATCCTACAAACTCGACAACAACCGTTTCCGCCTCGTGTGGTGGCACTCGGTGGCGCTGGAGACTTGGGAGACGAATCCGGTTTTCGGCCTCGGTTTCGGCCACGATCTGGCCGCGGGATTTTTGCAGGAATACGATCAGGACCTCGGCGATGATTTTGTGACGCGCAGCCCGCATTGCATCGCGGTCACGGCGCTGGGTCGCATGGGGGCGGTCGGGTTCGGTGTGTGGATCGCCTTTTGTGTCGTGTTTGCGTCCCGCTGCTGGCAGGCGTTGCGGCACGGCGACCCGCTCGAGGTCGGCCTGTGGTGCAGCCTGGGGGTGCTGCTGGTGAGCGCGACGTTCGGCGTCGTGCTGGAAGGCCCCATGGGCGCCGTGGTTTTCTGGGCGATGCTCGGTCTGACGGCAGACGCGGCGCCGGCTAAAATCGCGCAAAATGAGACCGCGGCGACACCGCCCTTGCAGGCCGCGCCGGAAACCGTTTCAGCTTAGACCCACCCGTGAAACTCGCCTCCCCTCTCGACTACCTCAGCGTCTTTAAGACCACGACGCGCAGCCGTTGGGATTGGATCGCGCCCGTGGCGATCCTCGGGCTGTGTCTGTTTGGCATCACGTTCATTTACTCCGCCCAGTATTCTGCCGTGCATACGCCGGCCACCACCGGGTTGCTGGCCGCGTTTCCCCTGCTCGGGGAAGACTGGTTCAAGCAGCTCGTCTTTCTCGGGCTGGGCGTCGTGATTTATGTCGCGGTTTCGCTGATCGACTACCGGTTTTGGCTCAGTGTGGTGCATTGGATTTTCGCCGCCTCGATCCTCACCCTCGTCCTCGTGCTCATCCCCGGGATCGGCAAGGAGGTTTACGGCTCACGGCGCTGGCTTTTTGGGTTTTTCCAACCCTCCGAAATTGCCAAAATCGCCGTCCTGTTAATCACTGCCAGCCTGCTGGTTCGCTCCGAAATCGGCACCGTGCGCCAGTCGCTGGGGGTGCTCGGCAAATTGGCTCTTGCGGTGGGTGTCCCGCTGGTGCTTATCCTGCTTCAGCCCGACTTGAAGTCGGCGATCGTGTTGCCCCCGATGGTGTTTTCGATGCTCTATGTGTCCAAGCTGTCCACCCGCTTCTTTGTTGGGGCGCTCGGCGCGTTCCTCCTCATCGTAAGTTTCGTGGCCTTAGATACTTGGCGCTATATCGCCTTCATGGAGTCGCACCAATACTCCTATCTCGCCGATCGCGGGAAATACGAGCCGCATAGCTTGGTGCCCTTCCACGACTACCAGCGCAACCGCATCATTTCCTTCGTCGCCCCCGAAAAGGTCGACCCCAAGGGTGTCGGCGTCGCCTACAATCTCTCGCAGTCCCTCATTTCTGTCGGCAGCGGCGGCCTCATGGGCAAGGGGTGGACGCAGGGCACGCAGGCCCAGCTCGGCTATCTGCCGCGCTCGGTCGCGCACAACGATTTTATCTTCTCGGTCATCGCCGAGGAGAAAGGTTTTCTGGGAAGCTTAACGGTCCTGGGCCTGTTTGGGCTAGTGTTGTTCAACGGCATCCGCATCGCTGGTCTCGCAAGGGACCGCCTCGGCACCGTGATCGCCATCGGCGTCACGATGCTGTTCGCCGTGCATGTGTTTGTGAACATCGCCATGACCATCGGGCTCGTGCCCATCACGGGCATACCACTTCCCTTTATTAGCTACGGTGGCTCCTTCGTGCTCAGTTGCTGCTTGCTGCAAGGACTGGTCCAGAGCGTCTATCGCTTCAGGAAGGATTTCGCATGAAATCACTTCTTCGCGCTAACGACCGCTTTGCCGGAATTTCCTGCGCCGCGACCGCCGCACCCCGGGGCCCCGCCAAAACCCACCCGTATAATGAGCGATCAATCGCAAACGAACCCCGACATCCCCCAGGATGTCGCCCGCCAATATGACGAGGAACTCGTCAACCCGCCCCAAGCGGCTGCAACTCAGTCGGCCAGCGCCGCTGAACTGAAAGCCGGCGCGCAAGAGCGCGCCAAGCAGCGCCCGCTGCTCCAGAAAATTCTCTCCGTCTTCCAGAAGGAGAAGGGCTCCTACCGCGAGCTCATCATCAACTCGGAGCCGCTCGAGGCGCGCGTCGCGCTCCTCGTGGACGGCCGCCTCGAGAAATTCGAGATCGAGCGCGAGTCCGACAACCGCATGGTCGGCGGCATCTACAAGGGCCGCATCAAGAACCTCGATCCCGGCCTGAAGGCCGCCTTCGTGGACATCGGCTACTCCAAGAACGCCTTCCTCCACTACTGGGACATGCTCCCGGCCGCCGCCGACTCCTCCGTCGAGGTCGTGCGCGTCAACCGTAAGAAGAACGCCCCCGCGCGCTCTGCCGAACCCACCGTCAAGGACATCCCCGGCCTCTATCCGCCCGGCAGCGAGATCGTCATCCAGGTGACCAAGGGTCCCATCGGCACCAAGGGTCCGCGCACCACCACCAACCTCTCCCTGCCCGGCCGCTACCTCATCCTCATGCCTTTCAGCGAGGGTTGCGGCATCTCGCGCAAAATCGAGGATCCCAACGAGCGCAAGCGCCTCAAGCAGATGCTCAACGAGCTCACCATCCCCGAGGGCATGGGCGTCATCGTCCGCACCGCCGGTGAAGGCAAGAAGACCCGCTATTTCGTCCGCGACCTCCACATCCTGCTCAAGAAGTGGGAGGAGATCACCACGAAGATGAAGAACGAGCGTTCCCCCGCCTGCCTTTATCAGGAGCCCGACCTCGTCGAACGCACCGTGCGCGACTTCCTCACCGAGGAAGTGGACCGCGTCCTCATTGACGACAAAGCCAGCCACGAGCGCACCCAGGACCTCGTCGGCCTCATCTCGAAGCGCTCGCGCTCCAAGATCGTCCTTTACAACGACAGCATCCCGATCTTCGAGCGCTTCAACATCGAGCGCCAGATCGAGCAGACCGGCCAGCGCAAGGTCGGCCTCCCCTCCGGCGGCGAGATCGTCATCGACGAGACCGAGGCGCTCATCTCCATCGACGTCAACACCGGCTCGCACAAGGCCCGCGGCGGCGACGAGAAGAACGTCATCTACGCCGTCAACCTCGAGGCCGCCGTCGAGGCCTCCCGGCAGATCCGCCTGCGCAATCTCGGCGGCCTGCTCATCATCGACTTCATCGACATGAAAGAGCGCCGCCACCGCAACGCCATCTACGAAAAGATGGTCGAGGAGATGTCGCAGGATAAGGCCAAGAACCACATCCTCCCCATCTCGACCCTCGGCATCCTGCAGATGACGCGTCAGCGCCAGTCCGAGTCGCTCTCGAGCAATCTCTACACCGACTGCCCGTATTGCCGCGGCCGCGGCATCGTCAAGAGCGCCACGACCGTCTCGGTCGAACTCCAGCGCAAACTTTCCTCCGTCGTCCGCCGCCTCCAGCTGCGCAAAGACGGCAAGGAGTATTCGCTCCGCGTCCTCGTGCACCCAAGCATCCTCGAACGCCTCCGCAGCGAGGACGCCGAGCTGCTCGTGCGCATGGAAAAGCTCTTCGGGGTGAAGTTGGCCTTCCGCGCCGACCTCAATTATCACGTCGAAAACTTTAAGATCATCAATGCGCTTACCGGTGAGGAATATCGGTGAGCAGCAGTAAGCTGTAAGCGATAAGCTTTTCTCCAAGCGCCCGGCCTCACCGCCGGGCGCTTTTTATTTCCGTTTCACTTTTTGAATCCAAACGTCCCGCTGGCGACACTCACTCTTGAAACCAATCTGCCATGCCACTACTAGAAATCCCCTTCCTGCCGCTCCAATCCGGCCTCACGCCGCTCCACCCCTCACTCCCCATGTCCTCCCTGCCTCTCGCCGAAATCAGCGGCGCACAAATGCTCAGCATTGTTGCCGTCGCGGCCCAAGCCGTGGTCGCCTCGTTTCTCGTCGTTTATGGAATCAAATATTTCCAACGCCGGCAGGAACTCTGGCATGAAACCGCCCGCCTCGCCCTCGAAAAAGGCCAGCCCCTGCCCGAGCCGCCGAGGCAGAAGCCGCCCGAAAAACGCTCCGACCAAGGCAACGACTTTCGCGCGGGCCTCATCCTCATCGCGACGGGCGGCGGCCTCTACTACTTCTTCATTTCACTCTTCGGCGGCTGGATGAGATTTGTCGGTGCCATTCCCGGTTTCATCGGCGTGGCTCTCGTGCTCTACGCGTCACTCAACGCGCTTTTTAGCCGCAAGGACAAGCCGGCCGACGACGACCTTCCGCCCCGGTCGTGACCGACGCCGCACTGATCGCCCGCGTGCTCGTCTCGGACGATCACGCCGCGTTCGGGGAGCTGGTCCACCGTCACCAGTCCGCCGTGCGCCATTTCCTCCGGCACCTGACCGGCGGCGATGCCGCGCTCGCCGATGACCTCGCACAGGAAACCTTCGTGCAGGCGTGGCGCAGCCTCGCCCGCTTCGGCGGCCGGTCTGGTTTTTCCACCTGGCTGCTCGGCATCGCCCACAATCACTGGCGCAACGCCCGCCGCAAACAACGCACCGTCGCTCTCGAACCCACACACCTCGCCACACTGGAGCCCGTGCCCTCGCCCGCCCCGTTGAGCGACCTGCGCCACGACCTTGGCCGCGCGCTGCGCTCGCTCGCCGTCGAGGAGCAAACCGCCTTGCACCTCTGTTTCCAACAGGGACTCTCCCACACCGACATCGCCGCCGTCCTCGGCTGGCCGCTCGGCACCGTCAAAACCCATATCAACCGCGGCAAGGAGAAACTCCGGCCGCTCCTCGCGTCATGGAACCCAACGATCTGAAATCCACTCCGCCCGACGACGCCGCGCTTGAAACCTGGCTGCG